>JAXDRN010000099.1:0-20088 GCA_034090985.1 Rothia sp. (in: high G+C Gram-positive bacteria) | reverse complement strand
GGAGGCAACCCGCGCTGCCTGGCGCGGCTCCCTCGAGCCGATTCTGGCCTCCGGTGGCACCGTGATTGCCGGTCTGCTCTGCCTGCTGCTCTCTGAGCTGTCGTCTAATAAGGCTCTGGGGCCCGTGGCTGCTACCGGTATTGTGCTGTCGATGCTGGCCTCGCTCACCTTCCTGCCCGCCGTCCTGGCCCTGCTGGGCAGGGTCGCCTTCTGGCCCGCCCGCCCCCGCTACTCATCTGAGGTCAAGGACGCCTCCGCCGGCTTCTGGGCTAAAATTGCAGCTTTCGTCTCGTCTAGGCCTCGCAGGGTCTGGCTGGTCACCGCCCTGGTGCTGGCTATCTTCGCGGGCTTCTCGGCCACCTTCCAGGCTAATGGTGTGCGCCAATCCGACCTAGTGCTAGGGGAGTCCCAGGCTAGAGACGGCCAGAAGGTGCTCGCGGAGCACTTCCCCGGCGGTTCCGGTTCCCCGGCTAACGTCATTATTCCCGCAAGCGAGCAGGATGACGCTGTGGCAGCCCTCGATGCCCTAGAGGGGGTAAGCTCTATTGCCGCTGTTGCTCAAGACTCACCTGCCGGTAGCGTGCCGGTGGGTGCGTCCGCTCAGTCCGCCCCGCCCGTTTTTGCCGGTATCAGCCCCACCGAAGTTGAGGGGCGCATCATGCTCCAGGTAACCCTGGCTGACCCCGCTGACTCACCGGAAGCAGAAGAAACCGTGCGCCAGATGCGTCAGAGCCTGTCCAAGGCAGCTCCCGGATCCCTGGTGGGTGGAACCACCGCCTCTGACCTGGATACTATTGACAGCGCCCAGCGCGATCGGGCCCTCATTATCCCGGTAGTGCTGGTTGTTATCAGCCTGATTCTGATGGTTCTGCTGCGCTCAATTCTGGCACCGCTGATCCTGGTGGCGGCTACGGTGCTCTCTTATCTCACCGCTCTCGGTGTTTCAGCCCTGGTCTTCAACCACGTTTTTACTTTCCCCGGTGCTGACCCCACCGTGCCCCTCTACGGGTTCGTCTTCCTGGTGGCCCTTGGGATTGACTACACCATCTTCCTGATGACCCGCGTGAGGGAAGAAGCCCTGCATCGGGGTACTAAGAGCGGCCTGCGAACCGCCCTGGTAGCAACTGGCGGTGTGATTACTTCAGCCGGTATCGTTCTGGCGGCCACCTTCGCAGCCCTGGGTGTTATCCCGCTGATTTTCCTCGTCCAGCTAGCCTTCATCGTTGCCTTCGGCGTGCTTCTTGATGCCACCGTGGTACGGGCCCTGCTCATACCGGCACTTGTTGAAGACCTGGGCAAGAAAATCTGGTGGCCCTCACGGCTCTCCCGCTAAGGCCTTAGCACAGAGCCTATCTGGCCGGGTGAAGCCAGCTGCCATGCCTATAGAGAAGGGGCCTCCCTGTTCTACAGGGAGGCCCCAATGTCTTGACTTGGTCGGGATGACAGGATTTGAACCTGCGGCCTCGTCGTCCCGAACGACGCGCGCTACCAAGCTGCGCCACATCCCGATTGTTGCGCTAACAACCTCTCAAGTATAGCGCGGCGGTCTTAAGGCTGCCAAATCACCGGGTTTCTAGCCCTCGGTGCTGTTGTTCTCTCCCCAGGCCCGGACCATAGTGGCAAAGCGTCCGCCGGCTTCCACCAGGGCCGCGGGGGAGCCATCCTCTACCACACGCCCATCAGAGACCACCAGCACCCGGTCGGCGGTCAGCACCGTTGAAAGACGGTGGGCAATCACCACGGAGGTGCGCCCGGCCAGCAGGGAGTCCAAGCCCCGCTGAACCAGCCTCTCGGTAGGAATGTCCAGTGAAGCGGTAGCCTCATCAAGAATCAGGACGGCAGGATCAGCAAGGAAGGCCCGGGCAAAGGAAATCAGCTGACGCTGCCCGGCTGAAACCCGCCCGCCCCGCTGTGAAAGGTGAGTATCAAAGCCCTGGGGCAGGCCGGAAATGAAGTCGTAGGCACCAACCTTGCGGGCTGCCTCAAAGACCTCCTCATCGCTGGCTGCAGGGTTACCCAGGCGGATATTATCAGCCACACTGCCCTTGAAAAGGTAGGCCTCCTGGGTAACCATCACAACCTCCCGGCGCAGCTGCTGATCAGAGAGGTCCCGCAGATCTACCCCGTCCAGGCTGATCTGGCCTTGGCTAACATCGTAGAAACGGGCAATGAGCTTAGCAATGGTTGATTTGCCAGCACCGGTCTGGCCCACCAGGGCCAGGCGCTGACCGGCAGGAATATCAAGATCCAGCCCCTCTAGGGCGGGGCGGCCGCTGACGTACTCGAACTCAACCTCGTCGAAGACCAGGTGCCCCTTTGCCGGGGTATCGCGCTGGACCGGGTTTTGAGGCTCAGCGACCTCGGGCTCTTCAGCCAGAAAACCTGACACCTTCTCTAGGGCAGAGACAGCCGACTGGAACATGTTGTAGTAGTCCGAGAGCATGAAGATCGGCTCAAAGACCCGGTTAGCGTAGATGACCAGGGCCAGCAGGGTGCCAGCCTGCATAGAGCCGCCCAAAATGGAATAGCCGCCAATGACCAGCACAAGGGCAACAAAGGTATTGCCCAGGGCCTGGAGGGCCGGCATGTAGGTGCCATGAATTTTAATGGACTGCATGACGCGCACCCGGAAGTCCTCAGCCGTATCGGCATAGGCTGCCCGGGAAGGGGCCTCAGCCCGGAAAGCCTTAATGGCCCCTAGGCCGGTGAAGGTCTCGGCAAAGCGAGAGATAAGGCGGGCAGAGGCCACCCGCTGGGCCCGGTAGGCCAGTTCGGATTCGCGGCGGAACCAGGCAGTTAGCCAGGCAACAGGCAGCATCAGACCCAGCAGGGCTAGGCCTGCCCGCCAGTCCATGAGGCAAAGAGCTAGCACAGTAAAAGAGATAGAGAGCAGCATAGCCGCTAGCTCAGAAAGGCCGGAGTCAAGGAACTGGCGGATCGTATCTAAATCGCTGGTCAGGCGGGAAATAACCCGACCTGAGGTGTAGCTGTCATGAAAACCCACAGACAGTTTTTGGGCCTGCTCAAACATGCGCTGACGCAGGTCAAAAAGCACCCTTTGGGAAATCTTATAGGTCAGCAGAATATTGGTGTAGGTGGCTAAAGCGGCAAGTAAAGCTGCTGCCAGGTAAAGGGCAGCCAGGCTACTGGCATAGCTACTATCCCCGGCAAGGAGGGGGGCTAGGGCCTCGTTGATGGCCTTAGAAATAAGCCAGGGCATGGCGGTAGTCAGGGCGCTTGCCAGAATCACCAGGAAGAGGGTGAAGAGCAGGTGTCCCCGCACCGGCCGCAAGACCTCTAGGAGCAGGGCCAGGGAACGCTGCCGTACTGCCCTTGATTCCTCGCGGCTAAGGCTGATCCGGTCTTCGGCGCTGGAAATCTTCTCTGCTGCCACGCTACTTACCCTCCTTGCCGTCCAGGGCCGGGCTGCTGGCCTTCTGAGGGGCAGTAGGCAGGGCGGTATCGGTGCTCATGAGGTCGCGGTAGAGGGGATTATCCAGGAGTTCTGCATGGGTGCCCACCGCTGCCACCTGCCCCTGCTGCAGGAGCACAACCCTGTCAGCTAAGGCCACTGTAGAAGGGCGGTGAGCCGTAATCAGAGTAGTGGTTTCGGTCAGCTCCTGCTTGAGCAGGCCCAGCACCTTTTCTTCAGTGGTCACATCCAGGGCAGAGAGGGGGTCATCGAGCAGAAGGACGGCCGGGTCAGCGGCGATAGCCCGGGCCAGGGAGAGGCGCTGCCGCTGGCCCCCTGAAAGACTCATACCCTCTTCACCAATCACAGTGTCCAGCCCCTCAGGCAGCTGATAGACAAAATCGGCAGCCGCTATAGTCAGGGCCCGCTCCAGCAGGGCATCTTCCTGCCGCCGGCTCAGCCCGCTGCAATCAACCCCCAGCAGGATATTCTCCCGCACGCTGGTCGAGAAGAGCAGGGGGTCTTCAAAGGCGATTGAAACCTGGGAGCGGAGCACCGGCAAAGGCAGGGAGGCAATATCTTGGCCCATCAAGCTGATACTGCCTGAGCTAGGCTCATACAGTCTTTGCACCAGCTGCAGGACGGTAGACTTACCAGACCCGGTTGAGCCCACCAGGGCAATAATCTCACCCGGCTGCACCTGCAGGGAGAAGCCGCTGAGCACCTGCTGCTCCTGGGCCCCGTAGCGGAAACTGACATCCTTAAAATCTAGGCAGACGGCCTGCTGCTGGGGGCGCTCGCGCTGGCTAGGAAGAAGGTCGATATCTTCACCGGCTTCACCCACCATGACCTGGCGGTGGCGGTCCATGGAGACGCTGGCTGCCAGGTACATAGAAATCAACATACCTGAGCGCTCCACCTGGGCAAAGAGAATGGTGGCGGTGGCAAAAAAGCTACTGAGAGCACCGACGGTCAGCAGGCCACTGCCGACCAGGTGCAGGCCCCAGAGCAGGGCGGCACAGAGGCAGGCCCCGCTGATCAGGGTGGTTTGCATACGGACCTGCCCCATGGCCCTGCCGCGGGCAACTTCAAGGTTAAGGAGCTCTAGGGACTCTGCCCGGAAGCGGGCCAGGGCATGGGGGCCGCGACCTAGGGCCTTGAGTACGCGCAGACCCTGGACTGATTCTTCAACCGTGGTTGCCAGATCACCGGTGCGCTCCTGGGCCTGGCGGGTCAGGGAGCGGAATCTCAGCACAAAACGCCAGATGCAGAAGAGAGTTAAGGGGATACTGGCCAGGAAGAGAAGCCCTAGCTGCCAGGAGCTGGTCACGATGTAGAAGCTACCGACGGTGAGCTGTACCGCTACTGTGATGATCTGGATCAGACCGAAGGCCGTCCAGCGGCGAACGGTTCCCAAATCGCTCATAGATCGGGTCAGCAGCTGGCCTGAGGGCCAGCGGTCGTGGAAGGGAAGGGGAAAACGCAGCAAACGGTCAAAGAGGGCCAGGCGCATGCTGTTCTCAACCGTGCTGGCAGGTTCAATCACCAGCTGCCTGCGCAGGAAGAAAAGAATGGACTGGGCTAGGCCCAGGGCGAAGACCAGAGCAGCCCCAGCCCAGACCGCTCCTTCTGTGGGCTGGTCGGTGAGCATGGCATCAACAATCCAGCCCAGTACCTGGGGGATCGAGATAGCGATGGTGGCGGCGGTGAGGGCCACAAGAAGCCCGCAAACCCAGCGGACTCGAATGGGGCGGGAGTAGCGCCAGAGGGTGACCTGCTCCTTACTGAGGGGCTCAGGGCCGGCAGGAGGAGGGGTAGGGATAGGTTTGACCCTTAGAAGTCGAGAGACCATACTGACCTTTCTCCTCTTGCTTTAAGAGCGGGGAGCCTAACGGGCTGTGAGGGTGAGCAGGACTGCCTCAGGTGGGCAGAAGAGGCGGACCTGGGCGTAACGGGAGGTTCCTAGGCCGGCTGTTACCTGCACAGGAATATCCCCCTGGTAGGACAGGCCCTTAGCCCGGGCCGGAGGCAGGTCACAGTTAGAGACCAGGGCCCTACCCCCGGGCAGGCAGACCTGCCCGCCGTGGGTGTGACCGGCAAAAATCAGCTGAGCCCCATCAGCTACAAAACGGTCCAGGGTGCGCAGGTAGGGGGCATGGCAGACCCCTAGGCGCAGGCTGGGGGTCGGGTCCTTCTCAAAGGCGGTGGGCGAGAAACCTGGGTGACGGTCATACTCAAGGTGGGGGTCATCCACACCGGAAAATTCCAGGCGCAGGTTACCTAGCTTGAGGCTATCGTAGCGGTTAATGAGGCCCACCCAGCCGCGGGCATCAAAGGCATCGTGCATCTGCTGGGTAGGAAGAAGGCGGCGGGTCTGCTCATTGGCCTCATCACCGGTGTTCTGCTTCCAGAGGTAGCGGGCCGGGTTCTTGGGGGTGGGGGCGAAGTAGCAGTTAGAGCCAGGAACATAGACCCCCGGGAAGGCAAAGAGGGGATCTAGGGCCTCTAGCAGGTCAGGCAGGGCCTGCATATGGGAAAGGTTATCGCCGGTGTTGATCAGCAGATCAGGTTCAAGCTCAGCCAAGGAATGCATGAAGGCCTGCTTCTTCTTCTGGCCAGGGATCATGTGCATATCTGAAATATGCAAGATCTTAAAGTCAGGGCTTCCGGCCGGCAGCAGGGGCAGGGTTTCAGCGCGAACCTGAAAGTTATTGAGCTCAATGACGTGGGCGTAGGCCAGGGT
Organism: Rothia sp. (in: high G+C Gram-positive bacteria); assembly: GCA_034090985.1. Classification (GTDB taxonomy): domain Bacteria; phylum Actinomycetota; class Actinomycetes; order Actinomycetales; family Micrococcaceae; genus Rothia. The sequence continues at coordinate 13,933 of JAXDRN010000099.1, read as the reverse complement.
GGCCAGGCCGGCAAGGCCGCTGGCGGCAAGGAAGCCGCCAGCAGCTGCTAGGGGTCTAGGCCTGAGTAGAGACTGCTGGCTCGATAGGGGGCTCATAGACTCCTCTTTCCTTACTGGCTGTAGCCTAGGACCTTAGCTGAAGGGGTGGTGAACTTATCTGTCTTGTAGTTCTTAGCCTGGGCCTGCATGTAGCGCTGCCACTGGGCACCAGCGTAGGTGGCACCATCAACGTAAGAGAGAACTCGGCCGTTGATGGACAGGCCGTTGAGGGAGCGGGAACCGTTCTCTAGGTTGCCAACCCAAGAGGCGGTAGATAGGCCACGGGTGTAACCTACCATCCAGGTCTGGGTGGAGTTGTTGGTAGTACCGGTCTTGGCCGCTGAAGCGTCGGGTAGGCCGATGCCCCGCTGGTAGCCTGAACCGTCAACAAGCACCTGCTTGAGCACATAGTTAACCCCATTGGCTACATCCTCTTCAAGGACCCGCTCACAGGTTGATTCGTAGGCCTTGACCTCCTGGTCGCCCTTGCTGACCTTGTTCAGGGACAGGGGCTCACAGTAGATCCCCCCGCTAGCGAAGGCGGCGTAGGCTGAGGCCATAATCAGAGGGGTGGTGCCCTGTTCCCAACCACCCAGCAGGTAGGAGGGGCGGGTGATTTCGTAGGGGGCGTTACCGGCGCCGTCAGTAATGCGCAGCTTGGACCGAAGGTCATTGAGGGCGCAGGCATCGGTAACAGAGGCCATCTTGATGGCGTAGGAGTTGATGGAGTTCTTCAAACCGTAGGCAACAGTACCCCAGCTCTGGTTGCCACCTTCAGCGTTCGTGAAGGTGTAGCCTTCAGCGTCCTCAGAGGTCACTGCCCCGCCCTCTACACAGGAGGCTGGCCAGCGGAAGGACTTAGGGTAGGCCAGGGAGGTGCCGTCAATGGTTGCGTTAACACCCTTGCCGTCCTTAATCCACTGGGCTAGGAGTACAGCCTTGAAGGTAGAACCGGGCTGGAAGCCGGCTGTACCGTTGTGGGAGACACCTACGTTGAAGTTGTAGAAGTTATCGGCAAAGTTGGTCTCTTCAGAGTTACCAAAACCTGAGTTCTGGGCCATGGCAATAATCTTGCCGGTGCCGGGGGCTACAGAGACCAGGGCGGCGCTGACCTTATCGGGGTTGTTGCTAGAAGGCTGGGTGGCTTCTACCTGCTTCTTAGCCTCCCGCTGGGCGTTGGCATCAACGGTGGTAACAATCTTGTAGCCGCCGCGCTGCAGGGCGTTTTCCCGGTCTTCTTCGGTGTCGCCAAAGGTTTCATCGCTCAGGAAGTCAATGACAGCGTAGTTGCAGAAGTGGGCGAAATCGCCAGCGGTGGAGCAGCCCCGGGGGGTGGTGTGAATATCAAGAGTGATCTCTTCATTCATGGCATCGGAGTACTCTTGTTCGGTGATTTTGTCGTCCCGGTACATGGTGCCCAAGACGATATCCCGCCGCTTCTTAGCGTTTTCAGGGTTGATGTCGGGCCGGTAGATGTTGGGGGAGACCACCATGCCAGCGAGGATAGCTGACTGGGAGACAGAGAGCTCTGAGGCTGAAATACCCCAGTAGTAGTAGGCGGCAGCTTCAACACCGTAGTTAGAGCCACCTAGGTTAATGATGTTGAGGTAGCCTTCTAGGATTTCATCCTTAGAGAGGTTCTGCTCCATAGAGATAGCTAGTTTGATTTCCTTGATTTTTTCAAGGTAGTCCTTGTTGTTGCCCAGGGTGGCAGCCTCAACACCGGCCTGCTCATCAGCGTCAATGAGCAGGTTATTGACGTACTGCTGGGTGAGGGTAGAGGCGCCCTGACGGTTATCAGGGTTAATGACGTTATTGACCAGGGCGCGGGCGATACCTAGGGGTGAGATGGCCCCGTGCTCGTAGAAGTTCCGGTCCTCAGAAGAGAGGATGGCGTCCTTCATGTTCTGGGAGATGTCTTCTAGGGCAACCTCAGTGCGGTTCTGGGCGTAGTAAGAGGCTAGCTCTGTTTTACCGTCACTGGCGTAAATAACAGATGGCTGGGAAAGGGGGCCGTCGCTGAGGGTGGCGGGCAGGGCCTTAAACCAGTTCATTGAGGCGTTAACAGTGGCGCTGAGGGCTGTGGTGGGCGGGACCAGAATCAGGGCCACGACAAAACCTGAGATGATGCTCAAGGCAATAAACTGAATCAGGTCACCTGGGCTGCGGCGCCGGGCGCGAACGTTCTTTGATGAAGCCATTGAACCAGTCTATAGGGTCAAGCTGGAAAACGCATGGGTTCAAAGGTCACACCTTCTTCGTATTTTCTAGCCCGGTGGTCTAGGCTTGGTGCTATGGAAAAATGGGAATACGCAACAGTGCCCCTGATGATTCATGCGACTAAGCAGATTCTAGATAACTGGGGTGAAGACGGTTGGGAGCTCGTTGCCGTGCTCCCTGGCGCTGCCCCCAGCGGGGCAACACCAGCCGGCAACATGGTTGCCCCTACTCAGGGCAACCCTATCGCCTACTTCAAGCGCAAGAAGGCAGACCAATCATAGAGGAGTAAGGAACCGGGTTCGGGCTCAGTCGATGGGCCAAGAGCCCGGTTTTCTGCCCCCTGCTCGTAGTTCACTGGTTGAAAGAAGAAAAAATCATGTCACAGGTTGAAGACCGCATCAAAGAACTAGGATTTACCCTGCCAGAGGTAGCCGCCCCGGTAGCTGCATATGTTCCGGCGGTAAAGAGCGGCCAGTATGTTTACACCTCCGGTCAGCTGCCCTTTGTTGACGGTCAGCTACCGGCCCAGGGGAAGGTTTCAGCTTCAGGCCAGGAGGGCTTTGTGAGCCCTGAAGAGGCCCAGAAGCTAGCTGCCCTTTCCCTGCTCAACGCCCTTGCTGCGGTTAAGTCCGTCATTGGTGACCTGGATCGGATTACCCAGGTTGTGAAAGTGGTTGGCTTTGTGGCTTCAGAGCCTACCTTTACCGGTCAGCCGGGGGTTATCAACGGGGCCTCCTTGCTCTTGGGTGATATTTTTGGTCAGGCTGGGGTTCATGCCCGCTCAGCGGTGGGTGTTCCTGTGCTGCCCCTAGATTCACCGGTTGAAGTTGAAATTATTGTGGAACATGTCTAGCCAGACCCTCTATACAGGCTCTCTGAAGCTTATTCCTTCCTCTGCTTCTTCTAGCCCTGCCCCGGCAACGGCGAAGATTCCCCTGGTGCGGACCCACCCTATTCCGGCCCGTCAGCAGGAGTCTGCCAAGATCTGGCTAGAGGAGGGCGGCAGCTACCTGCGGCAGCCTAAACCGGCTGCTGCCCTGGTACTGGTCCGGGACGGTAAGCAGGGGGTTGAGACCTTCATGACCTACCGCTATAAGTCTCCTATGGGCAAGGTGGCCTTCCCCGGGGGCTTACAGATTCCAGAGGATTCAGCCCCTATTGGCTGGGTGGGGCCGGCCGGTGACTACTGGGCCCACCACTTTAGCCAGCAGGATTTGGGGGCGGCAGCTGCCCTGGTGGTGACAGCTGTTCGGGAGGCCTTTGAAGAAACGGGCATATTACTGGCCGGTAGTGAGCAGCTTTCTACTATTGAGCAGGTCATAGGCCATGAATGTATGCTTTCCCGCCAGGCAGTAGCCCAGCAGGATAAAAACTTTGCCGACTATTTAGAGAAGCGGGGTTTAAAGGTAAGGGCTGACCTGCTTAAACCCTTAGCCCGCTGGAAGTCACCGGGTTTTTACCACAAGCGCTACGATATTCACTATTTCACCTCTGCTGTTCCTGTAGGTCAGCGCCCCTCCCTCCTTGAGGGGAAGGGGGTTTGGGGCCGCTGGGTCAGCGCCAGGGAACTGGTGGCCGACCCTAGCAGCCTGGCCCTGGGCCAGGAGATTAACCAGCCTGATACGGTAGGTGTCCCCTTCCAGGAGCTGGTGGCTCCTGGAGTGATGTACCTGCTTGAGCAGCTGGCCTCTAGTCATAATGCGGTGGCCTTCCTTGCTAAGAGGCGGCAGGTTTCCCTCTTTGAACCCCAGGTGAAGCTAGATAGTTCAGGCAGCTGCTACCTCATGATTGAGGAGAAGAAGGTCAAATAGGGCCTTAGGCTCTGAGGCTACAAGTCAATCAAAAGCCGGGGTAGGGTCCCTCCTTGAGAGGGCCTACCCCGGCTTTTGACTATTCTCCCCTGAGTCGGGGGACTCTTTAGCGGGAGCGCTGACGCAAGCGCTGCAGGTCAAGGATGACCACAGCACGGGCCTCAAGGCGGATCCAGCCGCGGGAGACGAATTCAGCCAGGGCCTTGTTCACGGTTTCGCGGGAGGCACCAACAAGCTGGGCCAGTTCTTCCTGGGTCAGTTCGTGGGCTACCAGGACACCGTCGGTAGCGGGGCGGCCAAAGCGGTCAGCCAGGTCTAGAAGGGCCTTAGCTACGCGGCCGGGAACATCTGAGAAGACCAGGTCGGCTAGGTTTTCGTTGGTCCGGCGCAGGCGGCGGGCCAGGGCCTGAAGGACCTGGGCAGAGATGTTGGGAGACTTCTCCATAGCCTTGCGCAGAGACTCATGCTTGACACCGGCTAGGCGGGTCTCAGAGACAGCGGTTGCGCTGGTGGAGCGGGGGGAGGGATCGAAAAGGGCCATCTCGCCAAAGATTTCACCGGGGCCCATGATGGCAACCAGGTTCTCACGGCCGTCAGAGGAGGTGCGGCCTAGCTTCATCTTCCCTGAGATAACAAAGTAGAGCTGATCCCCCTGGTCACCTTCGTAGAAGAGGGTGGCGCCGCGGGAAAGATCAACTTCGGTAATGTCCTCAGTGAGGGCTGCAAAGGCTTCGTCGTCTAGGGAGGCGAAGAGGGGAGCACGACGTAGTACTTCAATATCCATGGTTCTCTAAAAACTCCTAATATCAGGTTCTAAAGGGCGATGTGAGTATGGTGAATGGGCCGATCAGGGCAGCAGGACTAGATTAGCTTACTCCCTGCCTAGTCCGTCACACCATACCTTTATCTGTGACTTATTCAACTACTATTGAGCCTACCTCAAAATGTTCGCTGGCGACACCTAAAGCGGGCCTTTCTGGCCTGAAATCCTTGAGAATTTTGCTGAGATTCAGCTTCTTTTTTCAGCTTAGACCGGTAGGCTGTGGACATTCTGGGGTAGTCAGACCCTGATCCTGATTGACAGGCAGCTAGCTACACCCCCTACTGAAGGAGGAAGATGACCATACTTGACTGGATTATCCTTGCCCTTTTGGCAATTTACCTGGTCAGGGGCCTACGCCAGGGCTTTTTTATTAGCCTTGGATCCATGCTGGGCTTCCTGCTGGGGGCGGCCGCTGCCCTCTACGCAACCCCCTGGGTTCTAGGGCAGGTGGCAACCCACTGGCATCTCTTGGCCGGTCTGGGAACAGTCATCGCCTGCCTGGTGCTGGGCCAGGGCCTGGGGATGGCCCTGGGCGCTAGCCTGCGAAAGATCAGCGACCGAACCCCCTTGAGGGGCCTAGAGCGTCTAGCCGGTGGCCTGCTCAACACCGTCCTCTGCGCCCTGATGGTAGTGGCAGTTGTTCTCTTAATGCGCCCCCTGGCTATTCCCTCTGTCACTGCCCTAACCGCTGAATCCCAGGTGATTTCTTGGATGATGCAAAGAACCCCCTCCTGGGCCCAGGGGACGGTCAATCAGATCCGTAGCCAGGTCATGCAGGCAGGGTCCCTGCCAGAGATTTCCTCCCTGCTCTTTCCTGAAGAAGAGGCTCCCACCAGCCAGCTTGAAAGTGCTGCCCTGACCCAGGCCAGCCAGTCTGTGGTGCAGATTGTTGGTTCTGCCCAGGCCTGTAATTACATGTCTGAGGGGACCGGCTTTCTGGTTGAGGGCGGGCTGGTGGTCACCAACGCCCATGTGGTCGCCGGTGTAACAACCCCCACCCTGCTGGGGCAGGACGGTCAGGCCCAGACTGGCCGAATCATCTACTTTGATAGGGAAGAGGACATCGCCATTATTAGTGCCCCGGCCCTGAAGCTAGCCCCCCTGACCCTCAGCGAGGAAGAGGTGGCTGCTGGCACTAGCGTTGCCTTTATGGGCTATCCCGGCGGTGGGCCCTTTGAGAGTAGGCCGGCTACTGTTCAGGGCCTGGGCTACACCCAGACCGTGAACTCTCAAACCGGTGAAACTAACCCCTCCCGCCTGGTCTACCAGCTTGCTGCCCAGGTGGAGCAGGGTAACTCTGGCGGGCCGGTTCTGACCGAGCAGGGGCAGGTGCTGGCAATGATTTTTGCTAAGTCCACCCAGAGCCAGACCGGTTACGCTATTCCTTCCTCCCTCATTAGCCAGGCCCTAGCCCAGGTATCAGCCTCTTCACCGGCTGTTGCTAGCGGCCAGTGCACCCTTTAGGGCTTGGAATCCCTAGCTGAGGCAGGCCGGCTACAGATAGGCAACCGGCCTAGGGGGCCAGCTGGCGGGCCAGGAAGCTCAGGGCCAGCTCGTAGCCCTGGGCCCCGGCCCCTGCAATGACGGCTGTTGCCTGGGGAGAAACATAGGAGTGGTGGCGGAAGGGCTCGCGCCTGTGGACGTTTGACAGGTGTACCTCAACAACTGGCAGTTCGGCTGCCTCAAGGGCATCATGCAGGGCAACTGAGGTGTGGGTGTAGGCTGCCGGGTTGATGATGATAGCTGCAGCGCTGCTGCGGGCAGCCTGGATAGCGTCAATTAGGTCCCCCTCATGGTTGGACTGCATGAAGGAAAGTTCGTAGCCTAGCTCGGCAGCCTGGGCTCTGAGGCTGGCCTCAATATCGGCTAGGGTGGTGCGCCCGTAAATCTCGGGTTTGCGCACACCCAGCAGGTTAAGGTTAGGGCCGTTAATGACGGAAATCAGTTGTGGTGCAGTCTGTGGTGTTGCCATAGCTTCTAGTTTTTCACAGGAAAAGGCCCGCCTCCAGCTTGCTGCCATAGATGGAGCACGATGGGGCGGGCGTTGAGTCAAGAACAGTAGCAGTAGCCTTGATTGATGTGGGGCATACGCGCCAAAGCCGACTGGCTGGGGCTGGCATGAATTGCTAGCGAGCTTGCGAGCCAGCAAGAAGGTTAGTCGGCGGGCGCGCATGCCCCACATCCTCTTATGCCCTGCCTTCTAACCCTTCTTGAAGTTAGCCTCGATAGCCTCCATGACGGTGGGGTCTGCCAGGGTGGTGGTATCACCAACCGGGCGGTCTTCGGCTACGTCCTTGAGCAGGCGGCGCATAATCTTACCGGAGCGGGTCTTCGGCAGATCATCAACAATCAGAACCCGCTTGGGCTTGGCAATGGGTGAGATTTCTACCCCTACATGGGCCCGAATCTGCTCGGCCAGCTCGGCTTCGTCATGGCCAGCTGCCTTAGCTTCGTCGTTGAGAATGACGAAGGCCATCACAGCCTGGCCGGTGGTCTCGTCTGCCGCACCAACAACTGCTGCCTCGGCAACTGCCGGGTGGGAGACCAGGGCGGACTCAATTTCGGGGGTGGAGAGGCGGTGGCCTGAGACGTTCATGACGTCATCCACTCGGCCTAGCACCCACAGGTCGCCATCGGCATCCCGCTTAGCTCCGTCGCCGGCAAAGTACATCTTTTCAAAGCGGGACCAGTAGGTATCAACGAAGCGGTCATCATCGCCCCAGATGGTGCGGAGCATGGAGGGCCAGGGCTCACGGATAGTCAGGAAGCCTGACTGCTCGTTGGGCAGGGACTCGCCCAAATCGTCCACCACGTCAATGCTGATGCCGGGGATGGGCTGCTGGGCGCTACCTGGCTTAGCTACCGTGATTCCGGGTAGCTGGGAGACCATAATGGCACCGGTTTCAGTCTGCCACCAGGTATCAACAATGGGGCACCTGCCCCCGCCAATGACCCTGTGGAACCAGCGCCAGGCTTCGGGGTTGATGGCCTCACCCACGGTGCCAAGGACCCGCAGGCTAGATAGATCGTACTGGGCCGGGATATCTTCGCCCCACTTCATCATGGTACGAATGGCAGTGGGGGAGGTGTACATGATGGTCACCCCGTACTTCTGCACAATCTCCCAGAAGCGGCCCCGGTGGGGGGCATCGGGGGTGCCTTCGTAGATGACCTGGGTGGAGCCGTTGACCAGGGGGCCGTAGGCCACATAGGAGTGGCCGGTCACCCAGCCGACATCGGCGGTGCACCAGTAGATATCGGTTTCTGGCTTGAGGTCAAAAATGTTCTTGTGGGTGAAGGCCCCCTGAGTCAGGTAGCCGCCGGTGGTGTGCAAAATACCCTTGGGCTTGCCGGTAGTGCCAGAGGTGTAGAGGATGAAGAGGGGGTCTTCGGCCTTCTGGCGGGAGGGCTCATGGTCAGTGGACTGGCCTGAAAGGAGGTCCTGCCACCAGATATCGCGGCCCTCAACCCAGTTGATGTCTTGGCCGTTGCGCTTGACAACCAGCACCTTTTCAACAGTGGAGCCGCCCTTAGCTAGGGCGCTATCGACGGCGGGCTTGAGCATAGAGGGCTTGCCCCGGCGGAAGGAGCCGTCAGCGGTGATAACCAGCTTAGCTTCCCCATCCTCAATCCGGGAGAGCAGGGCATCTGCTGAGAAGCCACCAAAAACAACGGAGTGGATGGCCCCAATGCGGGCACAGGCCAGCATGGAGATAACTGCTTCGCTAATCATGGGCAGGTAGATCGCTACCCGGTCGCCCTTGCTGATGCCTAGGGACTCTAGGCCGTTGGCTAGGCGGGAGACCTCGTCCTTGAGTTCTGCATAGGTGTAGGACTTAGTGTCGCCGGGCTCGCCTTCAAAGAGAAGGGCGGTGCGGTCGCCTAGGCCGGCTTCAACGTGACGGTCAACGGCGTTGTAGCAGGCGTTGAGTTCACCGTCTGCAAACCACTTGGCGAAGGGTGGGTTAGACCAGTCAAGGGTTTCGCTGAAGGGCTTGTACCAGGTAAGGAGGTTACGGGCCTGTTCAGCCCAGAACTCGCTTCCCTTTTCTGCGGCTTCTTCATAGATGCCGGGTTGGGCGTTGGCCTGGGCAGAGAATTCAGGGCTGGGGGCGAAGGTAGCCTGGATTTCGGTCATGATATGCCTTCCTGTCTGCGGGAGAAAGACGGCTTACAGCGATGTAAGCCACATTATCTTGTCAACCCTAGACTAGCTCACATGAGTAGTGCAAGTCACTGTTTGACGGTGAGTGTTGCAAGGTCGGTAGGTTGTTTAACTACGCATTGCCTCTGCTGGGTCCTTGCGGCTCGCGACGAGAGCTGGGTAGAGGGAGCTGACCAGGCCGGTGATACCGCCGAGGACCACCCCAATAGGGGCGTAGGTCGGGGATAAAATAGCCTGCCACCCCTGGACCTGGGCGAGGAGCAAGGTGGTGAGTACACCCGCTGCTGCTCCCAGGGAGCCACCGATGACTCCTAACATCAGGCCCTCAAAGATGAAGAGTCTGGCGATCAGGCTTTTGCCAGCTCCAATTGCCCTGCGGAGGGCAATTTCGGTGGTGCGGGCCTGCACTGAGAGATACATGGCCGTGCCCGCTGACAGGCTAGCTAGGGCCAGCAAAATACCCGAGAGGATACCGACGAAGAGCCCCAGATCTGAGGACACTTCGGCGCGGAGATCTGCTAGGTTCGAGGGGGTTTCTGTGCTGACATCTGCCGGTGAGGTGGGCGCTAGAACATATGGAACTGCCTGATTGACGGCCCTGGTGTAGCCGGGTTCTGTATTGATGGTGTAGAGCATGGTGTACCGTCCGTTTGCAGCCAGGAAGGCTGGGGGAACGAGAACGGCGTTAGCGAGTTCTGGTGCTTGGTCGCCAAAATCTACGATTCCAGCAATGGGGAGGTAGGCCCCGTCCACCCATATCCCGCTCCCCTCTGTGACGGTTCCTGTGCTTTCCTGGTAGAAACCAAGGGCCCTGGCTGCCCCGGGGGTGGCAATGCCTGCCCCAAGAGAGGTAGCTAGTTCGCGCTCTTCCGGGCTGGTTACCTCAAGCGACCTGTTCATGCTGGTGAGAACCTGTTGGGCTGCGCTGGGTCGAATGGAGGCCTTGAGCTGTTCTAGCCTGGTGCTGCTGGCTGATACGAGGGAGATGGCGGTAGAGGGTTCGGCGTCGAGGGGGCTGAAGCGGGTGATCCGGACGTCTGCCGGTGCGATCATGGCTTGGAAACCTACGCTGGTGACGTAGTCGAGCTGGGAGAGGGCTTGGGCGTAGTCGTGGGCTGATTCGCCGCCCCGATAGTTGGAGAGGACGTTGGCGTCATTGTGGACGGTGGCGTGGACGCTCTGCTGCTCAGACCCGAGGATTCTTTGGTTGACCTGGTAGGTGGCTGAGGCGCTGAGCCCTAGGGCGGCTATGAGGCCCCCGACACCCAGGGCGAAGGACAGCGCCAGGAGGGCGGAGCGGATGGGGCGGGCGAGGATTGCGGAGATAGATTCCATGAGGTCGTCGCCCAGCAGGGGCCTGGACGGGGTGGCGGTAGGAGGGGAGCTGACCTCTGGGCTGGTGGGCAGCGGCTGGAATGGTGGGGCCTCTTCGGAGAGGTGGCCGTCGATGATGTGGGCCCGCCGGGGTGCAGCTGCTGCGATGGTTGGGTCGTGGGTGATGATGATAATGGTGTGCCCGGCCTGGTGGAGCTCTGCGAGGGTTCGGAGGACCTTGGCTGTGTTATCGGAGTCAAGGTTGCCGGTGGGTTCGTCAGCGAGGATAAGGGTGGGGGAGCCCGCGACGGCGCGGGCAATGGCACAGCGTTGTTTTTCACCGCCGGAGAGGTACTTGGTGGGGGTGTGGGCGCGGTGGGCCAGGCCGACTGTGGCTAGGGTGGCTTGGGCTCTTGAGTGGCGCTCGCCTCGGGGGCTGCCTTGGACCCGTAACCCCATGGAGGCGTTGGTGAGGGCGGTTTCATCCAAGAGCATGTTGGAGGATTGGAAGATGAAACCGATGGTTTCTCTGCGGAGGGCGTCTCGCTCTTTTTCACTGGCCTGGGTGGTGGATGTGCCCTTGAGGAGGTAGGTGCCGCTGGTGGGTTTGCTCAGGAGTCCTAGGATGTTGAGCAGGGTTGATTTACCTGATCCGGAGGGACCGATGATGGCTAGGTAGTCTCCGGGGTAGACCGTGAGGTTGACTGCGTTGAGGACGGGCCGGTCTGCTGTGGGAAAGGTTTGGGTGATGTCTTTGAGCTCGATCAGTGGGGTAGGTGTTCTCATGAGAGGAGCACTTTCTGACCTTCTGTGATGTCTCCTTGGATTGCGGCGTAGCCTTCGCCGGTGCGGAGCACCTCAACCGGTACTCGTTCTTGGGTTCCGTCTGTTGTGGCTGTGAGGAGGTAGGTGCTGCTGCCGTCCTGGCGTACTGCGCTGATGGGGACGGCTAGTACCGGTGTGCTGTCTCCTGCTGTTGCGATGGCCAGGGTTTGGTCTGGCACGATGATGTCGGTGTTCTCTGGTGTGAGCCGGATGGTTTGGTAGGCTCCGTCGTGGCCTGTGGTGACTTGGCCTATGTGGTCTATGTGGGCTGGGGTGCTTCCTAGGGAACTGGTGACGGTGAGGTGGTCGAGGGCGGTGAGGGTTTCAAGGTCCCTGAGTGGGGCGTTGAATTCTGCGTAGGGGGCGCTGCTGTGCAGGGTGATGATGGGGGTTTCTTCGCTGATGATGGTGCCTGTGCTGGCTGCTTGTGCGACGGTGCGGGGGCCTGGGGGCAGGATGGCGAAGTGAGCTGGGTTGATGGTCTCTATTCCCTCTGGTGGGATTCCGGTCAGTTCGCTCCGGAGGAGGTTGCTGACGGCTGTGAGGGTTGTGTTTGTTACGGTGCCGTCGGTGTTGGTGGGGTAGCCGATGTCGGTGAGGGCCCGTTGGAGTTCGAGGACGTCGTGGCCGGTGTCTCCGAGGGTGAGGGGGCGGTAGAGGGGGAGGGGGCCGTTGAGGGCGTAGATTCCTTCTCCGCCGACGATTCCGATGAGGTCGCCGGGGGCTACGGTGTCGCCGGGGTGTTTTACTTGGTGGACGAGGACGGGGTCTGTGGGGGCGGTGATTCTGATGGGGGTAGTTGCCCCGGCGTGGGCTGTTCCTGAGTAGGTGAGGGCGCTGTTGACGGGGCGGATTTCTGCGGTGCCCCAGACGTCGACGTGCGCCTGGGCTTGTTCCTGGGGTGTGGGCCCGGTGGGGGCGTAGCGGGTTCCTGCTATGAAAGCGAAGGCGAGGGCGATAAGGACCAGGGCCCCAAGGACGGCGAATGCCAGGGGTCGTCTGGTGCTGCCTGTGTCTTTGGGGCTGGTCATGGTAGCCTCTCTCAATAAATTGTTGGGGTAGGGGCGGTTTTACTGGGTGGCCTGGTAGCGCTGTTCGATGTCTTGGGTGAATTGTTGAATGGCGATTTTGGCTTCGTTGAGGGCTGCCTGGTTCTCTTTGATGAGGGGAGCCTGGTAGGAGGCTTCGAGGTCAGCGAGGGTCTGGGCAAGGCCAGTTTCTTGGGAGCAGTTAGCCTCTGTGAGGGCGATACGGACAGCTTCTTGCTTGCCAGCGTCTGATGAGGTGTCTACTTCCAGCTCCTGTTTAGTGCCCCATTCTTCGTCACCGGTGCGTGGGGTCAATCCGTTGTCTTTTAGGCATTGCCACCACTGTTCTCGGGCCTTTTGCCAGGCGGGGTTTCGAATGGCCTGACTTCGTGCCTCTGTGCGTAGTGTCTCTGGTAAGGAAGTTTTTGCGGAAACCGTTTGGAGATATTTATGAAGGTCCTTTATTTCAGTTTTTTCTTCGTAGCAGGCTTCTAATTCTTTTTGCTCTTGATCGGTAAGAGTTGTTTCTCCTGAATAGGGTTCAAAAATTGAATATCCGTATTGTTTGATATAGGTTGGGTTCCAGAATCCATATTCTCTTGAGCCGATGGGGGTAGTAAGTTCTCCTGGGTTATATGTTATTCCCTTTTGAGCCAAGCATTGGGTGTACATTGTGTCGATTAAGCGGTTGTAGATTCGGCCCGAGTAGCTTGTTTGACTGTATTCATCAAGGGGTTTGATAATTACATTATTTTCGTAGTCCAGGGTCGCTGTTGCGCTGGTATCTTGTTGAGCTGTTGAACCGCAGGAGGTGAGAAGAGCTATGGGGGAAATCAGAAAAATGCTGAATATCTGCTTCATTGTCTGTCTCCTGAGTAGGGGCGGTTAAGGCTGGTTAGAGTAGGTGTTGATAAAATTTTCTATTTTTTGCCTTTGGTTGTAGAGTTCTTCTTTTGCTTGATTGAGTTGCGACTGGTTGGCTTTGATGAGTGGTAATTGGTAAGAGGCTTCCAAATCTGCCAGGGTTTGAGCCATTCCTGTTGTCTGGGAGCAGGTTGCTTCTAGGGTGGCGATTCTGATTGATTCGTGGTGATTGGTTGAATCAAAAGTTTGCAGGTCTTGTTCTGTGCCCCATTCGTTGTCTCCCTTCCGTGGGGTTAGCCCTTGTTCTTCAAGGCAGGCCCACCATTCTTCTCGTTCATTTTTCCAGGTATCTGTTTTTTGGGCTGCTGAAAAGGCTTCGCGAGAAATTCGGTCGATCAGCTCCTTATGGCTATCAATGAGAGGGGAAATCTCTGATAGTTGTTGGGCTTCTGCTCTACACGTTTCAATGAGGGCAGGGTCATTGCCACTGGTTTGTGCGGTGGGGTAAGGCCCAAAGCCAAATTGTTGGGCGTGCTCCACATTCCATAATCCGTAGGTCCTGGTGCCTAATGGAATGTATTCCTGGAACTGGTAGGTCTTACCCTGTTTGGCGAAGCAGGTTGCGTGAACAAGATCGAAGGCTTTTTGGTAGTTGAGAATGTCGTGCTCGTTGTACTTGTATTCGTCCAGGGGGAGGATGATGGTGTTGTTGGTATGGTCCAGAATGGCTTTGGCTGAAGTATCTGGTACCAGGTTAGATGTGCTTTGCGTGGCGCATGCAGTAAGCAACAGGGTTGCAGAAAATGCAAGTAGTTTTTTCATGTGATTCACCTTTGAATCGAAT
>JAXDRN010000098.1:0-17785 GCA_034090985.1 Rothia sp. (in: high G+C Gram-positive bacteria) | reverse complement strand
CGAGGAAACAAATCTGCGGGCGGAATAGGCGCAAGCCTGACCCTCACGCCCCGCCTAACGGCGGATTCCGTTCGCTCTTGCGTGCTCGCGCGCTCGCACCCGCTCACTTCATCCGAGCCAGCAGCTTCGCTGTGAGCCTGCTTTACCTACCCTTATGAATAAGCCTCTAGCCCCTTCTACCCCTGTGGGAGGGCTGCTAGGCGGCCTTTTCTTGTGGGATTTCTGGTCTCATGCTGTGGAATCCTGGCCTGGGAGGGCTTTATGTCCTAGGTCTCACCCCTGATATAATACGTATGCTTTTAGAAACACGCCATACCCCACAAGCAGGAAGAGAGACCTTATGTCTACCCCTTCTTCTAGGCTTGCCCCAGCCCTCCTTATTGGTTCACTGGCCTTCGCTGGCTGTAGCGCCGGCAATGATGTAGCCAGCTCCGCCCCTTCAGCTACTTCATCAGCTTCTGCCACCACTGTTCAGGAACCGACTAACCAGCAGAAACAGCAGCTGGAACTCGCAGTCAAGGAGTACCTGAGCCAGGCACAGACCTCTTACAGTCTTCTTCTCAATATTCCTTCAGACATTCAGGCAATCCTTGAAAGCATGGGAGACCCCGAAACCATTCTTGGGACTGTTCAGGGAGTCGAAGGCCTGAGCGAAGAAGACCGCCAGAAGCTAGCTGACTACTTCAGGGAAAAGGACCCCACCTACGACCTCTTTGACCGTTCAGCCCTCACCGAGAGTGAAGACACCAGCCTGAGTATCGTCAATGTTCTGCTGGGCAGCGCCCTATCAGACCTAGACCGGGCAAGAATTGACGATATCACTATAGATATCAGTAAGGTTGAATTCACCGATCAGACTGCCCTGCTGACCGCTGAATCCTTTGCCTCAGCAGACGACTCCTCAGCCTCTGCCGGGCCCGCCCCTACCGTTCTCTTTGAGGGGACCGTCTTTAAATTTGAGGGCGATAGCTGGAAGATCGACGCAAAGAGCTTTATGAACACCATTGACGTCTCAGGCAGCAACAAGGGCTAAATCCCAGCAAGCCTAGCTAGCAGGCCCCCTGCTCTTTGACCTAGAAGGTTTCAGAGCAGGGGGCCTGGGCCTTCTTAGAGCAGGGCGCTCCAGAGCCGGCAGAGGTTCTCAGTTACCTTCTGGTGGGGAGGCCGACTGATCCACTCCTCGTAGCTCAGGTTCTTGCAGAGGGCGATGTAGTTGGCAGCTACCTCCTCTAGTTCCTTGACCATGCCCTGATCAACAATGAAGGTTGAGACCTCAAAATTCAGGGCGAAGGAGCGGGGATCCATATTAGATGAGCCAATAAAGGTAATTTCATCGTCCACAATCATGAACTTTGAATGCAGGACGGTAGGGCCAGGGTACTG
Organism: Rothia sp. (in: high G+C Gram-positive bacteria); assembly: GCA_034090985.1. Taxonomy (GTDB): domain Bacteria; phylum Actinomycetota; class Actinomycetes; order Actinomycetales; family Micrococcaceae; genus Rothia. Next base: position 16,402 of record JAXDRN010000098.1, on the reverse strand, counting down.
CTCAATCTTGACCCCGGCCCGCAGGAGCTGCTCATAGTAGGACCGCTGCCCCATAATGGGTAGGAACTGGTCGCCCTTTTCGCAGACAATCAGGGTTACTTCAATCCCTGACATGGCCATATTGGTCAGGGCCTGGAGCAGGGTTTCTTCAGGGACGAAGTAGGGGGAGCAAATCAGAATCCGCCGCTCTGCGTTATAGATCAGGTGGTTGATCAGGCGCAGGTTATTTTCAGTTTCAAACCCTGGGCCAGAGGGCACAATCTGGGCTAGGGGGCCGGTAGCTGCTAGGGTTGAGGCCTCTTGGGCATCAATGCCAACTTCAATCTCGTCAAGGAGCAGTTCCTTAGTCTCTGCATACCAGTCAGAGACAAAGACAGCGTTCAGCTCGTGCACTACCGGGCCGGTGCAGAAGAAGGAGAGGTCCTTCCATTCCAGGCCCTTTTTCAGATTGGCCTTAAGGTTATAGCTGCGGTCAATGGCGTTTTGGGAGCCAGAAAAGGCAATCTGCCCGTCAATAATCACGATTTTGCGGTGGTTACGCAGATCTGGCCGCTGCCACTGGCCCTTCCAGGGCTTGATGGGTAGCATCAGGTGCCAGGGCAGGCCGGCCTGGTTGAGCCTCTGCTGAAGTTCCTTCCAGCGGGGGTACTTGCGGGAGCCAATGTGGTCAATGAGAACGTGGACTGCAACTCCCCGCTGGTGGGCGCGGATCAGGGCCTCCCAGAGGGGCTCGGTGGTCTGGTCCAGGGCGGTAATGTAGAACTCAAAGTGAACATACTTTGTGGCCTGATCAATTTTTTCTGCGATTTCCTGCAGAGCCGCATTGTTATCGTGTCGGAGCTCAAAACTATTGCCACCGATCAGGGGCAGGGCCCCGAGCTTGTAGTTGAGGTTAGCTGCTACCCGGGCAGGTTCTGAGAGCACCGGAGACCCTAAAACGGCCTCTTGCCCTTCGATGGTGTCTCTGATGAGCTCATTCATGGTCCGTTGACGGCTACGGCGGTGGCGGGGCAATAGGTTAGAGCCAAAGATGAAGAAGGCCAGCAAACCAACGTAGGGAATGTAGAAGATGGCCATAAGCCAGCCTAGGGCAACCACCGGCTTGCGGTTATAGGGCAACCAGAAAATCACGGTGAGCCTGATAGCTAGGTCAAGAAGAATCAAACTGACTGAAAGCCAGACGGGTAGGTGGGGTAGGGAAGAGAAGGGAATACCGATGTTCACTCCTCCCACTTTACCGGCTGAGCTCAGCAAGCTGCTGGAGGGTCCCCCTTCTAAGCCCTGCCCCGGTAACAGGGCTTAACCCGGGGCTCTGGGGGTTGAAAAAAGGGTAAAGTAGCTGCTAGCTAGGTCAGCTAGCAGCTGGAACAAAGGAGTAGACCATGAAAATTCTTCTGCCCACCTCAATCACCCTTGATCAGAGCGCCCTGGGCGCTGAACCTGCTGACCAGTTGGTCAGCTACGATCCCCTTCGCCCCCTAGAAGCCCAGGACTATGACGCTGATGTCCTCGTTGCCTGGGGCAATAGCACGGACCAGCTCAAGGACTGCGCCCAAAAGCTGCAGAAGGTTGAACTGGTTCAGGCCCTCTTAGCTGGCCCCGACCAGGCCCGGGCAGCAGGCTTCCGCCCTGAGGCTGTTATTGCCTCTGGCAGCGGCCTGCACTCCAAGACCGTTGCCGAACACACCCTGGCCCTAGCCCTGAACCTTGTTCGCTTCTTGCCCACCCTGGCTGAAGAGCAGGCCAAGAAGAGGTGGGCAACTGAGCTTGGTGGCCCCCAGGAACTGCACCCGGCAGACCAGGTGACCACCCTCCTTGGCGCAAGGGTCAGCATTTGGGGCTTCGGCTCTATCGGTCAGGCTACTGCCCGCCTCTTTGCCGCCTTTGGCGCTGAGGTCACCGGCATTGCCCGGTCAGCCGGTGAACGGGCAGGTTTCCCGGTAGTAGCTAGCGACGAGATCGACTCGCTACTAGAGACCACCGACATTCTGGTCATGATCCTGCCCAACTCTGAAGAGACCAGGAACTCCCTGGACGCTGCCCGCCTGGCCAAGCTGCCCCAGCGGGCCTACCTGATTAATGTTGGCCGCGGCCCTACCGTCAATGAGGCTGACCTGATTGAGGCCCTCAATAGCGGTAGCATTGCCGGCGCTGCCCTTGATGTTGTGGTTGAAGAGCCCCTGCCCGCTAGTGACCCCCTCTGGGAGGCCAAGAACCTTATCATCACCCCCCACTCAGCAGGCGGCCGCCCGGTAGAACCTGAGGCCCTCATTCGGCAGAACCTGCAGGCCCTGCGCGATACCCGCGCAGGCAAGAAGGCCAACTGGCGCAACAGGATGAACTAACTATTGCCTAGCTAGCTGGCAGTAGTCAGCTTCTGCGCATGACCTTCCATCCAGAGAGGTAGAAAGGTACAAAAGGGGGAGCCCCACCGGAATCCGGTGGAGCTCCCCCTTAGTTCTGTCTTTAGCTGACGACGTGGCCGGTTTCGTCCAGCAGCTTGGTCCGCAGGGCCCGGCGCTCAGCCTGGGCATCTGGGTCGGGTAGGGGAACCGCGGCCAGCAGGCGCTGGGTGTAGACCTCGCGGGGGTGGCGCAGAATCTGCTCCCGGGGGCCCTGCTCAACGATTTCGCCGCGGCGCATGACGGCAATACGGTCAGCCAGGGCATCAATAACAGCTAGGTCGTGGGTAACAAAGAGGCAGGCGAAGCCCATTTCTTCCTGGAGCTCCTGGAAGAGTTCGAGCACGCGGGCCTGAACTGAGACGTCCAGGGCGCTAGTTGGTTCATCTGCGATCAGGAGCTTGGGCTTGAGGGAAAGGGCCCGGGCAATGCCGACCCGCTGCTTCTGGCCGCCGGAGAGCTCGTGGGGGTAGCGGTTACGGTAGGAGCGGGGCAGCTCTACCCGGTCTAGGAGCTCCTCAATCCTCTTCTGAAGCTCAGGGCCCTTAGCCTCCCCGGCAAGGAGCATGGGTTCACCGATAGATTCACCGATCGGTAGGCGGGGGTTGAGGGAGGATGAAGGGTCCTGGAAGACCATGCCGACGCTCTTACGCACCTGGGCTAGGTCCTTGCGGCTGGGCTTGCGCATGTCAATACCGCAGACCTCCAGCTGCCCTTCAGCTACCTGCAAGAAGCCAACGGCGGCCCGGCCGATGGTGGACTTACCCGAACCTGATTCACCGACTAGGCCCAGCACCTCTCCTGCCCTCACTTCTAGGCTGGCGCCGGTGACGGCCCGGAAGGGGCCTACCCGGCCCTGCTTGGGGTATTCGAGGGCAACGTCCTTGAGGGAGAGGATGACCTCACCGCTGCGGGCCGGGGCTAGCTGATTCAGAAGGGCAGTTTCTGGCCGCTGGTGCTCAGCTGCGTCGTCGATGGCGGCATTGACGTCGATTTCATCGCCGCCTAGGTGCAGCACAGCCCCCAGTAGGGCCTGGGTGTATTCGTGCTGGGGGTTGGAAAAGACCTGGTGAATTTCGCCGGTTTCAACGATGACGCCCCGGCGCATAACAGCTACCCGGTCAGCTAGGTCAGCGACCACACCCATATCGTGGGTGATCAGGATGATTGCTGAGTTGAGCTTCTTTTGCAGGTTGCGCATCAGTTCAAGGATTTCAGCCTGCACGGTCACATCAAGGGCGGTGGTGGGCTCGTCAGCGATCAGTAGCTTGGGGTTGGTTGAGAGGGACTGGGCAATCATGGCCCGCTGCCGCTGACCGCCAGACATCTGGTGGGGGTAGGAGTTGAAGGCCTTGAGGGGGTCTGGCATTTCGACCATCTCAAGCATTTTGATGGCTTCTTCCTTGGCTTCAGCCGGTGAAACGTCCTTGTGCAGGCGCAGGGTTTCAACGATCTGGTCGCCTACGGTCATGACCGGGTTCATGGCGGTCATGGGTTCCTGGAAGATGACGGCCACCTCTTGGCCCCGCACCTGCAGCAGCTCAGAGTTAGAGAGGCCTATCAGCTCTCTACCGTTGAGCTGAACGGAGCCGCTGACCCGGGCATTTTTGGGGAGGAGGCCAATCATGCCCATAGAGGACACTGACTTACCTGAGCCTGATTCGCCGACGATAGCCAGCACTTCCCCGGCCCGGACCTCGTAGTTGAGGTTCATGGCCGCAGGAACCCAGGTGCGTTCGACGCCGAAGTCTACGCTGAGATTGCTTACCTTGAGGATTGGTTCGCCAAGGGGGGCGGTGCTTGAAGTATTCACTGGTTTTCCCAACTCTGTTCTGTGCTGATTGCTTGTTGTTTTCTGAGAGAATCAAGGAAGTATGAAATCTCAGTATGTGCAGAACCTTCCGCTGACCCTCCGGGCCCGGTCAGCCCCCTTCTACACTGGAGGGGCCGCCCTGATAGGCCTTATCCTACTCCTGACCCTAGCCTTCTACGGGGGCCCAGCGGCCCTTGCCCGCTGGGGCTTCTGGGTGCTCTGGGGGGCCTACAGTATCTGGTACCTACTCGGTCGCCCGGCCCTGGTCATTGACCGGCAGGAGCTGAAGGTCCTTAACCCTGGGGTCAGCCACCGGGTCAATTACAGGGCCCTGGTTGATGTTTCAACCCGCTTCCACCTGACCCTGGTCACTGCCCGTAGAAGCTACCAGGCCTTCGCCCTGCCAGCTAGCGGGATGCTAGCCTCCCGCTCAGCCCACCGGGCCCAGCTGCAGAGCCTTCCAGCTATCAGCTACGGGCCAGGCCGGTCCTTACGGACCTCTGACCTGCCTAACTCTGCTGCCGGGTCTGCTGCCCTGCTCCTGCGAGGCTACTGGCAGGAGCAGGTAGAGGCCGGAGTCCTTGATTCCCAAGAGGCCCTTGAAGTTTCTGAGCCGGACTGGAAGGGCCTGGGGCTCTTCTTAGGCTTGGGGCTTCTTAGCCTGCTGTCTCTTTTCCTTTAGGCTGAGCCTGGCTACTGCCGTCAATCCCCAGGCCGTTTTCAGCTGAGTGGGCTGATTGGCCCTTGGCCTTCTTGGGGTTGAACTTCTTCTGCCGAGGATCGAAGGCATCCCGCAGCCCGTCGCCTACAAAGTTGAAGGCTAGGGAAATCAGCAGAATGAAGATGCCGGGGAACCAGAAGAGCCAGGGGCGGGTAGCGAAGGCCGCCTGGTTGGCTGAAATCAGCGAACCTAGGGACCAGTCGGGGGCCTTAATACCAAAGCCCAGGTAGGAGAGGGCGGTTTCGGTCAGGATGGCTGTGCTCATCATCAGCGACACGTTCACGGTCACTACGCCAATGGCGTTGGGCAGGATGTGCTTGAAGATGATCCGCAGGTCTGAGGCACCTGCTAGGCGGGCGGCATCAACGAATTCCCGCTCCCGCAAGGTGAGGAATTCAGCCCTCACCAGGCGGGCTAGGGAGGACCAGAAGAGCAGGCCAACGACTACACCGAACATGATGGTATTCCAGATGCCGGTGAAGTAGTTACCGGCCAGCTTACCCAGCACGGCGGTCAGCAGCATGAGGGGGATGATGATGATCATGTCGGTAAAACGCATGATGACCGCCTCAACCCAGCCCCGGTAATAGCCGGCTAGGCCCCCAAAGAGGACCCCTAAAAAGCCGGCAATGGAGGAGATAATAAAGACCACCAGGAAGGTGTTTTGGATTCCCCTCATGGTCATGGCAAAGAGGTCTCGGCCGGTGGCGTCCTGACCAAACCAGTGCTGGGCGTTAGGGGCTGCGCCGTTGACGACGTCCTGCATCTGGGTGTGGTTGTAGGACCACCAGCCGGGGATAGGGCCAACCCCGATAGAGGTAACAGCCAGGAGCAGAATCAGAATCAGGGTGATCAGGGAGGTCACGGCTCCCACATTCTGCCGGAAGCGCTTTCGAACAATCTGCCCCTGGGTTTTACCCACAGATTCCTGGGCCCGAATATCGAGGTTAGTTTCAACAGCCTTCAGGGCCTGGGTTTCGCTGGTAGGTTCCAGGTCTGGGTTCCTAGTCTTATCGTGTGTCATTATGCTTTCACCCTCACGCGCGGATCAAGGGCTGAGTAGAGAAGGTCAGCCACCAGGTTGAAGACGAGGGCCATAATACCTGTAATCAGGAAGACCCCCATGACCGGGTTGGGGTCGGTGTGGGCCAGGGAGTCAAGGAAGAGGGTTCCCATGCCCTTGAAGGCGAAGATGCGTTCTGTTACTGCCGCCCCACCGATAATGCCGCCAATATCCATAGCGATGATGGTTGCTAGGGGAATCAGGGAGTTACGGAAGGCGTGCTTCATGACCACAGACCGCTCTGAGACGCCCTTGGCCCGGGCGGTTCGGATGTAGTCCTGGTTCATGATCTCTAGCATGGAGGCCCTGGAGTAGCGGGAGTAGGAGGCTAGGGAGATGAGGGTCAGGGCGATCGTGGGCAGCAGGATATGGGTCATGGTGTCAAGGCCCAAGATCCAGAAGTCTCCCTGCAGGTTGGGGGTTGAGGCGTTAGCTGTTGGAATGGGGCGGCCCTTGATACGGCTGTTAGAGATGTAGTCGGGCCAGGCCTGCATAAACCTGTCAGCGAAGATGAGCAGGCCCATCACCAGGCCGGTGATCAGGCCAACCCGGGCGTTTTGCCCCTTGTCGTAGCCACCTGCCAGGTAGCCGACCCCCAGGCCCAGAAGGATCAGGGCCAGGCTGATAATGATTAGCATCAGGAAGGTCGCCTGATCCAGAAGGCCCTGGATGGGGAAGTAGATTACTAGGGCCAGCAGGACCATAGCGAGGCCGGTCCAAAGGGCCCGGCGGTTACGCAGGCCTGAGACCAGGATGGTTGTGGTAAAGGCTGTTAGGAGGCCCAGCAGCAGCAGGAAGGGCAGGCCCAGGAAGGGGGTAAGGAACCAGCCGGTTGCTGAAACGAAGATGATGGCTCCGGCGGTAAGGGCAAAGCCGGTCAGGCCCATGAGATAGCGGGTCTTGGGCTTGCCGAAGGAGGCCGAATACCAGAAGAAACCTGCAATGAGGGAAATCAGCAGGGTCAGGGGGATCGAAATAACCGGGTCTCTGAGGAAGTCGTTGAAGCCAATGGCAACGAATTCCTTGAGAAGGACTGCAATCCAGAAGGAGGGCAGGGAGAAGAAGAGGAAGCTGGCGAAGGTGACGGTGTAGTCCAGACCTGAGTACTGGCGCAGGGCTGAGACGATACCTAGGCTAATGCCGATGAGGATGGACAGAATGGTTGCGGCAACTACCAGGGTCAGGGTCTGGTAGATGGCGTTGGAGAGCAGGTTAGTAACGGGGGTTCCCGCCAGGTTCTGACCGAAGTCGCATTGACCCGCGAAGCAACCAAGTATGCCGCCGAGCCACTTAAAGTAGCGGATGGGGGCCGGGGTGTTGAGGTCAAGGGCCTCTATGCGCTGGGCAATGAGGGCTTCCTTGTTAGGGGCGGTAGAGACGCGGAGCTCTTCAAGGGGGTCACCTGCGATGGCTACAAGGTTGTAGATCAGGAAGGATGCACCAAAGAGGATGAAGACAGCTACAAGCAGTCGCCTCACGGAATACATGAGCATGATGGGTCCTGGTGGTCTAAGGAGGATGGAAGGGTCAGCTAGGGCTAGACCTAGGCAGGCGCGGACGCTACTGGGCGTCCGCGCCTGCTAGACAGGGTGAGCTTTGATGGGCCTTACCCTAATCGTGTAAGGGCGGGCTTACTCTGCGATGTCCCACTCTTCGATGTTCCAGGTCAGGGGCTGCTGACCGGGCTTGGGCTTAACACCGCTGATGGTGTCGCTGTAGGAGGTAACAGCGATGGACTGGAAGAGGGGCAGGCCGTAGGCATCCTTGAAGATTTCGCCGTCTGCCTGCTTCTTCAGCTCTTCAATGCGGGCGGTGTCGGTGGTGGTCATGATCTCGTCAACTGCTGCGTCAACAGTGGCGTTGGAGTAGCCGGTGAAGTTAGAAGATGAACCGGTCTTGAAGATCTGGCCCAGGGAGGAGTTACCTACACCAGAGGAGACCCAACCGAAGATGGAGGCCTCGTAGTCGCCACCCTGGAGCAGGGATGACCACTGCTCGCTACCGGCATCCTGAACAATGAAGCCGGCCTTCTCAGCTGATTCCTTGATCATCTGGAAGGAGTTGATCCGGTTGGGGTTCTTGGAGTTGTAGAGGATCCGGATGGTGGGGGTCTGGCCGCCCAGGAGCTCCTTGGCCTGAGCGATGTTAGCCTCCATGTCGTCAGAGGGGTAGTCGCTAGAGTTGTTGGTCTCTAGGGTCTTGGAGTAGTTCTCAGTGTCAGAGGCAACGTAGAGCTGAGAGTTGAGTACCTGAGCTTCAGGGTCCATGGGCTTAATCAGCTTGTCAACGATCTCCTGGCGGGGAACGGTCAGCAGGAAGGCCTTGCGGACGTTCTCATCAGCGAAGGGTGAGCCTTCCTTCATGACCAGGTCCAGGTGGTCGTAGGCCTGGTCGGGGGCGGTTGCGGTGACCATGCCTTCAAGGGCCTGAAGCTGGGAGATGGTATCGACAGAAGCCTGGGGGGCTACGGCGTGGATTTCACCGTTCTTGAGGGCCTGAACCTGGGTAGAGGCATCAGGCAGGACCTTGAGGACGACCTCGTTGATGGCAGGCTTCTGATCGCCCTGGTAGTTGGGGTTAGCAGTCAGGGTGATGGACTGGTTCTCTTCAACGGCGGTGACCTGGTAGGGGCCGTTGCCGACGGTCAGGGCCTCGTTGGAGGGCATGGTGGTGGTATCGAAGCCGGTGTTCCAGGCTTCAGCGATCTTGCGCAGCTGCTCATTTTCTTCAGCAGGGGTTGCAGTTTCGATCGCTTCGATCAGCTCATCTTCAGTCATGCCAGCTAGTTCGGCAACAACGTGGGCGGGCTTATCGATGTTGTAGGCGATTTCCCAGTCAGCGAAGGCTACAGGGTAGGTGAAGGAGATGGAGCGGCCATCTTCACCGGTAACGGGAACTTCTGCCCCAGCCAGGCCAGCGGTTTCACCGGCGAAGGCGAAGTACTTGACGCCGTCTTCTTCAGGGGCGTCAAAGTGGCCGGACTGAACAGCCCAGGCCAGGAGCAGGTCAGCCTTATCAATGGCGTTACCGTCTGACCACTTCTGGTCGTCATTGACCTTGTAGTCAACCTTGATGCCTTCGCCCTCTTCAGTCATGGTGTAGCTACCAAACCACTCGTTGTGGCGAATGTCGAAGGTGTCGGTGACGGTGTAGAAGCCACGGCTGGTCATCTGGGAGATGATGCCGTTGGTGTCTGAGTTGCCTTTCGAGGTACCAACGTTGAAGGAGGAGAAAACGTTAGTCACGGCGATGGATACTGACTTATCAGTGCTAGCTGCTGAGCCGCTTGAGGCGTTGTTGGAGGAGCTGGCGCAGGCTGAGAGGGCCAGGGCGGCAACAGCTGAGAGGCTGAGGGCTGATGTAATGCGAGTCTTCCGCATTGGTATCTCCTTGCTGAAAGGCGAATATATAGTGTGTAGTTTAGACAACCCCCATACAGGTCGTGGGAGGAGTCACATAGTATGTACTTTATATAGTAGAGTACATGCGGAACTCAGGAGGGCACAAGCTCAATTTTTTTCTTAACTTTTCTCGCCGGTAGCTTGAGTGGCCACCGCTAGGCCCCTACCTCCAGTAACTCCCCAGAGCCCCAGCTAGCTCCTGAGGGGGCGGACCATGCGAACATGCTCAATACCGGCCTCCTGGTAGCTAGGGCCCACCTGCTTAAAGCCTGCCGCCCCATAGTAGGTCTGGGCCAGGTAGGCCTGGGCGCTGATAGAAACCCGCTGAGCCTCAGTATTCTTCTCAAGCCAGTTCAAGGCTTCATCTAAGAGGCGGCGGCCCAGGCCCTGGCCCCGCGCCTGGGGGTGTACAGCAACCCGGCCCAGGGTCCAGGCTCCAGGTTCTAGGGGGTGAGAGGCATCGCTGAAAGTGGCCAGATCTAAAAGACGTAGGTAGGCCTGAAGTTGCCCCTGGTCATCGGCTAGAAAGAAGTGGATGGCCTGGCGGTCTGCCCGGTCAATTTCATTTTCTTCCGTGATTTTTTGGCCCACAACAAAGACCAGTGAGCGTAGCAGATAAATCTCGTTGAGCTCATCTAGGGTTAAGTCATAAAACTTTTTAACGGTAAACATTGCTGCTCCCCTTCCTTCTGTAGGGCCCATTACCTACTGGTAACGGGCCCTAGATTATATAGGCCTGCCCCAGGGGCTTTCTAACCCCTGGGGCAGGCTGCTGAAGAAGCTAGGAAGGACTACTTGGTAGTTACCTTCAAAAGCTCAGTTCCGGGCTGAACGGGGCCGGTGAGGCCCTCAACTTCAGCGAAGCGGTTGGTGTTGGTGACCAGAACCGGGGTCACCAGGGAGTAGCCGGCCTTCTCAATCACCTGGGGGTCAAAGGTCAGCAGAATATCGCCGGGGGCAACCCGCTGGCCCTTCTCTACCTTCACATCAAAGCCTTCACCGTTGAGGTTAACGGTGTCGATACCAACGTGAATCAGAAGCTCCAGGCCGTTATCCAGCTTCAGGCCTACAGCATGGCCAGAAGGCATGGTAACGGTAACAGTGCCGGCTGCCGGGGCGATAACGGTATTACCGCTGGGCTTGATGGCAGCGCCCTTACCCAGCTTGGCGGCGGCGAAGATGGGGTCAGGGGTTTCAGACAGGGGCAGGGCCTGGCCTTCTAGGGGAGAGGCTAGGGTCAGAAGAGTTCCAGAAGGAACCTCCTGGCTAGAAGCTGCGGGGGTAGCTGGGGTTTCTTCCTGGGCCTGGGGGGCCTGCTCCTGGGCGGGCTCTTCAGCCTTCTGGCTCTTAGATTCGTAACCAAAGACCAGTACACCTGCCATGGCACCGAAGAAGGCGATGGCCAGACCGATCATGTAGAGCAGGGAGGGCTGCATAGCGGGGATGGATAGCAGGGAGGTGAAGGCGAAAGCGTAGGACTTAACACCCAGGGCTGAAATGGTTGCACCACCGATGATGGCCGGAACCAGGATCAGGGGGAAGACCCGCTTGTAGCGCAGCACAACACCGTAGAGGGAGGGCTCAGAGATACCACCGAGCAGACCGGAAACAGCGGCACCGGTAGCGGTCTGGCGCAGTTCCTTGTTGCGGCGGGCAGCGATAGCAACACCGGTGACAACACCAAAGACGGCGAAGTTGTAGGCACCCATGGGGGACTGGATGAAGTCCACACCATCGGTCTGCAGGTTGTTAATCATGACGGCGTTCAGGGGCCAGTGCAGACCCAGGGGAACCATGAAGAGGTAGAGACCGGCAATGATGCCACCGACCAGCCAGGGCATGGATTCGTTGACGCCACCGATGAAGTCAGAGATAGCCAGGGCGAACTTGATGCCGATGGGGCCGATCAGGAAGGCAGTCAGGGGCACCAGGATCATCACTGAGAGCATGGGCACGAAGACCATGTGCAGCATGGTGGGGATGACCTTCTTCAGGAAGCGCTCCAGGGGTGCTAGCAGGGCTGCTGCGAAGAGGGGCGGGAAGATCTGGCCGGTGTAGTTCATAACGTACAGGGGCAGGTCAAGGCCCAGGAAGGGTACGCGGACAACGCCGTCTACAGCGATATCAGCGAAGCCCTGGAAGGTGCCGGTCATGAGGGCAGCGGGGATAGCTGCACCAACCCACATGTTAGCGCCCAGGCGCTTAGCGGCAGTAGCACCAATCATAATGGGCATGAACTGCAGGACAGAGAGGGAGGCAGCTAGCAGAATGAACCAGAAGGGGAAGGCCGCCCGCCACTCGTTGAGCATGGCGGCAGCCGCATCAGCATCAGCTAGGCGGGGGCCGTTAACGATGTCGATGTTAACAACCTTGCCGGTTAGGTCGGTGTACTGACCGAAGTAGCCTAGCTGCTGCATGAAGACAATCAGGGTCAGAATCATGGAGGTACCCAGCAGGGCCCAGAGAATGGGGCGGAAGGAGTCTGACAGGACGTCAAAGGTCCGGGTCAGGGGGCTTGCCTTCTTCTCGTCAGTTGCTACAGACCCCTTAGAGGAGCCTTCGCCAACAGAGGCCATGCCCGGTAGCTTGACCATCTCGTTGTAGACAGATTCGACCTTATCGCCCAGGACTACCTGGGTCTGACCGGACTGCTCAATAATAGAGAGCACGCCGGGGATCTTTTCAATGCTGTCCCTGTTAATGGCGCTGTTGGACTTAGGAGTCACCCGCAGGCGGGTGGCGCAGTGGGTAAAGTGGGCAATGTTCTCTGGGCCGCCTAGGCCTTCAAGAATCTTCTCGCCCATCTGAGTGTTATTCACGAATGAACCCAATCTGATCGGTGTGTTTGGTTTTCCTCTGGCTCTTTAAGACCAAAAAGACCCGAGCTGCTCATCGTTCTACCGGGGGTAGAAGGGCCACGAAACTGACAGAGAATAAAGTCCTGCCAGGGACATCATGGTGAGCAACTCAGGTCTTGCCTGCTGAACCAGTAACAATCCTGAAGATTGATCGCTTAGAGGGGAAAAACCCCAATTGAGACCCACCTTACCCCTAAAGGGGGGAATCTGGCAAGTCCCTAGAAGAAAAAACCTAAAGAGCCTCAGGATGCTTAGCCCTAAGCCAGCTGCTGTGAACCATTCGGTTCAGCTCTAGCAGCAGGCAGCCAAGCAGGGCCGCGCCCAGGCAGGCCCAAAGATAGCTTCCCTGGGGCAGGATGAACTGGTGATACCAGAGGGAGGCCGGCAGCAGCAGAACCAGGGCTAAACCAGCGTACATGGCCAAGACCAGCAGCAGGGGAAGACCCCTGAGGGGGCGAACCAGGGTGCTGATATTAAAGACCCCCATAATGACCAGGGCAATAAAGGTGGCCGTTTGAATCTCTGCCGGCTCTAGGCTCCCCAGGGCCCGCCCGTAACCATTAATGAAAACCAGAACCCCGGTAATGACTAGGGCCGCGGGCAGGGCAAAGTGCAGGGCCCTGCCCAGGAAACCAGAAACATAGCGGCGGCTATTAGGCAGCAGGGTCAAGAAGAAGGCAGGGCCGCCCACAATGAGCAGGTCGGCAGTGGAGTACTGGCGGGGTAGGAAGGGGAAGTTCCAGCAGAGCAGGCCCAAGGTGAGCCCCAGCAGGATGGCGAAGGCTGTTTTGGTCAGGAAGAGGTGGGTCACCCGCTCAATATTGGCAATGATCTTCCGCCCCTCAGCCAGAACCCCCGGCAGGCGGTCAAAGCGGCCATCGAGCAGAACCAGGCGGGAAACGGCCTTGGTGGCAGGGGCGGCGTTACCCATGGCAATACCTAGATCAGCGTGCTTGAGGGCTAGGGCGTCATTAATGCCGTCGCCGGTCATTGCAACAACATGGCCCGCCTGGCGCAGGCCCAGAACCATATTCTTCTTCTGCTCGGGTGAAACCCGGCCAAAGACAGCATGGCTGCGGGCAGCTTCTACCAGTTCAGGGCCGTCCTCAGGCAGGGTTGAGGCATCAATGGCCCCAGCTGAGACGTCCATGCCGGCAGCAGCGGCTGCAGCTGCCACAGTGCGGGGGTTATCGCCAGAGAAAACCTTCAGGTCAATTCCTTGGCTTCTGAAGTAGGCCAGGGTTTCGGGGGCCTCTGAGCGGACCTGCTCGCGGAAGATCACCAGCAGCTGAGCTTCAAGCCCGCCAGGGACCTGGCCTACTACCGCCCCAGAAGAGTCTCGCACCAGGGCCGGGGCCTGGGCCAGTACCAGCACCCGTAGCCCCCTTTCAGCCAGGCTGGCGGCAAGGTCCCGGGCTGGGGAGCTGGCAGGCAGAAGGGCCTCTGGGGCTCCCAGCAGCCAGGCGCCGCTCTTTTCAAGCTCTACCCCGCTAAAGCGCAGGGCCGATGAGAAGGCTAGCAGGCCCCTGGCCTGCGGTAGGGCCTGCCCGGCCGGGGCCTGGGCGGCTGCTGCCTGGGCAAAGGGTTCCTTGAGGGCTGCCGCTGTTGGGTTGGCGTTCTGGTCGGCCCCCAGCCAGCCTAGGGCGCTGGCCCAGCCCTCCTTCAGGTTGGCGGGGGCAGGGTCAGTCTTCTGCTCAGGATCTTCAGACCAGATCAGCTGCCCGCTGAGGCTCCTGAGGGAATCAAAGCGCACCCCGCCCTCAGTGAGGGTGCCAGTCTTATCAAAGCAGACCGTATCTACCCGGGCTAGGACCTCAACAGCAGGCTGCTCCTGAATGAGAACCTCAGAGCGGGCCAGCTTGAGGGAGGCAAGGGCGAAGGAGATGGTGGTCATCAGGGCCAGGCCCTGGGGGACCATTGACGCTACCGAAGAGACCGCCGTAATGAGGGCTGGCCGCCAGCTGCCGCTTTCTAGGGCCAGTTGCCAGCCGCCGGCAGCCTGCATCTGCCCATTGAGGACAATCCCAATAATAGGGAGCAGGGCCCAGGTGATCCAGGTGACTACCTTCTCCATCCCAGCCCGAAGCTCAGAGTGGATGGTGGTGAACTGGCGGGCTTCAGCGGTGATCTTGGCAGCCCGGGAGTCTGCCCCCACCGCTGTCAGGCGGGCAAGGCCTGAGCCGCCCACGACAGAAGAGGCTGAAAGAAGGGGGTCGCCCGGTTTTTTAGCAATAGGGTCGTTTTCGCCCGTGAGGAGGGATTCATCAAGATCAAGGCCCTCACTGGTGAGCACCAGGGCATCGGCTGGAACCTGGTCTCCCCGGCGGAGCAGAACAATATCGTCAAGGACCAGCTGCTCTAGGGCCAGGGGCTGAAGCTGCCCATCGCGCAGGGTGCTAATGGGGTCCCGGCGGAGCAGGGCAATCCGGTCTAGCTGCCGCTTGGCTGAGTACTCTTGGGTAAAGCCAATGACCACGTTGGCAATAGCGGCCAGCAGAAAGAGGGTATCAAGCCAGGAGCCAACCAGGATTACCGCTAAACCGCAGAGGCCCAGTACCAGGTTGAAGACTGTAAAGAGGTGGGTGCGGATAATGGTTGCTGTTGAGCGGGAGGTGGTCAGGTTTTGGCTGTTGATCAGGCCAGCCTGCTGCCTTTGGGCTACCTCTTGTGCGGTCAGGCCTTGTTCTAAGAGGTGGGCGTCATCAGGGGTGCTCACATTCACCCGGTGATGAGGTGCGCTGTGAGGCATAAGGACTCCTTGGGGGCATCAGGCTGGGCAGGATACTACCTAGTTTAGTGGGTCAAGGGGTGGGGGAGCGTCAGACTCAAGGATGAAAACCGCTAGGCCTACCGGCAGCTACTGACCCAATACCTCTACATGAGTGAGGCCGCCGCGCCCCGGCTGCCCTCGGGCAGAGAAGGGGGCGCGGCGGCCTTCTTACGCACAGTAGCTAGTAACTAGCTGGGGGCAACCTCACCGAAGTGGCGGGCCAGGGTGCCCTCGTGGGCTTCGCGCAGCTCACCCAGGTCAATAGAAACCTCACCCTGAATATCCAGGGCCTGAGAGGCAGCATCGACTACGCCAATACGGGCGAAGGGGTAGTTGCGGGCGGTACACATGTCCTTGAAGCGAACCTCTTCAGAGCGGGGCACAGACACAAGCACACGACCCAGGGACTCTGAGAAGAGCAGGGTGAAAAGGTCAATGCCGTCACGCTCAGCAAGCTCACCCAGGCCAACACGGGCACCAACACCAAAGCGCAGGCAGCCCTCAACCAGGGCGGCAGCCAGGCCACCGGCAGAAACGTCGTGGGCGGCATCAATCATGCCGTCCCGGCTCATGTTGACCAGCATGTCGCCCAGCAGCTTTTCAGCGGCCAGATCAACCTTGGGGGGCAGGCCGCCCAGGTGACCCTTGAAACGGGCCCACTCGGAGCCGTCCAGCTCATCGCCGGTGCTGCCCAGCAGGTAGAGGGCCTGACCATCGTGCTCAGGGGCCCAACCGGAGGGGGTGCGGCGGGTGACGTCATCCATCACGCCCATCATGGCCACCACGGGGGTGGGGTTAATGGCCTTGCCGCCGGTCTGGTTGTAGAGGGAGACGTTACCGCCGGTCACAGGAACGCCCAGTTCCATACAGCCGTCAGCGATACCGCGTACAGCCTCAGCGAACTGCCACATGATGTCCGGGTCCTCGGGGGAACCGAAGTTCAGGCAGTCAGAGACAGCCACGGGGCGGGCACCTACGGTAGCTACGTTCCGGTAGGCCTCAGCCAGAGAGGCCTTAGCGCCCTCGTAGGGGTCCAGCTTGGTGAAGCGGGGGTTGGAGTCGGTGGCCAGGGCAACACCCAGACCGGTCTCTTCATCCACGCGAATCACACCAGAATCATCGGGCATAGACAGGGCGGTGTTGCCCTGAACATAGCGGTCGTACTGGTTAGTGATCCAGGACTTGGAGCACATGTTGGGGGCAGCCATGAAAGCCTTGATGGCCTCGCCCAGCTCAGGGCCGGTGGGGCGGGCATCGTCCGCGCTTGAGCCGGTGAACTTATCGGCCTGCAGGGCGTCCTGCCAGTCGGGGCGGGCGTAGGGGCGCTCGTAGGTGGGCCCATCGTGGGCGACGGTCTTGGGGTCAACGTCCACG
>JAXDRN010000097.1:0-3275 GCA_034090985.1 Rothia sp. (in: high G+C Gram-positive bacteria) | reverse complement strand
TTCAAGAACCTAGTTGGCCTGGGCCTCAGCCTCAGCCACATCGGCGTCGCTCACCTCAACCCCGGTGTAGAGCTTGAACTGCTCGGCAGCCTGCAGGGCGATAACCTCACCGCCGGTAATGACTTCCTTACCTGCGGCCCGTCCGGCCTGAATAAGCGGGGTTTCAACGGGCATAGCCACCACGTCAAAGACCACCTGGGCGGTCTCAATCGCGGGAGCGGGGTAGGCCAGGGTGTCTACCTCGGGGCCACCCTCCATACCGATGGGGGTGACGTTCACAATCACAGGGGCGGTCAGATTGCCCACCTCAGCGGCCCACCTGTAGCCGTAACGCTCAGCCAGGGCGCGGCCGGTCTCTTCATTGCGGGCAATAATGGTGCCGGTGCGGAAGCCCGCATCATAGAAGGCCCCGGCCACAGCCGCCGCCATGCCGCCCGAACCGCGCAGCAGGAAGGGCAGAGCGGGGTCTACCCGGTGGGAAGCCAGCAGGGAGGCTACTGCAATGACGTCGGTGTTGTAGGCCTTCAGGTAGCCGTCAGTATTGACAATGGTATTGACGGCCCCAATCACTTCAGCGGAGTGGTCCATCTCGTCCATGAGGGGAATAACGGCCTGCTTGAAGGGCATGGAGACTGAGCAGCCCCGAATCCCTAGGGCCCGAACCCCTCCAATAGCTGCTTCAATGTCGGTGGTGGTCATGGCCTTGTAGAGGAAGTCCAGGCCAAACTTTTCATAGAGGTAGTTGTGAAACTTAATGCCGTGGTTAGAGGGCCTGCCTGATAGGGAGATGCAGACGGTGGTGTCCCGATTCAGGGCTGGGCGGCCCTGAGGGATTGAGGGTGAACTGGTCATAGCCTAGGATCCTTAGTTCAGCTGGAATCTGGGCCCTGAGGGGGCCCAGCTGACGCTTTCACCCTATCACCCCTAGCTTAGGGGCGAGTCATGATATAGGTTTTCCGGCCGGCGAACTCGTCGGTCTGCCCTATCCTAAAGCCCTCTTTTTCATAGAAGCGAATAGCCCGGGCGTTATCGGTCAGCACCTCAAGTTCTGCTGGCCCCTGGTCTAGAACGGCCTGCATGAGGGACTGGGCTACCCCTGTTCCAAAGGCAGAGGGCAGCAGGTAGAGCATCTCTAGCTTCTGCACCTCGTAGGGCATCTGAGAGGAAAAGGCTAAGCCTAGCAGGCTGCCGTCCTGGGGATTAGCGGGGGGAAGGTTCCCCTCTAGGGGGCAGGGGGCTTTAACAGCAACAAGGGCCCGGCGACGCTGCCCAAGCTGGGGCTGAATATCTTCACCGGTTCCGCCAGTAGACTCAAGCCACTGGGCGAACTGGGCCGCCCTATCCTCAATTTGAGCTTCCTGCTTGGCAAACATTTCAGCAGTGAAGGTTCCAGTGTAGGCCTTACGCCAGGACACCACCCTTAACTTCTCCCATCCCAGCGCCTCATCAGGCCGGGGCGGTCGAATCTCGTAGTCCATTCTTCTCCTTAAGCCCGGCTCTCAAGGTAAGGGGGAAAGCTGAGCGCACCACTATATTACCCTGTTTCCCCCTGCTCTAGGAGGGGGATTTCTCTCACTGAGAGCCAGCCTAGTTCAGGGGTAGATAGTAGATAAAGTCCTGGCCAATAACACCTGCAGTCAGCTCAAATTCCCGCCGCCCCACCTTGCGGAAGCCAGACTTTTCGTAGAAGGCTTGGGCCCGCCGATTCTCCTGGTGGGTTCCTAGGTAGAGCCCGTCCCTGCCGTCAGCCTTAGCCTGCTCCTTCACCTCCTGCAGAAGGGCCTGGGCCAGGCCGCTACCCCGGCTGGAAGCTAAGAGGTAGAACTTGCTCAGGTAGGCTGCCTGGCCGGGCACTTCAGGCGGCTGGGGGGCCTGGTGGTCTATTCCGGCGTAGGCCAGGATCTGCCCCTGCGGGTCTAGGGCCAGGGTAAAGCTGTAGCTGCCCTTATCTAGAAAGCCTCTGAGGGCGGCCTCGCTCAGGTTTTGTTCAATGAAGCTGGCTACCGCCTGGCGGGGAATGACGGCTGGGGCGGCGTCAGGAAAGGTGGCCGCTGCGAAGGCGGCTAGGGCTGGAAGGTCAGCTAGGGTAGCTGGCCGAAGGGTAAAGGTCATTTTCTAGTCTTTCTCGTATCCGCGGAGCTTGTTCAGGGCCCGCCGTTCCTGCTTACTTGGCCTGCCGCTGCCCCTTTCCCTGCGGGGTAGGGCCCCGCTGGTCAGGTAGGCGGGTTTGGGGGCTGAGTGGTCATCGTAGCAGGTGACGGCCACGGGGGCGCCAACCCGCTTGGAGATGGTTTTGCGCACAAGGAGCACCCGCTCCCAGCCGGGGTAGCGCACGGTGACGGTGTCGCCGGGTTTGATTTTTTGGGAGGGCTTGGCGTGCTCGCTGTTGATGCGCACATGCCCGGCCTTGACCTCGGAGGACGCCAGTGAGCGGGTTTTGAAGACGCGCACCGACCAGAGCCAGGCGTCGATGCGCACAGGCTGCTGGGCTTCTAGTAATTGGCTGGTCTCTGCTCGCCGGTGTCCGCTAGATAGGGTCATTCTTCTAGAGTACACAGAGGATTTTTCACAGGGGAGAACCCTGCTTGCCTGGCCCGGGCTCTTGGCCACTACTCCACTGCGGATTCATCCCGCAGCGGGAGCCTGCCCCCCCCTATCTGACATCATCGAATCAAGGTAAAAGAAAGCCCTCACACGCTTAGAAGCATACAAGGGAGCATTTCTCAATAAATACACCAGAGTCTCTTAGATACCAGCATGAAAGCTGGTGGCTCGGTTTCTGCCTCTTAGCCTACCAGAACCTAAACTAGATTCCTGTAACGTCACTCTCAGCGAACACAGAGACGGAGCGCCCCCATTTATGTTCAGCTTTGAAAACTACATGGCAGCCGAACGCTTCGCACCCTACAAAAGCGCCCGCCCTACTGCTGCACAACAGCGAGAACTCTACCGCTGGAACAGCCAACTGTCACAAGAGATGAATAAAGCTATCGGCCACGCAGAAATTTTCATCCGCGAAGCCATCGACCAACAACTACGCGCCTGGACCCTCAAACAGCCCCAACGCCCCGGCTCTACCCACAATCGAACAGGTGCCCCACTACACCGCCGCGATCCCCGCCGCCGCCCAAGTGGAGGGTCCGAAGAATGGCTTAAACACCCCTCTCAGACACTCGCAAACCTCATCTTCTCAAAACGTGGCAATAAGCTAATTTCCGAATACGACACCGCCTTCTTCAGAGCCCAACAAGACCTCAACGCTAGAGTTCTCTCCC
>JAXDRN010000096.1:0-7289 GCA_034090985.1 Rothia sp. (in: high G+C Gram-positive bacteria) | reverse complement strand
GAACAAGCAGGCTGGAAGAGACCAGACCAAGGCCCACCAGCAGAGAAAGAGAACGCTTCATGACTAGAGCTTTCTATCAGATAATGTGTGCCCTCTCATTCTAAAGGGCCTGTATCTTCGGAAAGAAGATACAGGCCCCAGAAGCAGTAAAAGCCAACTAGGTTGAAGTTTTAGTTAGCGTGTAGCTCGCTGTTCAGCTCAACCGTCTTATTGGCCCGAGGCAGAACCTCAATTGCACCAGAAACAGAATTGCGGCGGAAAAGCAGGTTATTCTGACCAGAAAGCTCTAAGGCCTTAACAACCTTAGGCTCAGCACCGGGGTTGAGCAGGGTCACGCGGGAGCCAGCAGTGACATACAGGCCAGCTTCAACCACGCAGTCATCGCCTAGGGCGATACCAATGCCGGACTCAGCACCCAGTAGGGAGCGCTCGCCAATAGAGACCCGCTGGGTGCCGCCACCTGAGAGAGTGCCCATAGTAGAAGCGCCACCACCAATATCGGTGCCGTTACCAATCACAACGCCCTGAGAGATTCGGCCCTCAACCATAGACTCGCCCAAGGTGCCGGCGTTGAAGTTAACGAAGCCCTCATGCATAACAGTAGTACCAGCAGCCAGGTGGGCACCTAGGCGGACCCGGTCAGCGTCGCCAATGCGAACACCAGCAGGTACCACGTAGTCAATCATGCGGGGGAACTTATCCACATGGGTAACAACTAGGGCACCGCGGCGGCGCAGTTTTAGGGAAACAGTGTTGAACTCAGCTGCCAGCACCGGCCCAAAGTTGGTCCAGGCCACGTTAGCCAGCTTGCCAAAGAGGCCCTCTAGGTTAATGCTGTTAGGGGCAACCAGGGTGTGAGAGAGCAGGTGCAGGCGCAGGTAGGCGTCAGCTGCGTTAGCTGGGGCCTCATCAAGGTTAATGGTGACATTGACAAGCTCACGCACAACATTGCGGTCCTCATCAGCCTCAACTAGGGCCTCAAGGTCAGCGGCAAAGGAATCATCAGCGGTCTCAGCCAGGGCAGGAGCCGGGTACCAAACGTCCAGGACGGTGCCCTCATGCTCACCTGAGGCAACAACGGTGGCCAGGCCAAGGCCAGATGCTAGGCGGGTATTATTTTCAGTCATAGAAACCAGTGTACGGAATAATGCCCCATCCGGCTCTTTCTGCTTGTATGGTGGACCTATGACCCAGAACCCTAGCTCGACCGAAAAGTCCAAGACCAGTCCCAACCCTAGCCAGGCTCAGGCCGCTCACTACGCCCAGCTGGGCCCCCAGACTCTCAAGCTCACCCAGCCCCTTGAAGAGCTGACTGCTGACCTGCTCAATATCTACTCTGTCTCTGGGGCAGAAGCCCGCCTGGCAGATGCCGTTCAGGCGGCCCTAGAGGACATTGCTGGCCTAGAGATCACCCGCGACGGCGACGCTATTATTGCCCGCACCAACCTAGGCCGGGATACCCGGATTGTGCTGGCCGGGCACCTAGATACCGTTCCCCTACCCAGCACCGAGGGTTCTTTGGGCACCGTGCCAGCTACCTGGGCGGAGGAGGCGGGGCAGCGGGTGCTCTACGGCCGGGGCGCTGTGGATATGAAGGGCGGAGTGGCGGTCCAGCTGGCTCTTGCTGCCAGCCTGAAAGATCCCCGCTATGACATCACCTACGTCTTCTACGACAATGAAGAGGTCGCCTCTGACCTTTCTGGCCTGGCCCGCCTGATGCGTAACCACCGGCAGAAGCTAACCGATGCCGCCTTCGCTGTTCTGCTAGAACCCACTGACGGCACCATTGAGGGCGGCTGTAACGGCACCATTCGTTTCTGGATCCGCACTAGCGGCCTTGCTGCCCACTCTGGTCGGGCCTGGAAGGGGGAGAACGCTATCCACAAGATGGCGGATGTCCTTGGCCGCCTAGCTGCCTACCAGCCCCAAACCTACGAGGTTGAGGGCCTAGCCTACCGTGAGGGGCTCAATGCTGTGCAGATTTCAGGTGGGGTGGCCGGCAACGTCATTCCCGACGCGGCAGGGGTGCATATCAACTACCGTTTTGCCCCCAACAAGACCCTAGAGCAGGCTGTTGCCCACCTGCAGGAGGTCTTTGCCGGCTACGAGCTAGACTTCGTTGACCTCTCATCGGCAGCCCGCCCGGGCCTGGATGCCCCCCTGACCCGCTCCCTGATCGAGTCGGTGGGCCAGGAACCTAAGCCTAAGTACGGCTGGACGGATGTGGCCCGCTTCAGCGAGATCGGTATTCCTGCGGTCAACTTTGGTCCAGGCGATGCCCTGCTGGCTCATACCGATAATGAGCATGTGAAAGTTGCTGAACTGCAGGCCTGCTACCGGGCCCTAGAAGGCTGGCTGACGGCTCCTTAACTCCTAGAAGGCTGCTTGATCTGAAGAAGCCATACAATGAAGGGGCCCCCGCTAAGGCTGGGGCCCCGTCTTGTTAATAGGTCTTAGAATTTAGAGACTAGTGCTTGGGAATCTTGAACATCAGCTCGGTCTGGGGCCGGGCTTCGTCCACTTCACCCGGAACGCCGTCAGCGTGCTTGATCTCTACATCCGAGCGGGAGCTCATGTACTTAGCCAGCCACTCAGCAAAGAGGGTCAGGGCAAAGTTAATCACCACAAAAATCAGGGCTGCTAGCAGAAGCATCTGCAAGACGTTACCCTCACCGGAGCCAAAGCGGCGGGCAGCAGCCAGCAGCTCAGGGTAAGAGATGATGTAGCCCAGGGCGGTGTCTTTCAAGATCACTACGAACTGGGAGAGCAGGGAAGGCATCATGGCCGTCAGGGCCTGGGGTACCAGGATCAGGGTCAGTACCTTCCAGGGGGTCAGACCAATGGCCAAACCGGCTTCGCCCTGGCCCTTAGGTAGCTGCTGCACACCGGAGCGCAGCAGCTCAGCGATCACTGAACCGTTGTAGAGGGTTAGACCCAAGATAACGGCAATGAAGGGCAGCTGGGAGGGGGCAAAGAGGTTGAGCTTGCCTAAAAAGAGCCAGAAGAAGATCATCATGATCAGCACCGGCACTGCCCGGAAGAACTCCACAACCAGGGTGCCAAAGGCCCGTACAGCCTTATTGGGCGATAGGCGGGCCAGGCCAAAGAAGAGGCCGAAGGCAACCGAGGTGATGACTGAGATCAGGGCAGCTGAGAGGGTCTTCCCAAGGGCAGGCAGAATGTAGTTAGCCCAGAGGTTAGCCGAGAAGAGGGAGGTCCACTTATCGGCCTCTAGCTGACCCTGGCGGTTCATGACCACTAACACGTAGGCAAAGCCTAGGGTTAGTAGGCCAAGGGCCAGGATGTTAAAGATCCGGGTACGGGCACGGGCCTTGGGGCCTGGCAGGTCAAAGAGGACCGTAGTTGAGGTCATACGCTGCTTGCTCATCGCTTCACCGCCAGTTTACGAGAGGCCCAGGTGGTCAGTAGGCCGATAGGGACAACAATAACAACAAAGCCCATGGCGAAGATAAAGAAGATCATGAAGATCAGATCAGAGTTGAACTCAATCATGGACTTCATCATGCCAGAGGCCTCAGCAACTGAGGCAACTGTTGCTACGGTGCTGTTCTTGGCCAGGGCAATAAGGGTGTTACCCAGCGGGGTAATTGAACCGCGCAGGGCCTGAGGGAAAATAACGTAGCGGGCTGTTGCCAGGAAGCCTAGACCAATGGCCCGGGCAGCTTCGGCCTGGCCCACCGGTACGGTATTCACACCGGAGCGGATAGCCTCACAGACGAAGGCTGCGTGGTAAATAGCAAGAACAAGAACGGCGTAGATAAAGAAGTTCCACTCAAAGCTAGTTGCTAGGGAAAGCTGGAACTGGGTCCACACGCCCAAGATTGCCAGGGTCATCAGGATGGTCAGCGGGGTATTGCGAACCAGGTGCACATAGGCAGTTCCGGCCCAGCGGAGGGAAGGTACCGGGGAGATCCGCATCAGGGCTAGGAGGGAGCCTAGAATAAAGGACCCGATCGCTGCCCAGAAGGTCAGCTGGATATTGGTCCAGAAGGCTCCGATGACATCATAGGTGGCAAAGAGCGTGGAGAGCTGTTCAGAGAAGGACATGAAAGCCTCCGATCGGTAAAAGTGTGTGGTCTTGATGATAAGTGCTGATCATGGGCCTACTTGGCCTCAATGCTTGCGCAGGCCTCGGTGAGGCTGGGCGGGTTGAGCTCAGCATTGTAGGTGTAGCCAGCGGCCCCCACATTCTTAGCCAGGGCTTCTTCCCAGGCTCCGGTCTCAACCATCTTGTTGATAGCAGCGTTAATGGCAGCGCACTTCTCGGAGCCCTTAGGCAGGCCAACCCCGTACTGTTCGGTAGTGAAGGTCTTGCCCACCAGCTTCAGCTGGCCCTGGTTGGCCTTGGTTGAGGCCAGGCCAGCGAGGATAATGTCGTCAGTGGTGACGGCATCTACCATGCCGGCGTTCAGGGCAACAACGCAGTCTGAGTAGGAGTTCTGCTGAACAAGCTGCACTTCAGAGGAATACTTATCCTGGATTTTCTTGGCACTGGTTGAACCGGTTACCGAGCAGAGGTTCTTGCCGGCTAGGGATTCTGGGCCGCTAATGTCAGTGTTTTCTTCCTGGACTAGAAGGTCCTGGCCTGCAATGAAGTAGGGGCCTGCGAAGTCCACTGTTTTTAGGCGCTTTTCGGTAATGGAGTAGGTTGCAAAAATCATGTCAACCTGGTTATTGGTCAGCATGTTCTCACGGTTGGCGCTGGGGGCCTCTACCCATTCAATCTGATCCTCTGAGTAGCCCAGTTCAGCAGCTACATAGCGGGCTACATCGGTATCGAAGCCGGTGTAGTTACGCCCGTCCTGGTAGCCTAGGCCCGGCTGATCATACTTAATGCCAATGCGGATGCTGTCTTTGCCATCTGCTGCTGAGCAGCCCGAGAAGGTAAGAAGGCCTGTGGCCAGCAGGGCCGTTGCGGTCAGGGCCTTGGCCTTGAAGGATGAAAAGTTCACGGATCCTCCTTAGTGGCCCAGGATCTTACCCAGGAAGTCCTTGGCGCGGTCAGACTGGGGGTTGGTGAAGAACTGGTCGGGGGTGGCCTCTTCAAGGATCTGCCCGTCAGCTAGGAAGATAATGCGGTCAGCTGCCTTGCGGGCAAAGCCCATTTCGTGGGTGACAACGACCATGGTCATTCCCTCTCGGGCCAGAGAAACCATAGTGTCGAGCACTTCATTGACCATTTCGGGGTCGAGGGCGCTGGTGGGCTCGTCAAAGAGCATAACCTTAGGCTTCATGGCCAGGGCCCGGGCGATGGCAACGCGCTGCTGCTGGCCGCCAGAGAGCTGGGCGGGCATCTTGGCTGCCTGGTTATCAACGCCTACCTTCTTGAGCAGGCTCATGGCTAGCTCTTCAGCTTCAGCCTTGCCCATGCCCCGGACCTTGCGGGGGCCTAGGGTGACGTTTTCTAGGATGGTCTTGTGGGCAAAGAGGTTAAAGGACTGGAAGACCATGCCAACTTCTGCCCGCAGGTTAGCTAATTCCTTGCCCTCTTCGGGTAGGGGCTTGCCGTCAATGCTGATGGTGCCGTCGGTGATGGTTTCAAGGCGGTTGATGGTGCGGCAGAGGGTTGACTTGCCGGAGCCAGAGGGGCCGAGGAGGACAACAACCTCTCCCTTGGCGATAGATAGGTTGATGTCCTTCAGGACGTGGTTCTCACCGTAGTGCTTATTGACGTGGGTGAGCTGAACCAGTGCATCTGTGGTCACGTGGGTTCCTCTCTAGCGGGTCAATGTAGGGGCAGCAGCGAAGAAGGATCAAAGTGCCCCGGGTAACATTGTGTGTATGGGTCTACCTTACTCCTAGTCAGGTTAACAACAGGTGACAAAATGGTTAGTGATGCTTGTTACATATCTTTGCAGCTCTGACTACTGACAGGGGAAGAAGGGCCGTGACAAGATAGCTCTGTTAGCTTGCAAAACCTTGGGAGTGTGTGTGAATTATTTGATGGTGGCCCTGGCCCTAGGGATCCTTGCCCTGACGATGACCGGCTTCTGGATCCTGGGAGCAGACCGAGTTATTCCCGGCCGTAGCCTCTTCCAGCAGGCAGCTAGCAGCGGCCTAGAGGTAGAAGAAGAAGGCCAGCTGCCGATCATTCTGCCTGAAGGCCCCACCGCCAAGGAAGTACGCAAGATTCGCTTTAGCCGGGTCTTGATCGGCTACCACCTGCAGGAGGTTGATGAGGTGCTAGCTCACCTGGCAGAGGAAAACGACCGCCTTCAGCAGCAGCTTGCCGACCTTCAGCAGCAGCTGACCGAAAACCCTAAAACCCAGGAGCAAGAAGCATGAAGGGCAGGCTAGAGCCTGCGGCTCTGAGCTCTGCCATCAGCCTCAAGGCCAGGCAGCTAGCCTACTGGTGGGTCAGCTGGCCCTTAGCAGCCCAGATCCTTTCCATCTACGGAATCAGCCGCCTCTGGGGCTGGCTTATCTTTAGCAGCGTAGGCCTGCACCAGACCTACGGGCCCTGGAAAAACGGGCCCATGGCCTACGGGGAATTTGTGATGATCTGGGATGCTGACTGGTACGAAAAAATAGCCAGCGGCGGCTATCCTAGTCAACTGCCCCTAGATAGCCAGGGGCAGGTTGCCCAAAATGAGTGGGCCTTCTACCCCCTCTACCCCCTGCTTGTGGGGGCTCTGAGTCGGATGAGCGGCCTAGACTACTCCCTGCTTGCCCCCCTAGTCTCCCTCATCTTTGGGGCAGGGGCCAGCTACTGGATCTACCGGCTGGGCCTGCTGACCTTCAGCCGGCAGGCAGCCGGGCTAGACGGCCCAGCAGAAGCGAAGGGGGCAGGGGCCCCAACAGAGCCAAGCAGGAACCCTGCCCACAGCAAGGCCCTCTGGTTCCTAGCTTTAGTCAATACCCTAGCTGTCTTCCCCATCGTCCATACCGGTTACGCTGAGGCCTGCGGCCTTTTCTTCCTGACCTGGACCCTCTGCTACCTGCTAGAGGGCCGCTACCTGCCCCTACTCTTCCCTGCCCTAGCGGCCTCCCTTAGCCGCCCCCTGGGCGTTCCCCTAGGGGCAACCCTAGGCCTTTACTGGTTCTTCTGCTGGTATCAGGCGGCCTCAGCTAGCAGCTGGCTGGCAGCCTTCAACAATAAACTGCCCCAGCTACTATCAGCCCTAGCTGCCTGCTGCTTTGCCTTCATTCACCCGGCCCTAGCCTGGCTGGCAACCGGCCGCCTGGACGCCTACACCGCTACAGAAGCTGCCTGGCGGGCAGGGGGTGAAGAGGTCCTACCCTTCCTGCCCTGGTGGACCCAAAGCCAG
>JAXDRN010000095.1:0-15384 GCA_034090985.1 Rothia sp. (in: high G+C Gram-positive bacteria) | reverse complement strand
AGCAGAAAAACCAGGGCCAGAAGCAGGGCTACTTGGCCGATTCTTGTGCGATGTTCCTTCAGCATGGGCCTAGATCCTTTCTATGCTGGGCAGGTTTTTCCCTCTTGGGGAGCTTAGCTTTAGGCTGCTGGTGCTGCCTGCCTGCTCTCTTCATCCTGCTCGTAGTTTTCAGCCAGGCGTTCGGTGACTGCTGCAACGGCGGCATCGCCGGTAACGTTGGTGGCGGTGCCGAAGGAGTCCTGGGCCAGGTAGAGGGCGATCATGAGGGCGATCATGGCCTCATCAAAGCCCAGCATAGACTGAAGCAGGCCAATGGCGGTCATCACGGCACCACCGGGTACGCCGGGGGCTGCTACCATCATGATCCCAAGGACGAGCACCACAGGGATCATGGCGCTAAAGCTCAGAACCCCAGAGCTCATAAAGACAACAGCCACCGCACAGGAGGTAATGGTAATCATAGAGCCTGAGAGGTGGATCGTGGCGCAGAGGGGGATAGCGAAATCAACGATTTTGCCCTTGATGCCAACCTTCTTAGCTGAAGCTACAGTAACCGGAATGGTGGCAGCTGAGGACTGGGTGCCAATAGCGGTGAAGTAGGCTGGGAGCATTCCGCGCAGCATGCTGATGGGGTTGCGGGAGGTCAGGGCACCTGCAAGGGTGTACTGAATCAGCAGCATCAGCCAGTGCAGGATCAGAACCATAATAAAGACCTTGCCGAAGACGGCCAGGATCTGACCTACCTGACCGGCAAGGGTCATGTTGGCAAAGACGCCCACAATGTGTACCGGCAGTAGGGGGATAATGACGTAGCTGAGCAGGCGCTCAATGATGGTCTGGAAGTCCTGGAAGAGACCCAGCATGGTCTTGGTCTTCAGGGCGGTGAGGCCTAGGCCCAGCAGGAAGGAGAGAATCAGGGCGGTCATGACCGACATGACCGGTTCAAGCTCAAATTCTAGGTAGCCAGAGACCAGGGCCTCTTCAGGGTTTTCAAAGGCGGTGAGCCTTTGGCCCTTGAGCAGGACGGGGTAGAGGAAGGTGGCTGCGGTCAGGGCCAGGAAGCCTGCTGCAATGGAAGATAGGTAGGCTAGGGCTACGGTTGTGCCCAGAAGCCTTCCTGCCCCCTGAGCTAGGGAACCGATACCCGGGACGATGAAGCCAAGGATGATCAGGGGGATAGCGAAGCTGAGGAAGGCGCTAAAGAGGGTGGAGAAGGAGACGAAGAGCTGAACGACTAGGTCTGTGGGAATGCTGCTTCCTAGTCCCTGGTTGATAGCCCCGATCAGGCCGGGGGTGAGTGAGCCTATAAGGATACCGCCTGCGATGGCGACGATAATCCACACGAGCAGAGGAATCTTCTTCATGGGTTTCCTTGTGGTTGCATGGGAATATGTGCGTTTGCACCTGACTGCCAGTCTATCAGCAGGCTAGAAAGGCAGATCAGAACCAGCAGGCACTCAGGCCAAGGACGTAGAAAACCTTAGGGAAGGTCAATAATCTGATTGCTGATGCGGGCAGTAGCGATCAACCTATCAGCATCATCCCTGAGATCAACAGTATGAACGCAAACAGTCCGCCCCAGCTTAACAGCCTGGCAGCGGGCAGTGACGGTTCCAGAGCGGACCGGGCGCAGGTGGGTGATGTTCAAATCCACCCCAACAGCTGCCTTCTTCTGCTCAGCAACAGATAGGAAGGCTGAGAGGGAACCGAGGGTCTCAGCCAGGGCGGCAGAGGCCCCTCCATGCAGAAGGCCAACCGGCTGGGTGTTTCCCTCAACAGGCATGGTAGCAATCGTTAGTTCAGGTGAGGCCTGAAGAATCCTAATACCTAGCTTCTTGGCTAAATCGCCAGAGCCTAGACGGTCTAGAAGGCGCAGGTAATGATCCCCATCGCTGGGCTGCTGGTTCAAGGTCTTCTCCCTTGTATAAAGCTAGCTACACCCTGGGGGTGCAGGTGAGTCTGTGAACAGCACCATCCTAAACCAGTTAAGGGCAGCTGGGGGCTTAAGTGGGGGAGTTCAGGCAGTAAGATGGGGCTGTGATGACACAACCTGAATCTTCTACTGAAGCTACATCAACTAGCCCTGCTGGCTCTAAGCTCCTGCTCATTGACGGCCACTCCCTGGCCTTCCGTTCCTTCTACGGTGCGCCCGTTGACGTCTTTGTCAACTCAGAAGGGCAGCACACCAATGCTGTGCACGGCTTCCTCTCAACCTTGATCTCCCTGATCAAAAATGAGGCCCCCAGCCATATCCTGGTTGCCTTCGACCTGCCCGGTGGAACCTTCCGCACCGAGGAATACGAGGGCTATAAGGGGGGACGGGACGAAACCCCCCAGGAGTTCCGGGGTCAGATTGAACTGATTGAAAAACTCCTTGCCGCCCTAGCCATTCCCACTGTTACCCTGCCCCGCTTTGAGGCAGACGATATTGTAGCCACCTATGCCCGCCAGGGGCGGGAGGCCGGCTTCCAGGTTCAGATCGTCTCTGGCGATAGGGATGCCTTCCAGCTGGTGAGCGACAGCGTCACTGTCCTCTACCCGGTGACCACCGGGGCCCAGAAGGGGATCCGCTACATGACCCCCCAGGCTGTTGAAGAAAAATACAAGGTGCCACCCCACCTCTACCCAGACCTAGCGGCCCTGACCGGTGAGCAGGCCGATAACCTGCCCGGTGTTCCAGGGGTAGGCCCCGGCTTTGCCGCCAAGTGGATCAACGAATACGGCAGCCTAGAGGGAATCATTGAAAACGCAGAGAAGATCAAGGGTAAGAAGGGTGAAGCCCTACGGGAGCACCTTGATGATGTTCTCAGAAACCGCCGCCTCAACCGGCTCATTGACGACCTTGACCTACCGGTCAGCCTCAAGGACGCTCAGGGCTACGGGCCGGTGGCTGATGAACTAGAAAAAATCTTAGACTACCTAGAATTTACCAGCATCCGTAAGCGGCTTGCAGAGGTCTTCCAGAACCAGGCCCCGCAGGTAGATCAGCTAGAAATCAGCCTTGAAAGCCTAGAAAACCTAGAGGATCCTGCAGCCCTAACCGATTTTCTGGCCCGGGCCCCCCAGGCCCTAGCTGCCCCTGAGCGGGACCAGCCCCTACCCGACCGCCTCAGTGGGGCCCTGACCCTCTGGCTACTGGGCCAGGAGCAGGATTCTTCCAGCGGCCTGATCCTTGTAGCCGGCCAGCAGGCAGCCTACCTGAACCTAGAGGAGCTAGATGAGCAGACCCACCGTCAGCTAGCTAGCTGGCTGGCTGACCCTCAGGCCCCAAAAATTGTCTACGACTGCAAGCAGGCCTACCGCTTCTTTGCCTCCCAGGGCCTAACCCTAGATGGGGTCTGCGAAGACCCCATGATTTCAGCCTACGTCTGCGGTTTCATTCCAACAGCCCGCAAACGCGATAGGGGCCAGGTTCTAGAGGACCTTAGCCAACTCTACCTGGGCCGCTCCCTGCCCCAGCCTGAAGAAGAAGGATCTGACCAGGGGGAACTCTTTAGCCTAGAAGCTGACTTTGACCCTAGCTACCAGGCCCTTTCTGCCTGCTACCTGCAGGAGCTGGCCTACGCCCTGCACCGGGACCTAGAGGCAAAAGAGCAGCTGGAGCTCTACCAGCAGATCGAACTGCCCCTAGCCCGGGTTCTAGCCGGTATGGAAGAGGTCGGTATCGCTGTGGACGGCCAGGCCATAGCTGACCTTAAAAACTACTACGGTCAGCACGTGCAGCAGGCCACCGAAGCTGCCTACCGGGTGCTGGGCCAAGAGATAAACCTCTCCTCACCTAAGCAGCTGCAGGGAGTCCTCTTTGACCAGCTGGGGCTACCTACCACCCGCAAGCTCAAGAGCGGCTACTCAACCGATGCTGACTCCCTAGCAGCGATCCTGGAGCAGATCAATCCAGAGAGCCAGGGGGCTCTCTTCCTCAAGCAGCTCCAAATCTACCGGGACTACACCAAGCTCAAGCAGACCGTAGAAGGGCTGGGTAAGGCCACCGGCCCTGACGGGCGGATTCACACCACCTATCAGCAAAATGCTGCTGCAACCGGCCGCCTCTCTTCAGTTGATCCAAACCTGCAAAACATTCCAATCCGCACCGAAGAGGGGCGGAAGATCCGGGATGCCTTTGTGGTCGGCAGCCAGGGGCAGGAAGGCAGCCAGTTCAGTAGCCTGCTCACTGCCGACTACTCCCAGATTGAAATGCGGATCATGGTTCACCTGGCTGAAGATGAAGACCTGATTGCCGCCTATCAGGCAGGGGAGGACCTGCACCGCTATGTTGGCTCTGAAGTCTTTGGGGTAGAACCCCAGGACGTTACCCCTGAAATGCGTTCAAAGGTTAAGGCCATGAGCTACGGGCTGGCCTATGGCTTATCTCCCTTCGGCCTCTCAAAGCAGCTAGGTATCAGCGTAGAAGAGGCAAGTGCCCTGCGCACCAACTACTTCCAGCGCTTTGGAAAAGTGGGTAAGTTCCTGCGCTCCATTGTCCGCCAGGCCCATAAGACCGGCTATACCGAAACCATGTTTGGCCGCCGCCGGGCCCTAGCAGACCTAGCCTCCTCAAATAGGCAGCGGAGGGAGGCAGCTGAGCGGGCTGCCCTGAACTCACCTATTCAGGGAACAGCTGCTGACATTATCAAAATTGCCATGCTGCGGGTAGACCAGCGCCTCAAACAAGAGGCCCTAGCCAGCCGAATGCTCCTACAGGTTCACGACGAACTCATCCTAGAAGTAGCAGCCGGTGAAGAACAGCAGGCCGAGCAGATCCTGGTTCAGGAAATGACCCAGGCAGCTTCGCTCAGGGTTCCCTTGGATGTGCAGGTAGGCTGGGGTGTCTCCTGGCACCAGGCAGCCCACTAAAACCTAGGGGCCAAGCCCAGTAAGACCAAGGTCACGGACGGTAGGGGAAAGAAAGGCCAAAACGCCCCGCTCAAAGCATTGACCCCTACCAGCTTGGCCCCTAGACTTGTGTCTGTGCCCCCACACCTGCCTACTCTTGCTAGCTGGCAGGTTGCGGAAGCACTGTTATTGTCCGTATCAACGCTCAATACTTTGAACCACATGGATTATCCTGGCCCGCCTGCTCAGGCAGGCAGCCTGCAATCCTTCAAGTATTGACCTAGAAAACTATCCACATTGGAGCCCTACTCTCTATGAGCACCAACGTTCCCCAGGTTGCAATCAACGACATCGGCACTGCTGAGGACTTCCTGGCAGCAGTCGACGCAACCATCAAATACTTCAACGACGGCGATCTCGTTTCTGGCGAAGTTGTCAAGGTTGACCACGATGAGGTTCTACTCGACATCGGTTACAAGACCGAAGGCGTTATTCCCTCCCGTGAACTTTCCATCAAGCACGACGTAGATCCCGACGAAGTTGTTTCTGTTGGTGACACCGTTGAAGCTCTTGTCCTCACCAAGGAAGACAAGGAAGGCCGCCTGATTCTCTCCAAGAAGCGCGCCCAGTACGAGCGCGCCTGGGGCGACATCGAGAAGGTCAAGGAAGAAGACGGTGTCGTTACCGGTACCGTTATCGAGGTTGTCAAGGGTGGTCTCATCCTGGACATCGGCCTGCGTGGCTTCCTGCCTGCTTCCCTGGTCGAAATGCGTCGCGTCCGTGACTTGGCCCCCTACATTGGCCAGGAAATCGAAGCCAAGATCATCGAGCTAGACAAGAACCGCAACAACGTTGTTCTATCCCGCCGTGCCTGGCTTGAGCAGACCCAGTCTGAGGTTCGCTCAACCTTCCTCAACCAGCTGGAAAAGGGCCAGGTTCGTTCTGGTGTTGTTTCCTCCATCGTCAACTTCGGTGCCTTCGTTGATCTGGGCGGCGTTGACGGTCTGGTTCACGTTTCCGAACTGTCCTGGAAGCACATTGACCACCCCTCAGAGGTTGTTGAAGTTGGCGACGAGGTCACCGTTGAGGTTCTCGAAGTTGACCTGGACCGCGAGCGCGTATCCCTGTCACTGAAGGCTACCCAGGAAGATCCCTGGCAGGCCTTCGCCCGCACCCACGCCCTGGGTCAGGTTGTACCCGGTAAGGTCACCAAGCTCGTTCCCTTCGGCGCCTTCGTTCGCGTTGAAGACGGCATCGAGGGTCTGGTTCACATCTCTGAACTGGCCGTCCGCCACGTTGACCTGGCAGAGCAGGTTGTTTCTGTCGGTGACGAACTGTTCGTCAAGGTTATCGACATTGACCTGGACCGCCGCCGGATCTCCCTGTCACTGAAGCAGGCCAACGAAGGTGTAGACCCCGAGTCCACCGAGTTTGATCCTGCCCTCTACGGCATGGCTGCAGAGTACGACGAAGAGGGTAACTACAAGTACCCCGAGGGCTTCGACCCCGAGACCAACGAATGGCTCGAAGGCTTTGAAGCTCAGCGTGCAGCATGGGAGCAGCAGTACGCTGACGCCCAGGCCCGCTGGGAAGCCCACAAGGTACAGGTTGCTAAGGCCCTTGAGGCTGACGCAGAAGCAGCTGCTGCTGCCCCTGCCTCAGCTCCTGCCGACGCTGCCCCCACCTCTTACTCATCCGAGAAGCCTGCCGAAACCGGCACCCTGGCTTCTGATGAGGCTCTTGCGGAACTCCGCAAGAAGCTGACCGGCAACTAGTAGGTGAAGGAAGCGGAGTTCCGATTCCAGCGAAGATTTACTTCCTCGCTTGCTCGGAATCTTCGCTTCCATTCCCGCAAGAAGCTGACTGGCAACTAATTCTTTGAATTAGCCAAGGCTATCTAGGGCCCCTTTCACCCTCGGGTGGGAGGGGCCCTTTGCTGTCTGCCGCCCCTACCTTTAGCCGTCCGCCAAAGAAGGGGCAGGAGTTGTGGCATAGTTCATACTCAGGTTAGGGTCAGTTAAGTTTGTGTTTACCTTCTGATTAGACGATAGAAGAGGGGCAGAAACAGCCCCCTTAGACCGTTTGAAAATATCAACCAAGGGGAGACCTATGAATCCCAGCGCTCCTTCGGGTTCAGACCTTGCAACTCCTGCCTTGCAGCGTGATACCACCGATAAGTGGTGGCACCTCACCTTTGGCGGCCTGATGGCCATCGCCCTTGCCCTCTTTACCTTCTGGTCCCTGAACTATGTGGACCAGCAGGCCCACTCCCTGATTCTCCTTGCCGCCGTAGTCCTTGGCCTCTTTATGGCCTTCAATATTGGTGGTAACGATGTAGCTAACTCTTTTGGCACCTCAGTTGGGGCAGGTACCCTCACCATTAAGCAGGCCCTGCTCATTGCCGCTGTCTTTGAGGTCTCAGGGGCTGTTATTGCCGGGGGATCAGTAACCGATACCGTACGCTCAGGCATTGTTGATCTGGGGGCCATTGACCTAGATCCCATGCAGTTTGTTTACATTATGATGGCTGCTCTGCTGGGGGCCGCTATCTGGTTGCTGGTGGCCACCAAGATGGGCTGGCCAGTTTCTACCACCCACTCGATTATTGGCGGTATTGTGGGTGCGGCCCTGACAACCGGTTTTACTACCGGTGCTGGGGGCCTGGATATGGTTCAGTGGGGCAAGATTGGCCAGATCGCTTTTTCCTGGGTTCTTTCCCCCCTTCTCGGTGGCCTCTTTGCCTGGCTGCTCTTTAGCTTCATCAAGAAGTACATTCTGGGCTATAACGAGAAGGTCGATGCTGCCATGCTTGAGATCAAAAAGTTCCAGGAGGAAGAGCGGGCAGCTCACACCCCCCACGTTGGTTTTCAGCGCATTACCGACCTTCAGGCTGACGCCTACGCTAATGCCATGCTGCGTAAGAAGAAGTTTAAGCTCAAGAAGCTAGACCCTGATGCTCCTGAGAGTGAGTACTACCGCCAGGTCTACAAGCTAGATCAGCAGGCCAGGGCCGCTAAGTCCCACCGGGCCCTTGAGGTGTATGTGCCTATTTTGGCCGCTGTGGGTGCAGCTTTGATCACTGCCATGCTGCTCTTCAAGGGCCTTGATAACCTGGAGCTGGGAATCTCAGCTATCGGTAATGTGCTGATCATGGTGATGGTCTCTGCTATTGCCTGGGTGAGTGTTTCAGTCTTTGCCCGGAGCTTGCAGAAGCAGGAGCTATCGCGGGCCACCTTCACCATTTTTGCCTGGTTGCAGGTTTTTACCGCTGCTGCCTTCGCCTTTAGTCACGGCGCTAACGATATCGCAAACGCCATTGGCCCCTTCGTTGCTATTCTTGATGTCCTGAAGACCGGTCTTATTGCTGAAGAGGCTATTGTGCCCCTGCCGGCCCTGGTGACCTTCGGGATTGCCCTGATTGTTGGTTTGTGGTTTGTGGGTCGGAATGTGATTGCTACTGTTGGTCACGGCCTGACAAAGATGCACCCCTCATCTGGTTTTGCAGCTGAGTTGGCTGCAGCCGGTGTGGTCATGGCCGCATCAGTTTTGGGTCTGCCGGTATCTTCTACCCACATCCTGATCGGTGCGGTGCTCGGTGTTGGTATTGTGAACCGGTCAGCTAACTGGAAGCTCATGCGTCCGATTGCTCTGGCCTGGATTATCACCCTGCCGATTTCAGCGAGCATCGGTGCAGTTGGGGTGCTCCTGATCTCAGCGGCCTTCTAGGTCAGATCAACCCACTGGGTTTCTCCCCAGCGAATGTGCCCTGCGCCGGCTGTCAGCTCGGCCAGGGCCCTTTCTGTTGCTTCAAGGGCTGTGCGCTCATCAAAAACTCCCAGGGTGATATCAACGCCCTGGGCACTGTAGTGAGTAGCCAGCACCCTATAGCCGAGGGCTCGAAGGTCGTTCTGAAAGCGTCCGGCCTGGGCATGGGAGGCGGTGATGCTGCCCAGTCGCAGGCGTTCGCGGCGGACTAGAGAAGCGGTATCTAGGGCTGCGACTACCGCGTCTGTGTAGGCGCGCACCAGGCCACCGGCGCCTAGCTTGATGCCGCCAAAGTAGCGAACTACCACTGCGCAGATATCTGAAAGGTCGGTGCTTTCACCCTCCGGCCCGTGGCTGCGGCGGGCCAGTAGGGCCTGGAGCATGGGAATACCGGCTGTTCCGGCCGGTTCACCGTCGTCACTGGAGCGTTGAATCTGCCGGTCGGCACCCAGAATAAAGGCTGAACAGATGTGGCGGGCATCGTGGTAGGCCTTGCGTTTGGACTCAATGAAGGCCCGGGCTTCTTCTTCGCTTTCTACCCGCTGTAGGTAGCCAATGAATTCGCTGCGCTTGATTTCAAGCAGCTGCCGGGTTTCCTGGTAGCTTGCAAGCACGGTGTAGCGGTTGGCGCGGGTTTCTTCAGTCATGGTGTCTATTCTAGTGCCCTAGGCCCTGGGGGCGTAGGCTGGTGGGAGCGGGGCAGGGCCCGCTGACCTTTAGGAGTTTGATGGGAAAGGACTGCAAGGATGAAGCGGATTGGTCTAACCGGTGGGATTGGTTCAGGTAAGTCAACGGTAGCTAGGATGCTCCAGCAGCGCGGTGCTGTGCTGATTGATGCTGATGCTATCTCCCGCCAGCTTATGGAGCCTGGTCAGCAGGTGCTCGCTGAAACGGTTCGAATCTTCGGGCCGGGTATTCTGACCCCTAGCGGGGAGCTTGACCGCCCAGCCCTTGCCCAGCTGGTCTTTTCTGATCCTGAAGCCCGCCAAAAACTTAACAGCCTTGTTCACCCTGCGGTGCGGGCTGAGGCCGCCCGCCAGCGTCAGGCCGCCCTAGAGCAGGGGGAGCAGGGGCTGGTGATTGTTGAGGATATTCCCCTGCTGGTTGAGACTGGGCAGGCCAGTGATTTTGATGGGGTGCTGGTGGTACAGACAGACCTGCCGGTGCGCCTTGAACGTTTGGTCAGGCAGCGGGGGATGGATGAAGCTGATGCCCTGGCTAGGATTCGGGCCCAGGCCAGTGACCAGCAGAGGCAGGCTGTAGCTAGCTGGCTGATTGATAATTCGGGCGCTCCTGAAAAGACCGAGCAGCAGGTCCAGGTCCTCTGGGAGGAACTGGTAGGGTAGGAGGCATGAGTTTAGCCCCTAAGATTAACCGCAGACTTGCTCCCTTTGAGGTTGTTTCTGACTATCAGCCGGCCGGCGATCAGCCCCAGGCTATTGCTGAACTGACAGAAAGGGTCTTAAACGGAGAGAAGGACATTGTCTTGATGGGGGCTACCGGTACCGGTAAGTCCGCAACCTCAGCCTGGCTGATTGAAGCCCTGCAAAGGCCTACCCTGGTCATGGTGCAGAATAAGACCCTGGCCGCCCAGTTAGCCCATGAGCTGCGCCAGCTGCTGCCCCATAACGCTGTTGAGTACTTTGTCTCCTACTACGACTACTACCAGCCTGAGGCTTATGTTCCCCAGACCGATACCTTCATTGAGAAGGACTCATCCATCAATGAGGAAGTTGAGAGGCTACGCCACTCAGCAACTAATTCCCTGCTGACCCGTCGGGATGTGGTGGTTGTTGCCACGGTTTCCTGTATTTACGGTTTGGGAACCCCAGAAGAGTACCTGGCGCAGATGGTGACCCTGCGCCAGGGGGAGGAAATTGACCGGGATGAGCTGCTGGGCCGTTTTGTGGCCATGCAGTATGCCCGCAATGACTTGGATTTTCACCGGGGAACCTTCCGGGTGCGGGGGGATACGGTTGAGATCATTCCCATGTATGAAGAGAACGCTGTTCGAATTGAGTTCTTTGGGGACGAAATTGAGGCTATCTACACCCTGCACCCCCTGACCGGGCAGGTGATCCGCCAGGAGGAGGAAATGTACATTTTCCCGGCCTCTCACTATGTTGCTGGCCCCGAACGGATGGCCCGGGCCATTACCGCTATTGAGGATGAGCTGCGGGAGCGGATTGGGCAGCTAGAGTCTCAGAACAAGCTGCTTGAGGCCCAGCGGCTGCGGATGCGCACCCAGTATGACCTGGAGATGATGGAGCAGATGGGCTTTTGCACCGGCATTGAGAACTATTCAAGCCATATCGATGGCCGCCCCCGGGGTAGCGCCCCCCACTGCCTGCTTGACTACTTCCCCGATGATTTTCTGCTCATTATTGATGAGTCCCATGTGACTGTTCCCCAGATTGGGGCCATGTTTGAAGGGGACATGAGCCGTAAACGCACCCTAGTTGAGCACGGTTTTCGCCTGCCCTCAGCCATGGACAACCGGCCCCTGAAATGGGAGGAGTTCCTTGAGCGGGTAGGGCAGACTGTCTACCTCTCTGCAACGCCGGGCAGGTATGAGCTTTCTCAGGCTGATGGGGTAGTAGAGCAGATTATCCGCCCCACCGGCCTGGTTGACCCAGAAATTCTGGTCAAACCCACCGAGGGGCAGATTGATGACCTTCTCGAAGAAATCCGCCAGCGGGTTGAGAAGGACGAGCGGGTGCTGGTGACCACCTTAACTAAGAGGATGGCTGAGGACCTAACCGACTACCTAGCTGAGCATCAGGTCAAGGTTCAGTACCTGCATTCTGATGTTGACACCCTGCGCCGGGTGGAGCTGCTGAGCGAACTGCGCCAGGGCGTATTTGATGTGCTCGTTGGTATTAACCTGCTGCGCGAGGGTCTGGACCTGCCAGAAGTGTCTCTGGTAGCTATCTTGGATGCCGATAAGCAGGGCTTTTTGCGGTCTACGACCTCTTTGATTCAGACCATCGGCCGAGCTGCCCGTAATGTTGGCGGCCAGGTGCACATGTATGCCGATAAGGTCAGTGACGCTATGAAGGTGGCCATTGAAGAAACCAACCGCCGCCGGGAAATCCAGCAGGCCTACAACCTTAAACATGGGATTGACCCCCAGCCGCTGAGGAAGAAGATCGCTGATATTACCGACCAGCTGGCCAGGGAGGCTGAAGACACTGCCCAGCTGCTGGCTGGTAGCAGGAAGGGCGGTAGTGAGAAGGGGAAGAAGGGCAATAAGTTCCCCGCCAGCTCACCGGAGGCTGAGAAGCTCTTTGCAAAGGCCAGGGAACAGATCAGGCAGGACGGTTTAGCTGCCACCCCGGCTGAAGATCTGCTCGACCTGATTGGCCAGATGCAGGAGCAGATGCTTCAGGCAGCCCAGGAGCTCCAGTTTGAGTTAGCTGGCCGCCTACGGGATGAAATAGCTGACCTGAAGAAGGAGCTGCGGGCCATGCAGGAGGCAGGCCACGCCTAGGCTTACTTCTTCTCAGCAGCTGCCTGCTGTAGACTGGTGCGGTTTCTGTCAGTAACTGCGGGAGGATAGGATGAGCCAGACAAGCCAGCACCAAAGGCTAAGTAGCCTGCCGGGCATGACCCAGATTCTGCTGACCTTCGGGCTGAGTATCTCTAGCCTTGCCATCCTTCTTCCAGCCTCACCGGCCTGGGCCCTGGCCGGAGGGGCCGGCTCCCTGGGGGCCGGGGCAACCAACACGGTTCTGATGGCCCTGACGGTAGCAACCCAGTTCAGTGTGCCCTTCCTGACCCGCCGCTTCTCCTGGGCACTGATTCTGCCCCTAGGCACCCTCCTGATGGGCCTGCCCTCCCTGCTACAGGCTCTGAGCCCAGATCTGACCAACCTGCTCCTGACCTCAGCCCTGCGCGGGATAGGATTTGGGATAGTCACTGTCTGCTGCTCCTCAGCCCTTTCCTACCTGCTACCCCTTGAATACCGGGGCCGGGCGGTAGGGCTCTACGGGCTAGCTGCCGCAGGATCCCAGCTGATTTTCACCCCCCTAGCCCCCTGGGCCCTAGAGGCCTTCGGCTACCGGCCGGTCATTTCGGCCGGGGCCATAGCAGCCCTGGCTGCCCCCTTCGCCCTGAACCTGGGCAGGCAGGTAGATGCTTACCTGCTAGAGGCAGACCGCAAGCAGCAGGGAGCTGGAGCTGACAGAAGGACTCCTACCCCTAGGATCCTGGCCCGAATCTGGCCTGCCCTGCTGACCCTGACCCTGGTCACGAGCGTCGGCGGGGCCTTTATGACCTTCTCTACCCAGATCGCCCCCAGCGCCGCCCTGGCAAGTGCTGCCCTGCTGCTACTCTGCGCCCTGGCCGCCCCCACCCGCCTCTACGGTGGTTCCCTTACTGACCGCTTTGGCACCCGGCTACTGATGGCCCCGGTCCTGGCCCTCAGCGCCCTAGGGGTTGCCTTCGTCGCCTGGTCTGAAGGCAGCGGCCTGCCAGCTACCCTCCTTCTCCTGGCTGGGGCAGCCCTGATCGGTTTCGGCTACGGCTTTTTGCAGTCGGTGACCATGGTGCGTGCCCTAACAGACGCTGGCGGGCCTGATGCCACCGAGCGGGCCTCTGTTGCCTGGAACTCTCACTTCGATATCGGAACAGGCCTAGGCTCCCTAGCGATGGGTGCAGCCATGCAGACAGCAGGCTTTAGCGCCACCTGGATCAGCGCAGCCCTGCTTCTGCTGATCAGCTCCCTCCTTCTAGGCCTTAAGGACGCTAGGGCCTCTGTTCAAAAGGGCCAAGATAGGTTATAGTTAGAGACCGAGCAAGGGAGTATCCCACTAATTCCTGCATCGTCAGCACGTTGATCGAAGGCGCCCAACCGGGGCAGGAAACCACCCACAGAGGTGGTGGGAGAGACTTGTGGATTTTGGCAAACCCCAACCACAAGAAAGGCTCCCAATGCATATCACTGGGTTGCAGTGGGGTGTAACGATTGCGTTTATCCTCTTACTGCTAGCTTACGACTTCTTCTTCCATGTGCGAAAAGCCCATGAACCTACCATCAAAGAGGCAGCCATCTGGTCGGCCGTCTACGTAGGTATCGCCCTGCTCTTTGGCCTGGTCATCCTCTTCTGGGACGGCACCCAGTTCGCCGCAGAATACTACGGCGGCTACATCACCGAGAAGGCTTTGAGTGTCGATAACCTCTTTGTCTTCCTGATTATCATGGCCTCCTTCAAGGTGCCGCGTGAGGACCAGCAAAAGGTTCTGCTCTTCGGTATTATCTTCGCCATGATCGCCCGAACCGCCTTCATCCTGCTCGGTGCAGCCGCCATCGAACGCTGGAGCTGGGTCTTCTACCTCTTCGGCCTGATTCTGATTTACACCGCCGGTAACCTCATCAAGGGTGAAGTGACCGATAAGGAAGAAGAAGATGAGGCTAATAACTTCATCGTTCGCCTGGCTAAGAAGATGTTCAACACCGTTGACTACTACGATGGGGATAAGCTCTTCACCGTAGAGAACGGCAAGAAGGTCATGACCCCCATGCTGCTGGTCATGGTCGCTATCGGCGGTACAGACATCCTCTTCGCCCTGGATTCCATTCCCGCCATCTTCGGTCTGACCCAGGAAGCCTACATCGTCTTCACCGCAACCGCCTTCTCCCTGATGGGCCTGCGCCAGCTCTACTTCCTCATTGACGGCCTGCTAGACCGCCTAATCTACCTCTCATGGGGCCTGTCCATCATCCTGGCCTTCATCGGTGTCAAGCTGCTGCTGCACGCCCTGCACGAGAACACCCTACCCTTCATCAACGACGGCCAGCCCGTTCACGTTGTTGAAGTAACCATCGGTTTCTCACTGACTGTCATCGTGGGTGTCCTGATTGTGACCGTCTTGGCCTCTCTGCTTTCACCCAAGGGCAAGGCCCTGGCAACCATTCAGCGTGTTCAGACCCTGTCTGAGAAGTACCTGAACCTGCCCGCCGATGCTTCTGAGGCTGAGCGCGCTGAGATTCAGAGCAAGCTTGATGCTGAGGTAGCTAAGTCTCGCGAGATTCCGCAGAAGTACCGCGACGAGCTGATCGAGTCGGAGAACGAGTACCAGGACCTGGTCCGTCGAGCCCGCACCGCTCA
This sequence comes from Rothia sp. (in: high G+C Gram-positive bacteria), assembly GCA_034090985.1. Lineage (GTDB taxonomy): Bacteria > Actinomycetota > Actinomycetes > Actinomycetales > Micrococcaceae > Rothia. The sequence goes on along the minus strand of JAXDRN010000095.1, from coordinate 676 downwards.
CGCCGAGCGCAGCGCCTAACCGGCGGTAGGCGTCCGCCCCAATAATCAGGGGTGCGGACGCCTGCCCCGGCTTCACGACCGCTGGCCCCATCCCGAGAGGGAAGGGGCCAGCGGTCTTTGCGTGTGGAGGTGTTATAAGGGCTGGGACTCTAGAACTAGATTTCAGGTTTGAGTAGAATTGATCTTAACCCCCCTCGCCTGAACCGGAAAAGGAGCACCCATGTCTGCAGCCGAGTATCTACCCCTGGTCTTTTGCCTGCTCTTGTTGGGCGGGCTCTTTCTGGCGATAGCCCGCATGGGTGCAGCCGGTACCTTGCGCCGTAACGGACTGGTGGGCGTCCGCACCACAGCAACCATGCAGTCGGATGCCGCCTGGTACGCGGCCCACAAGGCGATTGCCCCCACCCTGCGGGCCTGCGCCTGGGCCCAGTTTGCTGGGGCGGCGGTCGTCCTGGCTCTGGGACTGATGGTTCACAATTCCGCAGTTATTCCGGTTGGCCTAGCTTTTCTGTTTCTTCCCACTATCGCCATGGTGGTAGCTGCCATGACACGAGGAGCGTCCGCCGCCAACGACGCCCACCGGGCCTGGGAACAAGACCAGCAGACCTCCCCAACCCATCGCTGAACAAAAAGGCCGAGAGGTGCAGCTACACCCCTCGGCCTTCTTGTTATAGCT
>JAXDRN010000094.1:0-2375 GCA_034090985.1 Rothia sp. (in: high G+C Gram-positive bacteria) | reverse complement strand
TCATAAAAGGTTCCGCAGGCTCACGCTGGATGGAGCCCAGCAGATTCCGAGCGCGCGAGGAAACAAATCTGCGGGCGGAATAGGCGCAAGCCTGACCCTCACGCCCCGCCTAACGGCGGATTCCGTGACCTCATGAGTGCTCGCACGCTCGCACCCGGTCACTTCATCCGAGCCAGCAGCTTCGCTGTGAACCTGCTTCACCTACCCTTATGAATAAGCCTCAAGAGCAGGCAAGAACCTTAAAGAGAGAGCCTTCCTCTCCCCTTCCTACCGCAGCGGAAGGGGCGAGGAAGGCTCCTCTAGGTCTGAAGGCTGGAGCTAGCGCAAGACTGTAGAAACAAAACGGCAGTAGCCATCAGTGATAGCCCCATCAGACTCACGGACCCCAAAGGCCATAGCCTTACCACCGACCACCCAGGCCCCCAGGACCGGGTAGTGAACTGATTGGTCCTGGCCACTGAAGGAGGGCGGGTGAACATACTGCTGGTAGATGTACTCATCCTCCCTGGCCGTAGCCGTCATATAACCGTCAGTGTGGGCCGCCTGCACCCCGTAGCTGGGGGCCTCAACCACAATGCCATCGCCCTCCCGGCCGAAGATAGGTTTCTTGACCCAGTCAGTAAAACCGTGGTCAGCCTCAAGAGAGGTAGGCAGAAGCAGGGGATGGTTAGGGTAAAGCTCCCAGAGGGCCTGCAGGAGCACCTTATTGGAAAGGAACATCTTCCAGGCCGGCTCAAACCAGTTCTCTAGGGCCTGGTAGCCGCCCTCAAAGAGGACCTGCCCGTAGGCGTCCTCAACCATATCCTCCCAGGGGTAGAGCTTAAAGAGGTTATAGACCCGCCGCCCCTGGCCATCCTGCCAGATCCTTGAATCGGCCTTCCAGCGCAGGTCATCAATATAGATCAGGTGCGTCTCCCAGCCAGCCATAGAAGCAGCATGGGCAACTACCTTCAGGTTCTCAAGATCCTCACCGAGCTCATCAATATCTGGGTTGACGCAGGCTAGGTGAAGCACCGGGTGCTTAACCCGCTTCTTAATCTGGGCCCAGCGGGCAGCAAAGGCATGGCCCAAATCATTCCATTCCTTATAGCCGCGCATAGCCATCTGCTGGCCCTTAAACCAGCTGGACTGGCTCACTGCCGTCTCAACCAGGCCAGTTGGGGTATCAGCGTTGTACTCCAGCAACTTCAAGGAATGCTGATCTGGGTTGTAGATAAAATCAAAACGGCCGTAGAAGTCATACTCGTGCCAGCGCCAGGAATCAATAGCCAGCTTCAGGGCCTGCTCGCTCAGACCCAGCCGGTACTTGAGGGGGCCAGAAATAATATGGTCAATAGCAGCAAGGCACATCTGGTGGGCCTGCTCAACCTGCTCCTGGATCCAGAGGGCCTCTGCTACCGAAAACTCGTAGGCGGCAAACTCATTCCAGTAGTGGTCAGTGTCTTCAGGGCCCTCAAGAGAGTAAATCAGCCCCTCCCGGGCGATAGTCTGCTCCCAGTCCTGCCGGCCTAGGGAAAAGGAAAGCCTGCGCAAGTCCTAGCCCCCCTTGCTTCCGCCACCGGTCTTAAAACCACTGCCAAAACCGCTCTTTTGCTGACTTGTGTTCGTTGAGCTCTTGAAGCCTCCGTTGGAGCTGCCCTCCTGCCGAGAGACCACCTGGGAATCCTGCACCGTGTAAGAGGAGCGGGACTCCTTGAAGGAATCAGCAAAGCTGCCGCCCTCAGAAGAGAGGTTCCTAAAGATTGTTCCGTCGCTGGGGCGGGTGCTGCTGCCACCGCTAACCTGCTCGCCAACCTTGGGCAGCTTAGCTGAATTAGAGTAGGAGATCCAGTAGGTACTGCCCCTAGAGGAAGAGACTCCACTGCCCCCAGAGCTGCCATTGCTCTCTTCACACTGATCATTCTCTAGGCGCTGACCGCTGGCCGGGTCGTAGCAGATTTCAGCGTACTCCTTCTCGCTGTTGCTGATCGAAGAAGAAGTGCTAGAGCGGCCCCCCTTATTCTGGCTGGAGCTAGAAGAGCCCCCGGTTAAGGAGGCAATCCTAGGTGCCGTTGCCGGGTGGGTGGCACCGATGCCAATCAGGGCAGCACCACCAGCGACGAGGGCCAGGGCACTCTTGGTAAAGCGGGAAAGTTTGGGCATGGAATCTCCTGAATCAAAGCCTGTTCCCCCTATTTTATAGCCAGCCCTGGCCCCAAACCGACTAGCGGGTAGCTAGAACTTGGGCGATAGCCTCTAGGGCCTCCTCATTCTGTAGGGAGGAGGTATCCCCTAAGGCCCGGCCCTGGTACAGTTCCCCTAGTAGGCGGCGGGTAATCTTACCCGACCGGGTCTTAGGGATTTCAGCTACCGCAATGACGTCCTTAGGTTTAGCA
>JAXDRN010000093.1:0-4288 GCA_034090985.1 Rothia sp. (in: high G+C Gram-positive bacteria) | reverse complement strand
CAAAAGTGACTTTTAGGCCCAGAAGAGTTAGGATGGACAGCGCTAGCCTCAGTAGCTCAGTGGATAGAGCAGGAGCCTTCTAATCTCTTGGTCGGGGGTTCGACTCCCTCCTGGGGCGCTGGTTTGAAAGTCCGTCCAGTCCTGTCTGTACAGGGTTGGGCGGGCTTCTTCTTTGCTCAGCTTTTTCTTTACCTGGCAGCTTCTTCTTCATGGCCCGGGCAGTCCATGCTGCACAGGGCTCTTGCCCGCAGGTTAGTCTTCTCTGGATCAGTGAGCAGACGACAGCCCAGAGACGGGCAGGGGTGTGGACTAAAACCGTCATAAAGGCAGCAGCAGCCGTCATCCTTTCAGCTCTTTTTCCCTGGCCTGGTCCCCAAAGGCCCCCTTGAGAAGGTCGGCAGTCTATCCACAGGCCAGCAGGAAGGCCGAAAGCACAGGCTTACAGGGGCAGAATCAGGCCTAGAAACTAACCCCTAGATCCGGAGCAGAAGATGTCAGATCTCATTACCCTTCGCGGCTTTGTGGCAACCGCCCCCACCCAAAAATTTCTACCCGGCAGCCAGGTGCCCCTGACCTACTTTCGGCTAGCTTCAACCCCCCGCTGGTTTGACCCGGCAACAGGAAGCTGGAAGGAGGGAAACACCAACTGGTATCAGGTCAACTGCTATAGGGCCCTGGCCTACAATGCAGCCCGCAGCCTGCAAGTAGGCCACCCGGTACTCATTAGCGGCAGGTTAAGGGTCAACCAGTTTGAACGGGCAGATGGCAGCCTGGGAACCAGCATTGACATTGATGCCCAGGCCCTAGGGCACGATCTTACCTACGGACTGAGCCACTTTAGCCGGATCTGTGAGCAGAAGACCGCCCAGCCTCAGGCCCTTGAAGAAGAAGCAGGGGGTGAAGAAGAAAAGTCCCTAGCAGGTAGCTCAGAGGCCAGCGCCCTTCAGTCCCCAGCCGCTTGACAGCAAGAGGTAGGCTTAAAGGCATGGCAGAATTTATCTACACCATGACCAAAGCCCGCAAAACAGTAGGCGATAAGGTCATTCTTAACGACGTCTCCATGTCCTTCTTCCCCGGCGCCAAGATCGGTATGGTCGGCCCTAACGGTGCCGGTAAGTCAACCATCCTGAAAATCATGGCCGGCCTAGACACCCCCTCCAACGGTGAGGCCCGCCTCTCAGAGGGCTACACCGTAGGCATCCTCATGCAGGAACCACCCCTCAACGAGGAAAAAACCGTCCTGGGCAACGTCCAAGAAGGCGTGGGCGAAATCTACCAAAAGATTGTTCGCTACAACGAAATCTCAGAAGAGATGGCCAACCCCGATGCTGACTTTGACGCCCTCATGGAAGAAATGGGCAAGCTCCAGGAAGCAATCGACGCCGCCAACGCCTGGGATATCGACTCCCAGCTTGAACAGGCCATGGACGCCCTGCGCTGCCCCCCAGCTGACTCCCCAGTGACCCACCTCTCCGGTGGTGAGCGCCGCCGCGTAGCCCTCTGCAAGCTGCTGCTCCAGAAGCCCGATCTGCTCCTGCTGGACGAACCTACCAACCACCTAGATGCAGAGTCAGTCCTCTGGCTAGAACAGCACCTGCAGTCCTATGAGGGTGCAGTTATCGCCATTACCCACGACCGCTACTTCCTTGACCACGTTGCAGAATGGATCGCAGAAGTAGACCGCGGCAACCTCTACCCCTATGAGGGCAACTACTCCACCTACCTGGATAAGAAGCGGGCCCGCCTAGAGGTACAGGGTAAGAAGGACGCTAAGCTGGCCAAGCGCCTGGAAGAGGAACTGGAGTGGGTTCGCTCCAACGCTAAGGGCCGCCAGGCTAAGTCTAAGGCCCGTCTGGCCCGCTACGAGGAAATGGCTGCTGAAGCTGAAAAGACCCGCAAGCTAGACTTCGAAGAAATCCAGATCCCCCCAGGACCCCGCCTAGGTAACGTAGTCATTGAGGCCGAAAACCTAGAGAAGGGCTTTGACGGCCGCTCCCTGATTAACGGCCTGTCCTTCTCCCTGCCCCGCAACGGCATCGTAGGTGTTATTGGCCCCAACGGTGTAGGTAAGTCAACCCTCTTCAAGACCATCGTTGGCCTAGAACCGCTCGACGGCGGCAAGCTCAAGGTGGGCGAAACAGTCAAGATTTCTTACGTTGACCAGAACCGGGCCAACATTGACCCAGAAAAGTCCCTCTGGGAGGTTGTCTCAGACGGCCTAGACTACATTCAGGTAGGCCAGGTAGAAATGCCCTCCCGCGCCTACGTCTCAGCCTTCGGCTTCAAGGGCCCCGACCAGCAGAAGAAGGCAGGTGTGCTCTCAGGTGGTGAGCGTAACCGCCTGAACCTGGCCCTGACCCTCAAGCAGGGCGGCAACCTGCTGCTGCTGGACGAACCAACCAACGACCTGGATGTTGAAACCCTCACCTCCCTGGAAAACGCCCTGCTGGAATTCCCCGGCTGCGCTGTAGTGGTCTCCCACGACCGCTGGTTCCTGGACCGGGTAGCAACCCACATTCTGGCCTGGGAAGGCACCGATGAGCAGCCCGATAACTGGTACTGGTTCGAGGGTAACTTCGAGTCCTACGAGAAGAACAAGATTGAGCGGCTTGGCCCTGAGGCAGCTAAGCCCCACCGCGTTGTTCACCGCAAACTAACCCGCTAAAACGGGCCCTTTGGTCCCTTCCATCTAAACCTGATGGAAGGGACCATTCTGATCTCAGGCGAAAAAATGCCTAGAAGCTACGGAATTCGGGCAGTCGAATCATGGCCTCCTGGGCCACCGTGGCAACATGCTGACCCTGGCGGGTAAAAATCTTCCCCACCGATAGGCCCCTAGAAGACTGGGCACTGGGAGACTCCTGAACCAAGAGGAGCCAGTCATCAGCCCGAGCCGGCCGGTGGAACCAGATCACATGATCCAAAGAGGCTACCTTCATTCCCGGCTCCAACCAGGACTTCCCATGCTGGCGTAAAACGGGCTCCAGTTGTGTGTAATCAGAAGCGTAGGCCAAGGCCGCCTGATGAACCACCGGATCATCACCCAGGGGCTCAAAGGTTTTAAACCACACCATATTCACTGGCTCCTGAACCTGCCCGGCATCCAGGTAAACCGGGGTCTGAACATGCCGAAGATCAAAAGGGCGGGCAAAGGCAACCTTCTGTGCCAGGGGATCTAAAAGATGGCCCAAAAGCTCAGCTGTAGTTGGTAAATCCTCTGGGGCAGGAACCTGGCTGGGAAAATCCGACTGATGATCTAGGCCAGCATCAGGGGCCTGAAAGGAAGCAATAGCGGAAAAAATAGGCTGACCCAACTGGTAGGCCTGTACCCGGCGGCTGGCAAAAGAACGGGCATCGTTGAGGGCCTCAGCCCCGTAGGAAAGGTCAGCTTCAACATCCCCAGGGCGCAAAAAATAGCCGTGCAGGGAATGAAGGGTTTTGCCCTCTACTGTGTGGGCAGCTGCCATGATCGCCTGGGCAAGTACTTGCCCACCGAAGATACGCGGGGATTCTTTGGTGAGGGTCAGGGCACTAAAGACATGCTCGTGGGCGGACGCGCCACCTGGGGTTAGGTTGAGCATGGCCAGTAATTTTTGGGTGGAGGAGAGGCTTTCTAGGGTTTCGTGACTCATAGTTCCACTCTCTCACAGGTAGCCCCTATTTCTCATCTCACCGGGAATGCAGCCCATCATCTGCGATAGGGTGGTGTGTGAATAGACCGTCCCTTTGATTTCCGGAAGCCTGTGAAATGACCGAGCCCAAGCTATCTGACTACACCGATTATATTTACCTACCCGATGCAAGGACCGCCCGGGATATGGCGACCTACCTGACTCGGGCCCGTTCAGTGGATCCTCAGGCTGCCGTTCGTTTGCAGGCTAACGGCGATGTGTTGGGGATTTCGGTGTGTGTGCTTGCGCCTGAGACCCTACTTGATTCAACCCCGACAATCATCGGTCTGCGCGCTATCAAACTGGCCCAGCCTGCCGAGGTTGATCTTACAGTTGAGGCGGCAGCTCTTCTCGACCGGCTAGCCCGTATCGAGGAAGCAGGACTAGCGCTGGCTCTGCCCCCGGTGACTGTTACCGCTCCTTGGGTTGGGCGAACCGTTCCACGTAGTGGTTGGGAGAAGAAAGGGTTTTACCTATCCGACCATGCCCGAGCAGCAGCCCAGGAAGGTATTGCCGCGGTAGACGGGGCCTTGCCCGCTAACCCGGGGCACGCGGTGGTGGCAACCGTCCGCTCCCGTATCTGGTCTTCACCCCTGCAGGCCCCTGATACGACAGTG
>JAXDRN010000092.1:0-5065 GCA_034090985.1 Rothia sp. (in: high G+C Gram-positive bacteria) | reverse complement strand
AATATGACGGTTACAGCCCCCGGCCGTGCTATAACTTGAAGGGTAAATATACATATCGTGCTCCGGGACCCGGTGAAAATCCGAACCTGCGGTGACAGCCCGCTAATTGACGGCACATCCACGTGCCCGATACCTGCAAGGTGGAATTCCTTGGCAGACAGTACAGTCTGGATGGAAGGTAGCACGAGCAAACCGTAAGGTGCCCCCGCGGCACCTGCCGTACCCGACTGCCAGGCCCACCGGCGTCCTCACCGACACCCAACGAAGCCAGCCAACGCCGGGTACCCTCGATTTGTTCTCCCGGAGCCACTCGCTTTGGGAGTTTTTTATGGATTTCTTGCGGTGGCTCTTCGACGCTCAAATTGCGATTGGCGATAACCAGTCCCTCTTGGTGCGCGAAGTCCTTGGCAACATCTTTGGCCTACTATCAGCCCTCGGCGGCATGCGCCGCAAAGTCTGGGCCTGGCCCGTCGGTATTCTCGGCAACCTGCTTCTGCTCACCGTCTTCTTAGGTACCCTCTTCGGGTCAACCTACGGTACCGCTAACCTGCTGGGGCAGGCAGGCCGCCAGATTATGTTCATCGCCGTTTCCGTCTGGGGCTGGTACCGCTGGAACCAAACCCGCAAGACCGGCGACGCAGGCCAGGCAGCAGTGATTCCCCAGTGGGCCAGCTGGCGTGAACGAGCTTTCATGGTCGCCTTCATGCTGGTCGGCACCGGCGCCTTGACCCCTATCTTCCGCGCCCTGGGCTCCTACGAGCCGGTCTGGTCAGACGCCTGGATCTTCACCGGTTCCCTGTTAGCCACCTACGGCATGGCTAAGGGCTGGGTAGAATTCTGGCTGGTCTGGGTCGCTGTAGACATCGTAGGCGTTCCCCTGCTCTGGTCAGCAGGCTACTACGCCAGCGCTTTTATGTACCTCTTCTACGGGGCCTTCACCCTGGTAGGTTTCTTTGTCTGGTGGCGCACCCGCAACCAGGAGGCCGCCAAGGTTGAGGTCGAAACCGCCTTCCCCGACCCCACTGTGGACGTCCGGTAGGCATGGCCTCTAGCCCAGCTAGGCTCACGGACACCCAGGCCATGCGACTGGCCTTCTAAGTGACTGGGGCGGGTTGGCAGTTTTTGCTAGCCCGCCCCACTAGTTTAAGGGTTAACTACTAAAGGTTTGGGCTCGTAATATTTTTTATTGTTATGCAGCTTTGTAATATTAGTGTTCACTGTGACCCCTGCTTAATATTAGTTACTGAATGGTAATATCCTTAAGTAATGCTTTAGATTCTGTAGGTTCTTGAGCATAACTCGCACACAGTTTCAAAGAAGAATGGCTACCATGAACACACTTCATCGCACGCTGGCCCTTGCCCTTCTAGCTGCCTTGGGTCTTACTAGTTGCAGTAACCAAGAAGCAAGGAACTCTTCTACAGCGTCAACGCAGAACAGCGCAACCGTTATTCGTGTTATTGATGGCGATACAGTTGACGTGTCTTTAGATGGGGAGGAAACCCGCATCAGGCTCCTGAATGTAGATACCCCAGAAACCAAGCACCCTAACAAGGCTGTAGAGTGTTTGGGCCCAGAAGCAAGCTCCTTCCTAGAAGAGAAGCTGCCAGCAGGCAGTAAGGTCAGCCTGGAATACGATCTTGAAAAGACCGATTCATATGGCAGAACTCTAGCTGGAGTATTTCTTGCAAATGGGGAATTTGTGAATGAAGAAATTGCCCGAGCCGGGCTAGGCACCGCAGTTCTCATTGAGCCTAACTCTAAATTTTATGAGAGGGTGCTCAAGGCACAAAACAGTGCCATCAGTAGCGGAAGGGGCCTCTTTGATGATAGCGTTTCTTGCAGTCTTCCAGCCCAGGTTAAAGGCCTAGAAGAGGCCCTAGCAGGTGCTGGCACTGCTGAAGCAGCCCAATCCCTACTCGAAGAAGCAAGTAGTCTGCTTGACCTGCTAGAAAATACCCCTACCGGTCTTGAATACGCCTTCCTTGCAGGCTTTCAAAAGAGCCAGATGGGCGAAAGCCTCATAGCGCAACTGTCAGGCCTGGTTGATTCTGCAAGTACTAAGGCCAGCGACCTACAGGCGGCAGAAAAGCGAGCCGCTGAGCAGGCTGAAGCCGAACGTCTTGCTGCTGAGCAGGCTGCCATAGCTGAGGCTGAGCGGATTGAAGCCGAACGTCTTGCCGCTGAACAGGCTGCCGCAGCTGAGGCTGAGCGGATCGCCGCAGAACAGGCAGCTGAAGCAGAGCGCCAAGCTCAGGCTCAGATTAACCAGCCCCCTGCCCCTGCCCCCGCCCCGAATCCGGCACCAGAGCAGAACCAGCCAGCCCCGGCTCCGGAAGCCGAGCCAGCACCGAACCCCTATCCTGGCTACACCGGCCCCCGTTGCTATGCTCCAGGCGGTAAGACTTGGACCCCCTGCCCTAACCGCTAAGACTTCCTGCAAGATATCATTCCACCCGCCCTCCTTCCCTGCCTCTGGGATAGGAGGGCGGGTGGGGCCTTGGGGCAAAGGGAGGGGAAGATGACCGAAAGATGAAATCTAGACCAGCCCGGTAACGCCCCCGCTTCAAAGAGCGGTACTCTAGAAAACGTGAAGAACTTTGAAACCCTATTCGCAGAACTGGCCGAAAAGGCCAAAACCCGCCCCGAAGGCTCAGGTACGGTCGCTGAACTCGACAAGGGCGTGCACTTTATCGGCAAGAAAATCGTAGAAGAAGCAGCCGAGGTGTGGATGGCTGCTGAATTCCAGTCTGATGCTGAATTCGCTGAAGAGGCTTCACAGCTGATCTACCATCTACAGTGCATGATGATCGCTAAGGGACTCAGCCCCGAAGACATTTACAAGTACCTCTAAGCCCCTCAACCTAAAGGAAACGATACATGCTCCGTGTTGCCGTCCCCAACAAGGGAATGCTCTCTCAGGCTGCAACGACCATGCTCTCAGAAGCTGGCTACCTTCAGCGGCGGGACTCTAGGGAACTGGTCCTTGTTGACCAGGAAAACCAGGTTGAGTTCTTCTACCTTCGGCCCCGGGATATTGCAGTCTACGTGGGCGAAGGAACCCTAGATGTTGGCATTACCGGCCGTGACCTTCTGCAGGATGCAGGAACCCACGCCCAAGAAGCCCTGAACCTTGACTTTGCCCGCTCCACCTTCCGCCTAGCGGGGCCAGCAGGCCAGTTCACTGATCCAGCCCAGCTTGAAGGTAAGAGGATTGCCACCAGCTACAAGCGGCTGCTGACTGACTACCTGGAACGTTCCGGCATTAAGGCCTCTGTGGTGCGCCTGGACGGAGCTATTGAGTCATCGATCCGCCTAGGCGTGGCTGACGCTATTGCCGATGTGGTAGAAACCGGCAACACCATGCGAGCTGCTGGCCTTGAACCCTTCGGTGATCCGATCATGCGCTCTGAGGCCCTGCTGATTCAGCGCCCCGGTGTTGAAGACCACGCCGGTTTGGAGCGCCTGCAGCGCCGCCTGCAGGGAGTGCTCATTGCCCGCCAGTACGTGATGATTGACTACAACATTGAAGAGGCCAACCTGAAAGCTGCCACGGAGCTGACCCCTGGCCTTGAGGCACCCACCATTTCACCCCTCTCCCGGGAAGGCTGGGTTGCTGTGCGCTCTATGGTTCCCCGTAAGGCAGCTAACCGGGTGATGGATTCCCTCTACGATATTGGGGGCCGCGGCATTCTTGTAACCGCGATTCAGGCAGCCCGCCTCTAGGGCACCCGGCGGCCCCCAGCAGCTGGCTAGCTGGCAGTGAGGGCCGCCCCTTTTTTTGACCGTTATTTATTTTCTTCTAGAAAAAAAGGGGGCCCGGCTATGGGCGTTGCTATTCGTGTTATTCCCTGCCTTGATGTGGACGCTGGCCGTGTGGTCAAGGGGGTCAAGTTTGAGGGCCTGCGGGATGCCGGCGACCCTGTAGAGCTGGCTAAACGCTACAACGCTGAGGGGGCAGATGAGCTGACCTTCCTAGATGTTACGGCCTCTTCCTCTGACCGGCAGACCACCTTCGACGTGGTCTCTTCAACCGCTGAGCAGGTCTTTATTCCCCTGACCGTGGGCGGGGGAGTACGCACCGTAGATGACGTTGACCGCCTACTACGCACTGGGGCCGATAAGGCCTCTATCAACACTGCCGCCATTGCCCGCCCTGAGGTAATCAATGAGATTACCGAACGCTTCGGCTCCCAGGTATTGGTGCTCTCTGCCGACGCTAAGAAGTCAGATGCCACGCCTTCAGGCTATGAGGTGACCACCCACGGCGGGCGTACATCTACCGGCCTGGACCTGCTGGAGTGGGTTGCTGAAGCCCAGCAGCGCGGGGTGGGGGAGATTCTGCTCAACTCCATTGACGCCGACGGCACTAAGGCCGGTTTTGACCTGCCCATGATCCGGGCGGTGCGCTCCGTTGTGTCGGTGCCCCTGATTGCCTCTGGTGGGGCGGGGGCTGCCGAGCACTTCCCGCCCGCCATTGAGGCAGGGGCGGACGCAGTGCTGGCCGCTTCCATCTTCCACTTTGGTGAGGTGAGCATTGGGGAGGTCAAGGACGCAATCCGGGCGGCTGGGTACGATGTGCGCTAGGAAAGGCGCGTAAGCCTGACCCTCACGCCCCGCCTTGCGGCGGATTTCGTTCGCTCTTGTGTGCTCGCGCGCTCGCACTCGCTCACTTCATCGAGCCAGCAGCTTCGCTGTGAGCCTGCTTCACCTACCCTTATGAATTAAGCCTCTTTAAACAACTTGTACATCCGATGTACAAAATTTTGTACATCGGATGTACAATTTGACCTATGACCTTCTATCCCCGATTCCTTGAGCCCAAAATACTTGACCTCCTTGCTGTTGCGCCTGTCGTGATTATCGAAGGCGCTCGTGCAGTGGGGAAGACAAGCTTGGTGAACAAGCTGGCTCATGAGGGGCATCTGAAGGCAGTTTATTCAATGGCTGATGCCGGTCTGCGAGCAGTGGTTGAGGCTGATACAGTGGGCTGGCTCCGTGGTTTAGAGTGGCCCTGCGCAATCGACGAAGCTCAGCTGGTTCCTGAGCTGCCGGTTGCTGTGAA
>JAXDRN010000091.1:0-63932 GCA_034090985.1 Rothia sp. (in: high G+C Gram-positive bacteria) | reverse complement strand
GGCCCCCATGAAAGAGCTCTTCCCCCTGGTGCGTCGCGTCGTTATTAAGGGGGCTGGGCACTGGGTCCACTCTGAGAAGCCGGAAGAAACGGTGTACGCCCTCAAGCGTTTTATAGGGGTTGCCTAGGCCCGGGCCGGGCGGCGATGGTCTGGACGGGCCGGGCTGGTCTGGTCTGGACGGCCGGGCTGGACGGCTTGGCTGGACGGTCGGGCCCCGGGCTGGACGGTGCTGGGGCGGGTAGGATGGTGGCATGACCGATTTCGCCCTGCCCCGCCACGATACCCGCACCCTGATTATCATGCGCCATGCTGAGGCTGACTGGGGGTTTGATGACTTTAATCGGCCCCTGACCCGCCGGGGTCATGAGCAGGCCCCCCGGGCTGGGGCCTGGCTGCTAGAGCACGGGTTCGTGCCTGAGATGATGGTGAGCTCTGCGGCCCTGCGGACCCGGCAGACGACAACCTGGGTGTCTGAGGCGCTCGGTGAGAAGGCACCGACTGCCAGCCTGGATGAGCGGCTCTATAACGCCCCAGCCTCCCAGCTTATGACGACGATTAACCGCACCCCGGCGGGCGTCCACTCCCTGATGGTGATTGCCCACCTGCCTGGCGTGCAGGACGCGGCCCTGCAACTGGCCAGCCCGGATTCTGACTACGAGGCCCTGATGGATGCCTCTTACGGGTATGCGCCCTCGTCCCTGGCGGTTTTTGAGGTCCCTGGGGACTGGGACGAGCTGGTCGACGGGGAGGCCCGCCTGACCCACTTTGCGACCTTCTAGGCACGAGATCCCGACGCCTGCGCCACGACGCCTGCGCCGGCGGGTAGCCGTGGGCAGCTGGTGGGCTTGGGGCGGGCCAGGGAGGAAGCCAGTAGAAGCAAAAACCCCGTTTACTCTAGTCAGACTAGGTAAACGGGGTTTTCTTTGTGGCGGAGACGGGGGGATTTGAACCCCCGGTCGAGTTTAACCCCGACCCTTCATTAGCAGTGAAGTCCATTCGGCCGCTCTGGCACGTCTCCAGGTGCTGGTGTGTTCGGCCCGTCAACCTGGCCTAGCAACACAGCTCTACCCATACTAGCGACAAAAGTAGCGGCGGTCAAAACCCTGTGAGATGCAGGCGCTAACCCTGGAGCTTGCTGTGGGCCACTTGATAAAATGGCACAAGTAACACTCAGTACCCAATAGTAAGGAAAACGGCGTGTCAGAATCGTACAACCAGCAGAATCCCCAGAATTCAGGTCAGAACTACGGCTCCTACAGTGCGCCCAGCGAGCAGCCCTACACCCAGAACTACAACCAGCCCTACGGCCAGGTTGCTGTAAACCCTGAGGGGCAGAAGCACGCCCAGAACGCTATGATTTTCGGCATTCTGTCCATCGTGATTGCGGGCCTCGGTGTAGTTTTTGGTCCCCTTGCCCTTTCTCAGGCTCGTAAGGCTGAATCCTACGGAGCCGAAGCAACCGTCGGTAAGGTCACCGGCTGGATTGGTCTGGTGCTGGGCATCCTCTCCCTGCTCATTATCATCGCCTACATTGCCTTTGTTATTGTTTTGATCGGCACCGCCGGTACTTCTTCTACCTACTAGCACTAGAAGTCTTTGGCGTAGAACGAGCGGGGATGGGTTGCTGCCTGGCCCCGCTTTCGTCTTTGAATCTGCGCATGAAAAAACCCGCTTCGTCGAGGAAGCGGGTTTTCTGTGGCGGATGGTGTGGGATTTGAACCCACGAGACGGGGTTGCCGCCTACTGGTTTTCAAGACCAGCTCCTTCGGCCGCTCGGACAACCATCCATTAGGTGCCAGAAGCACCTTTACCATAGTACACAGGCCGGCAGGTAAAACAAAATGCCCCCACCTGTGCCCTTAGTCTCTTCCACTGGGTTAGGCTGGCAGAAGAGCAGATCGGCAGAGAAAGGAGCAGCCCTTGCAGATGAGAGCTATCCAAGAAGAGCAGCACGGGGACCCAGACGTCCTAACCCTCAGCCAGGTCCCCCTACCCCAGGTCAAGGCCGGCCAGGTCCTGCTGAAAATCAAGGCAGCCGGGGTCAACCGGGCCGACGCCGTCCAGCGGCAGGGCTACTACCCCCCTCCGCCGGGGGCCAGTTCCATCTACGGCCTAGAAGCAGCCGGAAGGATCGAAGCCCTAGGGCCGGGGCTAGACCCCTCCCTCCTGGGCCAAGAAAGGGTGGCCCTGCTGGCAGCCGGCGCCTACGCCGACTATGTAGCTGTAGACCTTGAGCACACCCTGCCCCTGCCTGCCGGGGTCAGCCTAAGTCAGGCGGCAGGGCTCATGGAAATCGCCGCAACCCTCTACTCCACCCTCTTCCTGACCCTAGACCTACCTAGGGAGCGGTCAGCCTGCCAGGGTAAGAGCCTGCTGATTCACGGCGGCAGCGGCGGCCTGGGGAGTATGGGGATTGAACTGGCCAGGGCCCTAGGCCTAGAGGTCTTTGCCAGCTGCGGCAGTCAGGCCAAATGCCAGCGGGCCAGCCAGCTGGGGGCTAGGGCCATTAACTACAGGGAAGAAAACTTCAGGCAGGTTATTCAAGAGGCTACCGGTGGGCAGGGGGTCAATTACATCATCGATGTTGTAGGCGGGCCCTACCTAGAAGACAACCTCAAAAGCCTGGCCCCAGAAGGCTCCTTAGCAATCCTGGGCCTACAGGGGGGAGCCAAGGGTCAGCTCAACCTAGGCTACATGCTGCCTAGGCGGCTCAGCCTGCATACCCCCTCCCTGCGGGCCCGGTCAGCTAGCTACAAGGCCCAGGTGGTTTCTGGGGTGCAAGAGGTCATCTGGCCCCTGGTCTCAGCAGGCCAGCTAGGGGCACACATCAGCGCCAGCTACCGGCTAGAAGAGGCAGCCCAGGCCCACTGGAGGCTAGAATCAGCCGACCACTGGGGGAAAATTATCCTAGAAGTCTCCTAAAAGCGCCCAGGAGGGCGTATCAAAAGCTAGCAAGCTCAGGGCCAGCTCAGAAGGGGCCCAAGAAGGAAGGGAAAAGATGGGGCTAAGGGAAGTTCTGCAAGACCGCAGGGACAGGCGGGATCTAGGGCGGGGAATCTGGTGGCAGGCCTACAGGCGCTGTGGCCGGGCCGTAGACCGCTTCTACCAGGTTCTCTGCTCCCTAGAACTGGGCCCAGCCTGCCAGGGGCTAGGGCAGCTGGCCCAGGAACTTGCAGACCTACTAGGTACAGTGCGCCAGCTAGCTGCCAGCGGGCAGCGCCTAGCCCCCAGCTCAAGTAGCGACCTGCCAGCCCTAGGCCCCGGGCTTAGCCTGCACCGCCTGCTTTCCCAGCTAGGAACAGCCCTTGCCTCAGCAGCCCAGGCCCTGCTGCTGGCCAGCTGCCCAGGTAGCTGCCAGGGCCACTGCCCCCGCCTGCAGGCAGTAGAACAGCGCTTTATAAGAATCCGCCTGCTCCTCAAGGAAGCCCAGGCCCTTGACCTTGAGCAGTAGATAAAATGATAAAGAGCCCCAATTTATCCCCTAAAGTGAGCCTGTTTAAAGTCAATAATCCAGGTATTGTGGTCAAGTGCCCGTTCGCAGCCAGCTACTGGTAGGGCCAAAACCACTCGTGTATGAAGAATCTTTAGGGGAGAAAAAGACCTTATGAACCGCTATGCCCACATCGATGCTATGCGCGCCTTTGCGGTGCTCCTGGTCGTCTTTTCCCATGCCGGGCTAAGCTTTGTTCCAGGCGGTTCTGGGGTAACAATCTTTTTCGCCATTTCCGGCTTCATTATTACCTACCTGATCCTCAGGGAACGGGATAAGACCGGCGGTTTTGATGTGGCAGGCTTCTATATTCGCCGCCTCCTCAAAATCGCCCCCCCGCTTCTGCTAGCAATCGTACTTCCTACCGCTATCTACTGGCTCAGGGGCGGCGCTGTCAACCTCCTGGATTTTCTAGGTCAGGTTTTCTTCTTCTTCAACCTCCGCTACCTAGACTCAGAAATCACCGTCCTGCCCGGAACCCACGTCATGTGGTCCCTATCCATTGAAGAGCAGTTCTATCTCATCTTCGCCCTCATCTGGCTCTTCATGGTCCGCTGGGAACGCTACCGCAAGTCCCTGGTTGTCCTTGGGGCCCTGGTGATTACCTACTCATCCCTAGCCCGCTGGGTCCTACACGAATCAGGGGCCAGCACAGACCGTATCTACTTTGGCACCGACACCCGGGTTGAAGCTATCGCCATCGGTATGCTCACCGCCCTCTGGTACCACCGCTACGCCAACGACGAAATGGTCAGGGGCCGGGACGTCTCCCAGCACCGCTACCGCTCTGGCTCCCTCGTTCAAGGGGGCAGAACCATCCCCCTACTGGGGCGCAACTGGGTTTTCTTTGCAGCCCTAGGCCTCTACCTGATCACCCTGATCATCCGAGACGAGCTCTTTAGGGACACCCTGCGCTACTCCCTGCAGGCCTGGGCCGCCTCTGTCCTGATGCTCTGGGGCCTTGTTGGCTCCCGCCAGCCCCTAGGGGACGCCATCCACCGCCTCCTGGCCTGGAAGCCCCTCCAAATCATCGGCCTATCAAGCTACAGCATCTACCTGGTACACGATGTACTCAACAAGATGATCGAACCCTACCTGCACGGCTGGAGCACCCTAGCCCAGGTAGCCCTGCTCGTTCCCCTAGGCCTGGGGGCTGGGGTCCTGATGTACCTGCTCATTGAAATTCCGGTGCAGAAGTTTAAAGACCGGCACTTTGCCTCCTCCTGGAAGAAGCAGGAACAGGCCGCCCAGAAGGCCTAAATCAGCCCCTTGTCTGAGATTCCCTTGTCCTAGCCCTCCTTGGGTTCTTCTGTAGCCCTCCCTGGGCTGCTGAGGGGTAGACTGGTTGGGTCAAACTAACCTTGTACAAGGACAATCCTGTGATTAACTTTCACCGTAATGAACGGGCTGCCTCTCTGCCTGCCCGCCTTTCCCGCTCCTGGCTGCTGGTCTCAGCTGCCGCCAGCCCAGAGGAAATCGCCTCAGCCCTGGAGTCAGAGGCTGACTCGGTCATTATTGACCTTGAAGACGGCTGCCCTGTAGAGCAGAAGGACACCGCCCGCCAGCAGGTTGTTGAGATGCTCAAGGGCGGGGCCTCAGCCTGGGTTCGCATTAACGGGATTGAAAGCAGCCACTGGTCCCAGGACCTTGAGGCCCTCAACCAGGCCCCGGGCCTGAAGGGGGTTATGCTGGCTATGACCGAGCACCCTGATCATGTGACCAGAACAGCTATGATGCTGCCAGCCGGTACACCGGTGATTGCCCTGATTGAAACGGCCCTGGGCATGGTGAACGTGGTTCGGATTGCCAAGGCCCCCGGCACCTTCCGCCTGGCCTTTGGGGTGGGTGACTACCGGCGGGATACCGGGGTTTCTGATGACAGGATCGCCCTGGCCTTTGCCCGCTCTCAGCTGGTTCTAGCCTCCCGGGTAGGGGGTCTGGCTGGCCCTATTGACGGCCCTTCAGTGGGGAAGTTCGGTGGGGATCTTCTGCAGGACTGTGCAGTGACCACCAGTCACGGGATGACCGGTAAGCTGACCCTTGATGCTACCCAGGCTGAAACCATTAACGTTGGCCTGGCCCCATCGGCTGACGAAATTAAGTGGGCCAGGGAGCTGCTACAGAAGTCTGAAGTTGATTCTGGCCCCCAGGATGGCTCCTACCTGCCCCGCCTGGCTCGGGCCCGGAAGGTCTCATCCCTGGCTAAGACCTATGGGCTTTGGGGCAACTAGGGGCCTCTGAGCTGGGACTAGAATGGGAAATGTGAAGAATTATTTTGGTTTTCAGGCCCGCCAGGGGGCAGGGAAGGGAGCTAGGGGCCGCTTCCTGCTGATCTTTGCCCTTCTGCTGCTGCCAGCCTGCGGCCTGTGGGCCTTTTACCGCTGGCTCTTTTCCTACGATACCCACCTGCTGGTCGTTCCCTTCCTGGCCCTGCTCACCTCTTGGGTCTGTGCCTCTTTGATGGCCTACGGCAGTGAGGGCCCTGGCCAGGAGGAATAGGGGAAGAAAAAGAACCGCTACCGGTGCTGGTAGCGGTTCTTCTAAGGAGTGTTCGCGCGAGAGCCCCCAGTCGGATTTGAACCGACGACCTTTTCTTTACGAGGGAAATGCTCTACCCCTGAGCTATGGAGGCTAGCTGGCAGCAGGGCCGCCAGACGATAGGAAACTTTACCAGAAACCCTTGGAGAAAGACCAGCCTACCAGCCTGGGAGGGCAACCCCCCTCCCAAAATGTGGTACAAGACACTAGAATGGGGTCTATGACTAATTCAGCGACAGGGGGCCCCCAGCCCCGACCCGTATTTGCCCACCTGCCAGCCTATGCCGCTGGCAAAAGGCCTCAGCCCGTTGAGGGCCTGACCCAGTACAAGCTCTCTTCTAACGAGAACCCCTTCGGCCCGGTCCCGGCCGTCAGCCAGATCATCCAGGCCTTTGACTCAGCCCACCGCTACCCAGATCCTAGCGCCACAGCCCTCCGCCAGGCCCTAGGGCAGCAGCTGGGCCTAGACCCAGAAGATATCGTCACCGGAGCTGGCAGCCTAGGGGCCCTGACCCAGCTGCTGACCACCTTCGCCGGCAGCCAGCCAGAAGGGCCAGCTGACGAGGTCATCTATGCCTGGCGATCCTTTGAAGCCTACCCTATCTGCGTAGGCCTAGCCGGGGCCCGAAGCGTGCAAGTACCCAACCTGCCTGATGGGTCCCACGACCTGGACGCCATGGCCCAGGCCGTCACTGAACGAACCAAGGTCATTCTTGTCTGTAGCCCCAACAACCCCACCGGACCGGCCGTCACCGAAAGCCAGATGCGGGCCTTTATGGCTAAAATCCCCTCCCGGGTGCTGGTCGTCCTTGACGAAGCCTACTATGAATTCTGCGCCGCCTCAGAAGTAGCCCCAGGTCAGGAAGGACCCGTCAAGGGCCTAGACCTCTACCCTGACTACCCCAACCTGGCCCTTTTGCGCACCTTCTCTAAGGCCCAGGGCCTAGCCGGCCTGCGGGTGGGCTACTCCATCAGCCACCCTCCTATTACAGCCCCCCTGCGGGTTGCAGCCACCCCCTTTGCTGTCACCGCCCTAGCAGAGGCGGCAGCCATTGCCTCCCTAGAGGCTGAAGAGCAGGTTATGGAAAGGGTCAGCCACCTGATTCAGCAGCGGCAGAAACTGGTTCAGGGTCTAGAAGAACTAGGCTACTGGCTACCTCAAACCCTAGCTAACTTCGTCTGGTTGCCCCTAGGTGAGGCTAGCGGGGCCTTCGCCCAGGCAGCTGAAGCCCAGGCCCTGTCAGTACGGGCCTTTCCCGGGGAAGGGGTGCGTATTAGCGTAGGGGAGGACCCTGCCAATGAGCGTCTGCTGGCCCTGGCCCGGGACTTTCCCCACCGGAGCCTAGCCCCTCTATTTGTAGATAAACCCTAAAAATTCTAATAATTGCCTCCTGCGGGGGCTAGGAGCGCGTAGGGTTAATGAGAAGGTCCACGCCCCACCATCTATAGGGAGAAAAGCCCATGCCATACAGAACCGACCCCTCCAACCCCTGGGGGGTCCCAGAGAGAATCCAACTCATGGACGAAAAGGGGCAGGTTAGCCGCCACGAAACCTTCAGCAGGTTCGCCGATCAGCTCAGCGGCCAAGACCTTAAAGAGATGTACCGGACTATGGCCCTGACCCGCCGTTTCTGTGATGAGATGACCTCACTGCAAAGGCAGGGCCAGCTGGCCCTCTGGGTCCCCTCCCGGGGCCAGGAGGCCGCCCAGGTAGCTTCAGCAGCAGCCCTAGGGGCCCAAGACTATATCTTCCCCTCCTACCGGGACCACGGGGTGCTCCTGCACCGGGGCATTAGCCCCCAGGAAATCAGCACCCTCTTTAGGGGCTCAGGAACCCTAGGCTGGGACGCTAAAAAACATAAGGTCCACTCCTACACCCTGGTCCTAGCAGCCCAGGTCCTTCACGCCACCGGCTACGCCATGGGCCTGAACCTAGATGCCCAGGCCGCCGCCCAGGCTGACCCCTCTGCCGCCAACCCAGAGCAGGAAGCTGACCAGACAGACCAGCAGCAGAAGCCAGCGGTGGCCGTCTACTTTGGCGACGGCTCCTCTACAGAAGGGGACGTGCACGAATCCATGGTCTTTGCCGCCTCCTACCAGGCCCCCCTGCTCTTCTTTGTTCAGAACAACCACTGGGCTATTTCGGTGCCCTTTGAGGTTCAGTCCAGGGTTCCACTGGCAACCCGGGCCGCAGGCTACGGCTTTGAGGGCCTCAGGGTAGATGGCAACGACGTGCTAGCCGTTTACGCCGCTACCCGCTACGCCCTTGAGGAAATCAGGGCAGGGCGGGGGCCGGTCATGATCGAGGCAGACACCTACCGGCTCGGGCCCCACACCACCGCTGATGACCCCAGCAAGTACCGGCCCAAGGACCACCAGTCCACCTATGAGCCCCTTGACCCCCTGATCCGCCTTGAGAACTACCTGCGCTCCCAGGGCCTAGCTGACGATAGCTTCTTTGATCAGCTGGCCCAGAGCCTGAAGGAAGAGGCCCAGGCCCTTCGCTCCTTCGTGCTCTCAAGCGAGCCTGAGGACTTTGATACCTACCTGGGCCGGGCCTACGCTGCTGAACACCAGCAGGTAGAAGAGGACCGGGCCTTTTACCGTAGCTACCTTGAGGGCTTTGAGGAAGAATAGAATGCAGAATCAACCTATGCGTGAAACCCTAACCCTGGCTAAGGCCATCAACCGGGCCCTGGCTGACCAGATGGAGGAGGACCGGAAGGTCCTGGTCTTGGGCGAAGATGTGGGCAAACTCGGCGGGGTCTACCGGGTTACAGAGGGCCTGCAGGCCAGCTTTGGCTCCCAGCGGGTTATGGACACCCCCCTGGGGGAGTCGGGCATTATTGGTACCTCTATTGGCCTGGCCCTGCGCGGCTACCGGCCGGTTCCTGAGATTCAGTTTGATGGTTTTGTTTTTCCCGGCTTTAACCAGATCACCTCTCAGCTAGCTAAGATGCACAGCCGCACCCAGGGTCAGTACCAGGTGCCGGTGACCATCAGGATTCCTTACGGGGGCATGATTGGCTCAGTAGAGCACCACTCAGAGTCCCCTGAGGCCCTCTTTACCCACACCCCGGGTCTGCGGGTGGTGACCCCCTCTAACCCCCACGATGCCTACTGGATGCTGCGGAAGGCTATCTCTCACCCTGACCCGGTGATCTACTTTGAACCCAAGCGCCGCTACTGGTCTAAGGGAGAGGTGGACCTGAGCCAGAAGGATTTTGACCCCTTCAAGGCCCAGGTGGTTAGGGAGGGCTCTGAGGCTACCCTGATTACCTACGGCCCCCTGGTGCCGGTAGCCCTAGCTGCTGCCCAGGCGGCAGCAGAGGACGGCTATGACCTAGAGGTCATTGACCTGCGTTCCCTTTCTCCCTTAGACCTGCCTACCCTAGAGGCTTCTGCCCAGAAGACCGGCCGGCTGATTGTGGCCCATGAGGCGCCTACCTTTGGGGGAATTGGTTCTGATATTGCAGCTGCTATTAGTGAGCGCTGCTTCTACCACCTGCAGGCTCCGGTGATTCGGGTGGGCGGCTTCCATATGCCCTACCCTGTTGCCCGGGTCGAGGAGGACTACGTTCCAGGTATCGACCGGATGCTGGAAGCCCTTGATCGTTCACTAGCCTACTAGAGCCCGAAAGGCCACAATCATGTCACAGATTTTTACCCTGCCCGATGTGGGCGAAGGCTTGACTGAAGCTGAGATTCTGAGCTGGAAGGTAAGCCCCGGCAGTAGCGTTCAGATTAATGATGTGCTGGTAGAGATTGAAACCGCTAAGTCGGTGGTGGAGCTTCCCTCTCCCTATGAGGGGCTGGTGCAGGAGCTTCTGGTTGCTGAGGGGCAGACCGTTGAGGTAGGAACCCCCATTATTGCCATTGCAGCCCTGGATCAGGCCCAGCAGGTTCCAGCTGATTCTTCTGCCCCAGCAGGGCAGGCAGCTAACCCGGCTCCAGCAGCTAGCCAGCCAGCTAGCCCGGCCCTGGTGGGTTCTGGCCCTAAGGCTGACCCGGTTCGCCGCCGGGCCCGGAAGAAGCCAGCCCAGCAGGCTCTGGCAACCCAGCAGGCCCCGGCAACTCAGCAGGCCCAGCCCGCTTCCCCTGCTTCTAGCCCTGCCCAGCAGGCCCCGGCAGAGGCCCACCCCCTGCAGGCAGAGCAGCGTCTGCCCCTGCTCACTGCCCTCCCTGCCCGGGCCAGCCGCCTTCTGGGGGAGGGCAGCCGGGAGGTTCTCAGGCGGCTTGGAGGCCCTGAGGTGCCAGTTCTGCCAGGCCCTAGCCGGCAGACTCCCCACCGGCAGGCCCTGGCTAAGCCCCCGGTGCGTAAGGCAGCCCAAGAGATGGGTATTGACCTGGCCCAGGTGCCCCCTACCGGCGACCAGGGGCAGGTCACTAAGAGGGATCTGCTCCAGTACGCTGCCCACCTGTCCCTGGCCGAAAGCGCCAGCAGCCAGGATGCGAATGACCCGGCCCGCTTCTGGATTCCTGCCGGTAGCGGTGGGGATAGGATTGAGCGGATTAAGGTCAAGGGGGTTCGTAAGGCCACCGCCAAGGCCATGGTTGAGTCAGCCTTTAAAGCCCCCCACGTTTCAATCTTTGTAGATGTTGATGCTACCCGAACCATGGAGTTCGTCAAGCGCCTTAAAAAGTCATCTCAGTTTGAGGGAATTAAGGTAACCCCCCTGCTGATTCTGGCTAAGGCCGTCATCTGGGCAACCGCCCGAACCCCTCAGGTCAATGCCACCTGGACCGACAGTGAAATCCAGATTAAGCATTTCATGAACCTGGGTATTGCCGCAGCTACCCCCCGGGGGCTGATGGTGCCCAACATTAAGGATGCCCAAACCATGAACCTGCGAGAACTGGCCCTGGCCCTGAACGACCTGACCAGCCGGGCCCGGGAGGGGAAGACCCAGCCGGCTGAAATGCAGCAGGGCACCATGACCATCACCAATATCGGCTCCCTGGGGATTGATACCGGAACTCCCATTATTAACCCTGGTGAGGCTGCCATTATCGCCTTTGGCACGATCAAGCAGAAGCCCTGGGTGGTTGATGGAGAAGTTATTCCCCGCTGGGTGACCACCCTAGGTGGTTCCTTTGACCATAGGGTCTTAGACGGTGACCTTTCAGCTAAGTTCCTTGCTGATGTTGCTTCGATCCTAGAAGAACCTGCCCTACTTCTGGATATGTAGCTGCTGGTCTAGGAGAGGGTATAAAAGAGGCCCGGCCGCTGGTAAACCGGCGGCCGGGCCAAGTGATAAGGTCGGCAGGCTCTCTCAACGTCAAGGCCAAGAGAGCCTCAGTTAGCCTGGACTCAGATGGTGAGGCTCTTACCCTAAAGGGTAAGAGCCTCACCTAAGTCAAGCTAGGAAACCTGAAAGTTAGCACCGGACTATCTCCCCCAAGAAGTCCGGGTAACTGGGCCTAGGGCCCAAGATCAGGTCTCGCACGTTACCTTATACCCTTGAATCGCAACCCGTTTAACTTCTGGGTCAGTCCCCCAACGTCACCAGAAAACTGAGTCCCCCGACTCAGCAAGAGAAGCGTTCAAGTTGCTTAAAATACTAGCCTATTCTGCTCCTGGCCGTATGTCCTCATATCGGGCCACACTAGCTAGCGAAAGCTAAAAAGTAGGCTGATTTACCCCCTCAAATTACCCACGAGGGCCTGTGGGTTTTCAAAGGGCAAGAGGGGTAAAAGCCCTTTAGAAACGGTCAATGTTGCCCTCTTGGGAGATTTCGATACCGGTGGCCTCTTCGTCCTCAGAATTGCCGTCATGAACCAGCATAACCGCTATCTGATCATCGGCCGGGAAGGCCCGAACCGTGATGGTTCCAGCGCTGGCCTGATCGAAAAGATCAAGGGCGCAGCGGGTCAGGGCGCTAGCTACCTTAGGGGGTAGGGCTGAGCCGCGTTCATCCAAGATATCGACTTTTACACCCCGCTGGCGGGCCAGCCAGGCCGAGTAAAGAATCTCCTTATTGACAATGTAGCGGCCGCGGATTGTGTCCCGTAACTGGGCCTCTGCGAAGCGGAAGCGGTCCATCTCTTCTTGGGTGACCGGGGCCTCACTGTAGGCAATCCGGTGGAGCATTTCTTCTGTCAGGGCCCGAACCTCCTGGACCCTCTGGGTTGCAATAGCCCCAATATCTGTCTCTTCTGCCCGGCCAGCATCAGCAATAATCCGCATCCCCCGGGCCTGGCGGGTCTTAGAAACCGCCTGCTCAATCTGCTTAGGAACCACCATACTGCTGATCATCAGTAGGAAGGGAAGGGTGAACTGGACCAGCAGGGACCAGCGGGAGTCAAAGTAGTTGGTATGCCAGCTCAAAATCAGAATCACGGACCCAAGGAAGAAGAGCCAGCCGTAGAAGGTGTGGCGGCGGACCAGCAGGCAGATGGAGAGCAGGGTGTAGGCCATCAGAACCCAGGAAAGGTTAGAAAAAGACAGGGAATGGCTAATGGCGTCCAGGCTCACCGACAGGCTGTTGAGGCCCAGAATCATAATCAGGGGCAGTAAGAGGTCTGGTAGGGCCAGCTGCCGGGTGGGCAGCAGGGCAGGAAGGGCAGCTGAGGCGTAGAGAATGAGCACGCCAGCCCAGTGGGGGGCCCGGGTGATGGTGTAGGCGTCATACCAGTAGAAAAAGGCGATAGCCAGCAGCAGGCCGCAGATGCTGAGGCTGACAGTCAGAATGGGGGAGCGATAGTACTTAACCAGCATTAGGCTCCTCATGGGGCCACTGGACCACAATGGTCGTTCCCTTATCGGGGGCCGAGGTAATGCTGACCATGCCGCCGGCCTCTTCCATAGAGCGGATCATAGAAACCCGCACCCCCAGGCGGCGGAAGTTAATGTCGCTCATAGAAAAGCCCTGGCCCCGGTCAGAGATGGTGCACAGAATATAGGGGCGAACCTCATCAGAGCGGGAGGAGTTGAAGGGGCGGCGCATCTCTGTGCGCACCGAAATCTGGGTGGTACGGGTTCCTGAGTGGCGGGCCGAATTCGACACAGCCTCAGTTACCGCGTGGGTAAAGGCCCGGGCAGCTGCGTAGGGCAGGGTTGAGTCTGGGCTGGCCTGGGGGTATTTTTCAAGGGTGTCGGTGATAAAGCGCAGGCGCTGGTTCCAGGGCTCTACACCCTCAGCGATGTGTTCGGTAAGGGCCTGGAAGGTGATAGGCCGCTGGGGCTGGGCCTTGAGGGTTTCCTCTTCTAGAACGCTAATGGCCCGCCGGGCCAGCAGGCGGGTGCGCTGAGGCAGGGGCCCCGGGTTGCGGCTGGCATCAAGGAGGGCGGCCATGACGTTATCGTGAACCAGCTTGTCAAATTCCTGTAGCTCCTTGGAATGGTCCCTAGAGCGGTTGAGCAGCAGCTGGGCTGAGAGGGTCTCGTAGTAGGTCTTATCTGCCTCTAGGACGGCGTCCAGAGCAAAGCGGGCCAGGCCGGCTAGGACGGTGCAGCAGAAGGCCAGGTAGATGACTTTAAGGATGAGTTCCTGGGGGTCTAGGGGGGCCCCGGTCAGCTGGTGGGTTGCCAGGGAACTAGCTGTCAGAAGGGCTGGTAGGCTCAGGCCGTGAACGATTGAGTCCCGGGGGCTTTCTTCGAAGACCGGCACCAGCATGGCGTAGGTGCCCAGGAGCCAGGACCAGGGAATCGCTGAGGTCTGGGCTCCCTGACTCAGGGGCCAGAGCAGGTAGGAGCCGTAGGCAATCAGCAGCATAAAGCGGACAATCCGGGCCGAAATTTCCTTGCGGACCCCATTGAAGACGAGCAGGGCTGCGTGAATGAGCAGAAGGGGGATCAGGGCCAGGTACCAGATGGAGTTTGGGCCGCTTGCTTCTGAGATGTTGGTCAGGGCGTGGAAGGTCAGGGCTACAGCCAGGATAGAGTAGATAATCTCTAGGGTGCAGTAGAGGCCAAAGGAGCTAGGCCCCATGAGCCGCTGCTGGCCTGTGGTCAGTGAGAGCGACTTGAGGGAAAGAGTACGAAAGCGGGCGGCGCGTGAGGGCTGAAGCGCTTGGGCTAAGTCTCTGGACGCGCCGCCGGTGGTGGTAGACAGGGTGCGATCCTTTGGGGGAGGTGGGAGGCTTAGAGGTGGCGGTCTGCGGTAGAGGTATCTTCCATGGAATCGACCAGGCCGTCTTCAATGGCCCGAATCCGAAGGTCAATCTTGGTCGGGGCGGGGCGGCCAACCCGGGCGTACTTTTCACGAATCCGGTCAATATTGGTCTTAACAGCTGACTGCTTGATGCCCATACGGCGGGCTACCTGAACCTGGGCAAAGCCAGAGGCGTAGAGGCGCAGGGTTTCCTGTTCGCGGGGTGAAAGGTTGGCCCGGGAGAACTCATGGTCACCGTCAATAGCTGCTGCCAGTTCCTTGGTGACAACGGCCTTGCCTTCTGCAATGTTCTTGGCTTCAGCTAGGGCGTGTTCTAGGGGTTCAGACTTGCGCACCAGGCCCAGGGCCCCTGCCTTGAGGGCTTCACGGATAAGGCTGGGGTTTTCGCCAATGCTGAAGATAAGAACCTTGATGCCAGCTCGCTGAAGCAGATCTACGTTCTCAGCTGGCCGGGACCGGTCCTGCAGAGACAGGTCAAGGAGTACGACGTCACAGTCGCGCTTGAGCTTGCCTAGGTCAGCTGATGAGGGGTCGTTGAGGTTGCGGCCAAGGGCAACGAGCAGGTCGGCTGCAGTGGGGGCTGCTGCAACGAGTTCAATTTCGCTGGCGCCAGCTGCAACGGCTCGCATGCCTTCGCGGACAACCTCATGGTCATCAACAATTCCTACACGTACTACGGTCATGTTCCCTACTTACCTCGTATGCTGGTGCTCTCTGCACCGCCTTCGGTGACTGTTTCTGCGCATCTTTCTGGAAGAGGGCGAACAGTCAAGATTTCTTACCTGGTTATTTTACAGGTAAAAACCGAAATGAGTGTGTGGGATGGAGCGGATTCCTAGAAAGAGTATTCCTTGTAGGGTACTTGGTACTAATTAGAAAAGCCTTAGCTAGCTGAGGTGGCGATAATAACGTATTCCTATTAGGGCACCTAGAAGAGAGCCAAGGAAGGCAAGAAGGGCAGAGGCGCAGAGGGCCAGCAGGCCCCCAGGCAGGTCAGAGGAGAGCTGAGCCTGGAGGGCAAAAGAGGGGGCAAAAGGATGGGCGTGTTGCCTAAAAGCCCAAGTCAAGCCAGAAGCTAGTAGGATTCCCAGCCCGCTCCAGGCTAGGATGCCCAGACTGGATTGAGCCGGCTTCCTGCCGGCCATTCGACCTGCCGTGTAACCGGCCAGGAGGAAGGCCAGGATGGTCAGTAGGCCCCGGCTGATCAGGTAGGGAAGGGCCAGCTGGCGGCCTTCTGGGCTGAAGGCAAGCCCAAGGGCCTGGCCGGCTGTGGAATAGCTAGTCAGACCAGCAAGGGACAGGAAGGGCCCTAGCAGGCTAAGACCTCCAGCTAAGAAGGCTGAGGCTACCAGGCAGGCACAAAAGGCCGCTAGGGAAAAAACTCCTTCTGGCTGCTTAGAAGTTCGGCGGACCCTTCTGCTCTGGCTAGCTGCCTGCTCCTGCTGGGCCTGGGGGGCCAGCTGCTGGCCGCTAGCTCTCAGGGTCTCCCCTTCTGCTGGGTCTAGAAGGGGTAGGGGCTGGGTGATCTCCTGGTCCTCAGGCCCTCTTCGTGCCGGGGCTGATTGCCTGCTGGGTATCTGACCCGCCTGGGTCTGCCTATCTATCTCGTTCACGGTATATATACCTGTCAGTCCTGAAGTTCTAGGCTAAACCTAAGGCTTCTGGGCTGAACTGGTCGGCTGGGTCGCTAGGTCGCTCCTGGTCTGAGAGGGTTCGAATGACCCTAGCCGGGTTGCCTACAGCCAGGCTATAGGCCGGCAGATCCCTAGTAACCACAGAGCCAGCCCCAATAACAGCATGGTCCCCAATGCTTACACCCGGGCAGATGATAGCCCCGCCCCCAATCCAGACATTATTTCCCACCTGAATAGGCAGGCCCCCCTCCCAGAGATTTTCCCTGTCAACGGGGTTAAGGGGATGGGTTGGGGTAAGAAATTGAACATTAGGGCCAACTAAGACCTTATTGCCAAAAACAATTGGGGCAACATCCAAAAAGACGCAACCAAAATTGAAGAAGCAGTCAGAGCCAATGTGGGTGTTAACCCCGTAGTCAAAGCTAACTGAGGGGCGAATAATAGACCCCTGCCCCAGGCTGCCAAGGAGCTGGCCTAGAACCTCAAGGCGACGCTGGTCCCTAGCCCGGTAGAGGGCGGTATACTCTTCAACAAGACTTACCGCTCGGTAATGAATATCGGCACATTCAGCATCAGGTTTGTAAGCATAGCCAGCGGTCATCTGCTCAAATACGCTCTTACCGGCCCGTAGCTCATCCCAATTAACCATCTCAATTACCTCTCAATGAGCATCATTAGACCAATAATCAGCAGGCCCGTGCCAATAGCAATCAGGCCAGCAATAATCATGCGCTTATTAATTTCTCGCATCAGTCCCCGAAATTCTTCAGCGCTGATGTCCTTGTTTCTACGGTGAGCCATACACCCAGTATGTCAGCTTCTGCCCGCCTGTGGCAGAATCTTGTGTATGCAAGCAGCCCCACAGTCACCTGACTCCAAGAACCCTCTAGCCCACCGGCCCTGGACCAAGAACTATCGGCCAGAAAGCGCCAGAGACCTTAACCTGCCAGAAACCTCCCTCTCTCACCTGATGGATGAGGCCGTGAGGACCGCCCCAGAGAAAATCGCCCTAGAATTCTTTGGAGCAACCACCAGCTACCGGCAGCTAGGGGAGCAGATCCTGCGGGTAGCTGAAGGCCTGCGAGCTGCTGGAATCCAGGCTGGGGACCGGGTAGCTATCATCATGCCCAACTGCCCCCAGCACATTGTCGCCTTCTACGCCATCTTGCGCCTAGGGGCGGTCGTTGTAGAACACAACCCCCTCTACACGGCAGCTGAACTGCGGCACCTCTTTGAAGACCACGGGGCTAAGGCCGCCCTGGTCTGGGACAAGATAGCCCCACAGGTCACCTCCCTGCCTCAGGACATCAGGCCCCGCCATATTTACGCCGTCAACCTGATTGAAGAAATGCCCCTGCTGATGCGTACGGCCCTGAAGCTACCCCTGGGGCAGCTCAAGGCCAGCCGGCAGAAACTAGAAGGCCCAGCTAAGGGCAGCCTGAGCTGGAAAAGCCTGCTCAAGCACCCACCCCTAGCTGCTGACCACCACCGGCCCACCGCCCAGGACCTTGCCCTACTCCAGTACACCTCAGGAACCACAGGCCAGCCCAAGGGGGTTATGCTCACCCACCGCAACCTTGAATCCAACGGCAGGATGGGCCAGGAATGGATCCAGCCAGGGGACGATGAGGTCATCTACGCTGTCCTACCCCTCTTCCACGCCTACGGGATGACCCTCGGCCAGACCATCGCCACGGTCTGCCGGGCCCGGCTGGTCCTCTTCCCCACCGTCGATATGGACCTGATTTTCAGGGCCATGAAAAAGACAAGACCCACCATTTTGCCTGCCGTGCCCCCGGTTTACCGGCGGATGCTAGAAGAAGCGAAGAGCCGGGGCCTTTCCCTACAGGGCATTAAGTACTCGGTCTCTGGGGCCATGCACCTGCCCCCCGAACTGGTTGCCGAGTGGGAAGAAGCCACCGGCGGGCTGCTGGTTGAAGGCTACGGCCTCTCTGAATGTTCCCCCCTGGTGTCCTGCAACCCCCTCAACTCCACCCGCCGGGCAGGGTCGATTGGCATCCCCTTCCCCTCGACCGACATTCGCGTCGTCGATCCCGAAACCCTCCAGGACCTCCCTGAGGGTGCTGAGGGGGAGCTGCTGGTTAGCGGCCCCCAGGTTATGGCTGGCTACTGGAAGCGGGGGGAAGAGAGCAGTAAGACCCTGCTGGACGGGGGCTGGCTCCGCACCGGCGATATTGTTCGCCTGGACCAGGACTACTTCATTCAGATCATTGACCGCATCAAAGAGGTCATTATTACCGGCGGCTTTAACGTTTCCCCTACAGAGGTAGAAAACGTACTCAAGCAGCATGATTCGGTTGCTGACTGTGCCGTAGTTGGCCTGCCTGACGGGTCGGGGGGAGAGAAGGTCGTTGCCGCCCTGGTTCCGGCAGCTGGCTACGCCCTAGACCCTGAAGAGCTCAAGGCCCACTGCTATGAGCGCCTGACCCGCTATAAGGTGCCTAAAGTTTACTATGAGGTCGCTGACCTGCCCCGCTCTATGCTGGGCAAGACCCTGCGCCGGAAGGTTCAAGAGGACCTCAAGGATGCCAAGGCCCTCTAGGCTGCCGCAGTCTTCCTGACAGCCTCCGCTAGCTGCTGATGAAGCTCTCTGCGGGAAATGTGACTTAGCGAGAAGGTCTGTTACCTGCGGGCTTTTTATAGCTGTCATAGACGTGAGATAGGCCCCAAAGTCTGGGCGCTGGTCGGTTGGCTAGCGCCCAGATGGTCTAATAGAAGGGATGCCTCAAGGCATTCATCGCCCAGGGGCCCTTGGCGGGGTTCACCATACCTAAGCGATGCCTAGACACTAGCTTTTCAACAGAAAGATTCATAGCCGTGAAGAAGTTTGTTGCCACCTTGGCTCTTCTACCCCTCACCTTCGGTCTTGCAGCCTGCGGTTCATCCTCTAACTCAGCCTCTAGTGACCAGGTCGTTAAGATTGGCGTCGTGGGTGCAGACCCCTCCAACGAGAAGCTGGTTGAGGTTGCCAAGGCAGAGGGAATCACCGTTGAAATCGTTGAATTCTCTGACTACACCCAGCCCAACCCCGCTCTGAGCTCCGGCGAAATCGACCTCAACTGGTTCCAGCACATCGCCTACCTTTCCAACTACAACGTAGAAGCAAACGATGACCTGCAGATTGTAGGGCCCACCGTTATCTACCCCATGGCCCTCTTCTCTAACAAGCACGACTCCATCTCAGCCCTGCCCGATGGTGCTGAAATCGCCATCCCCAACGACACCGTCAACGAAGCCCGCGCCCTGCTGCTCCTTGAAGCCAACGGCCTGGTCTCCTTCACTTCAGAAACCACCAGCCCCACCGTTGACGACATCGACACCGCAGCTTCCAAGGTCACCGTCACCCCCGTTGATGCAGCCCAGACCGTGCTGGCCCTGGAGTCCGTTGACGGCTCCGTCATCAACAACGACTTCCTCAAAGACGCCGGTCTGAACCCCAAGGACGCCCTGGCCCAGGACGATCCGGCTAACGAATCAGCCCGCCCCTACGTCAACCTCTTCGTCTCCACCGCCGATAACGCCGACAACGAGACCTACAAGAAGATCGTAGAGCTCTACCACACCGAAGAAGTACAGGCCGTGGTACAGGAAGACACCCAGGGCACCGCAGTTGAGGTCACCACTGAGGTCAGTGAGCTACGCTCAACCTTGGCCACCCTAGAAGAACAGAAGCGGGCAGAGCAGAACTAGGGCTAGGTTCACCTGGCTCCAAGGGGCCCTAGCCGCCAGCTACTTTGGGGGCTGGGCCCCTCAGCAAGTAAAGAAGAAAAGATGACTGAACTGCTACGAGAGCAAAAGCCAGGGGCCGGGGAGCCTATGGTGGTGCTGAAGAAGGTAAGTAAGAACTTCAGAACCAAAAAGGGATCCCTGAGCGCCGTCAAGGCTGTTAATCTGACCATCAATAAGGGCGAGATCTTTGCCATTATCGGCTACTCGGGGGCCGGTAAATCAACCCTGGTCCGCCTGATCAATGGCCTAGAATCCATCAGTGAGGGCTCTTTGACCGTTGACGGCTTTGAAATTGCCGGTAAGCGGGAGTCCGAACTGCGCCAGATTCGCACCAATATTGGCATGATCTTCCAGCAGTTCAATCTGATGAACTCCCGGACTGTCTTTGGCAATGTGGAGTTTCCCCTGCTGGTTGCTGGCTGGGATAAGGCAAAGCGGGCGGCCCGGGTAGCTGAGCTTTTGGACTTCGTTGGCCTCGCTGACAAGGCTAAAAGCTACCCTGACCAGCTCTCTGGCGGTCAGAAGCAGCGGGTAGGTATTGCCCGGGCCCTGGCCACCTCTCCCTCCCTGCTCCTGGCTGATGAGTCCACCAGCGCCCTAGACCCAGAAACAACGGCCGAGGTTCTGGCCCTGCTGAAGAAGGTCAACCAGGAGCTAGGTATTACGGTCATCGTCATTACCCATGAGATGGACGTAGTCTCTAGCATTGCTGATCGGGTGGCCGTGATGGAAGCGGGGCAGGTTGTAGAAACAGGCAGCGTCTATGAGGTCTTCTCTAACCCCCAGACCCCTGTGGCCCAGCGCTTTGTGAGCACAACGGTCAAGTCCCTGCCCCAGGGGCAGGAGGCTGCCGCCCTGAAGGCTAAGGCCCAGGGATACCTGATTAATATTGAAATTACCGAAGGTAACCGGGGCATCGGTAAGGTGCTCTCCTACCTGGGGGCTAGGAACGTCTCTTTCAACATTGTTCAAGGCGGCCTAGAGACCCTGCAGGGCAAGACCTACGGGCGTTTGACCCTTGAGCTTCTGGGGGATGTGACCAGCCTGGACGCTGTGGTCGCTGAGCTAAGAACTGTGACCCGTGTGCAGGAGGTGCGCTAAAGATGGAAACAACCTTTATTAGCGATAAGCTGATCCCGGCCCTAGCTGACACCCTCTACATGGTCTCCTTCACCATGCTGCTTGCCGGTGCCCTGGGCCTGCTCTTTGGCCTGCTCCTCTACACCACCCGCCAGGGCAATATCCTGGCTAACCGCTTTGTCAATATTCTCTTGAATATTCTGGTCAATGTGGTGCGGCCTATTCCCTTCATTATTCTGCTGGCGGCCCTAGGCCCCCTGACCCAGGCTGTGGTGGGAACCCGCCTAGGGGTCAATGCGGCTATCTTCGCCATGGTCTTTGGGGCTACCTTTGCCATAGCCCGAATCGTTGAGCAGAACATGGTGTCCATTGATCCCGGTGTTATTGAGGCCGCCCGGGCTATGGGGGCCTCTAAGCTGCGGATCTTGCTGACCGTGATGATCCCTGAAGCCCTAGGGCCGCTGATTTTGGGCTACACCTTCATTGTGATTGGTGTGGTCGATATGTCGGCTATGGCCGGTTATATTGGCGGTGGCGGCCTGGGTAAGGTTGCCCTGGTTGATGGCTACCAGCGCTTTAACGAGGTTATTACCTGGTCTGTTGTTGCCGTCATCATCATTCTTGTTCAGCTCATCCAGCTGGTAGGCAACCTCCTAGCCCGCAAGGTCATGCGCCGCTAGGCCTGGCCCCTAGCCCACTTAGCAGGCTGCTGAGGCTTAGAAGACAGGGGGCCGGTTCCTTTTCTAGGAACCGGCCCTCTGTGCTTTAGTTGTCCTTTTTTCCCCTAATCCAAGAGGAGTCGTAAAAGTCAGCTGGGCTGCTCTGCTGCCGGTCAGCTGCCCCCTCCTGGCCCTGCTGGTAGAGGCGGTCAGCGAAGTCGGTGGGTCGGATCAGCCGCTCATCCTCAGCGTCGTCATGGTCGGTAAAGCGGGAGAGCATAAAGACCCCGTAGAGCAGGGCTGCAAAGACCAGCAGAAAGAAGGCCAGCTCAAGGCAGAGCATGACATAGTTGCGCAGCAAATCGTGATCAGCGCCCCGATAGAGCAGGGGCAGCAGGGTAAAGCTACCCACAGCCAGGAGCCCTGCAAGGGCTGTCAGGCCGTGGGGCAGCCAGAGCCAGCGGTTAGGCCCTCTTACCGCCTGCCTGCCCGATGCTGGGCCTGATGGAGCTAACTGGGGCGGGGCGGGGGTAGGGTCTGGGCTGGCAGCTGGGGGCAGGAACTCCCGGTAGTAGGCTCGCTCGTCCTCACTGAGGTCTTCTAGGCGGCGGCCGTAGCGGGAGGGCCCTGGCTTCTTTGCTGGATCCTTTGAAGCTGGCTCTGTCACTAGTCCTCCTTGAGCTCTTACTGCCCCGGGCGGTCCCGGTCGGGCAGCTGCCCTACCCAGGCGGTCAGCTGGGCGAGGAAGGCCGGGTCGGTGAAGGAGCTAAAACGGCCGATACCGGCTGTCAGCAGGGGAGTGGGGGTACTGGCATCTGGATCCACCTGGTAGATCAGGCAGTTGGTGCCAGCGGCAGTTGCCGCCTTCATGCCGGTGATGGAATCTTCAACGGTGAGGGCCTGCTGGGGAGCAAAGCCCAGGCGGCGGGTTGCTTCGAGGTAGATGTCGGGGGCGGGCTTACCTTCTTCGACGTCGTGGAAGGAAACCCAGGTGTCCAGGTAGGGGGCGTAACCGAAGTGGGTGAGTTTTTTGGTCAGCAGCTTACCGCCGGAGTTAGAGGCCACTGCTACCGGGATTTTGGCTGACAGTAGCTTAATAACCTCTAGGGCCCCTTCGATGCGGGTAACACCCCGGTCAATGATGTCGAATTCGGTGCTGGTGATGGTGGTGTAGACGCTGTCGCGGAAGGCTTCGGGGGAGCCGTCAAATTCGGCTGCTAGGGGGGAAAGGGCAGCCAGCTGGTCAGCTAGGTCACCGGCAGAGACACCCACTAGGGCGGCGTCAAGTTCAGCGGTGAGCTCTACCCGGTAGTAGTTGAACATTTCAGCCTGAATCTCACCCCAGAGGGTCTCTGAGTCGAGTAGAACCCCGTCGCAGTCAAAAACAGCGCAGGCGGGGGTAAAGGAGGGCGGCAATGAGTGAAGTTCAAACATAGTTCCATGCTCTCATACTTAGGCCCCAGTCGCTGGCATAGGGAAAGCCTGCCCGCTTGGCTCTTTGTTTGAGGGTAGCTAGAGGAAACTAACAGTCAGCCTAGGCCCCTTCTGCTGGCTAGGGCAGGGATAATAGAGCCCATGCCTAGCCTACTGATTCGACACGGACAGACTGACTGGAACCTGGTGCATAAGCTCCAAGGCTCAAGCGATATTCCCCTCAACGACACCGGCCGGGCCCAGGCCCGGGCCCTTGCCCCCCTCCTTTTGGACTATGCCAGCGAGCAGGCAGCTCAGGAGCCGGGTTTTAGCTGGAAGGGTGTTATTACCTCACCCCTTTCCCGGGCCCAGGAAACCGGCCGTATTATTGCCCAGCAGCTGGGCCTGCCCCTGCTGGGCTCCTACCCGGGCTTAGCTGAACGCTCCTTTAAGGACCTTGAAGGGGTGCAGAATAACCCTGACCTGTGGGAAACCGTTGAAAATGAGACAGCCGATATTGAGCCCCTGGCTGACTTTCTGGATCGGGTTGAGGCTGCCCTTGACCAGGTTGAGGCCGACTACCCCGGGCAGAACCTGATTATTGTGGTCCACGGAATGCTTATTTCCCGCCTGCTGACAGCCCGAACCGGCCAGAAGGTGCCGGTACCTAGAAACGGTGAGCTTCTTCCTCTGGCTCCGGCCCAGCGGGCAGAGTCTTTGATGCTGATTCGCCACGGTCAAACCGACTGGAATAAGGCTCGGCTTATGCAGGGGTCAAGCGATATTCCCCTCAATGAGACCGGCCGGGACCAGGCCCGTTCAACAGCTGCTGCCCTCAAGAAAGAGGGCTA
Source organism: Rothia sp. (in: high G+C Gram-positive bacteria) (assembly GCA_034090985.1). Classification (GTDB taxonomy): domain Bacteria; phylum Actinomycetota; class Actinomycetes; order Actinomycetales; family Micrococcaceae; genus Rothia. The sequence continues at coordinate 40,403 of JAXDRN010000091.1, read as the reverse complement.
CGAGTTCGATGTTATTGTTTCTTCCCCCCTCTCTAGGGCTAAGGAGACAGCAGACCTGATCGGTCAGGCCTTTGGCCTAGAGGTAGCTAAGACCTACCCGGGTTTGATTGAGAGGGGCTATGGTGAGGCTGAGGGCTTAGATATTTCTGAAGAGGCCCGCCGGGAGCCAGATGCCTTTTACGCCGGGGTGGAAAGTGAACGGTCGGTCTACCGGCGGGGGATTGAGGTGCTCCGTCAGATTGCTAGGGACTATCCTGGCCAGCGGGTGATTGCTGTTTCCCACGGTTCTCTGATTCGCCGGGCCCTGTCTGCAAGTCACGGCCGGGAATTTGGCACTATTTCTAATGCCCAGCCCTTTGAGGTTAACCTAGACGGTTTAGCCCACTGGCAGGAGGCTAGCGAGCCCCTTCTGAAGGGTAAGCCCTAGTGGCTGCCCTCTTTAGGCCTTCCCTTGCTGCTTCTTCCCTGCTCTGGTGGGCTGTTACCGGCCTGTATCTGCTGCTTGTTGGGCTGATTGTTTTTTGGCCTCAGCATGTTGATGCGGGCCAGTCTGGTCAGACCCTGGCCCGCCTGCTGGCCCAGGCCCATGCGGCAGGTTACCTTCCTGGCTGGTTTGGCTACGGTCAGGTTGAATGGTTATCGAACCTGCTGATGTTTATTCCCGGTGGATTTTTCTTTACCTACCTGCTGCTGCCAACCTACCGCTGGCTAGTGCCTTTAGGGGGTCTGGCGGCGACCTGCCTGATTGAGTCGGTCCAGCATTTTATGCCCGGGCGCACTAGCTCAGCCCTAGACCTCTTAGCTAATAGTCTGGGGTGTGTTATCGGTTGGGTTTTTGCCCTCATCCTTCTAAGAATTCGGGAAAAACCCAAAACTAAACCCGACATTAGGCCGTCATTCTAGGCTTTTGCATTGACTGACCCACAGAAACCCACATAAAATCAACCTTAGAAGTTAGGGCCATAAGGGCCCAGCCCGAGCCCTTGAACACAGGTGATAAAGACATGTTCGCTGAAGAACGACGTGCTGAAATAGCCAAGCTAGTAGCGTCTGCACGCCGTGTAAATGGTGCCGATCTGGCTCGCCGCTATGAGGTGACGATGGAAACGGTCCGCCGTGACCTAGCGGCCCTTGAGGCTGATGGTAAGCTCCGCCGGGTTCACGGGGGAGCTGTCACTGTAGAACAGTCAACCTCTGTTGAGTCTTCTATAGCCCTGCGCCAGAATATGAACACCCCAGAAAAGCAGAAGATTGCCCTGCGGGCCTATGAGCTTTTACGGGATTCAGATGCCGGGGCTGTTGTCTTAGACGCTGGAACAACTATTGAGATTCTGGCCGACAAAATTGCCTCTAGCGACTTCTCACTCAAATCAGGCTCAGACCGCCTGATCATTACCCATGCCCTGCACATTGCCGTAAAACTAGCTGAGGCAGAAGGTATCGTCCTGGATATGGTCGGTGGCCAGCTACGCAAGATGACCTGGGCCGCTGTGGGTACCCGGGCAGCTTCACATTTTGAAACAATCCGCCCCGATATCGCCTTTATTGGGGTCAACGGCCTTGACCCAGAATTTGGTCTCTCAACCCCCGGCCTGAACGAGGCCATTGTGAAAACCGCTATCGTCAAATCAGCCCGCAGGGTAGTGCTCCTGTGCGATTCCGCTAAGTTCAATCAAGAATCCCTGGTTCGTTTTGCCGGCCTAGAAGACATTGACACCCTTATTACCGATAAGGCCCCTGAAGGCCTGCTGGCCTCAGCCCTTGAAGAATCCAATGTGGAGGTACTCATCGCATGATTGTTACCCTAACTGCTAACCCCAGTATGGACCGGACCCTGGAACTGGACCAGCCCCTCAAGGTTGGAGCTGTTCAGCGGGCTAGCACCGCTGTTTCTGACCCCGGCGGCAAGGGGGTCAATATTGCCCGGGCCCTGGCCGTATCAGGCTTTGAAACCCTGGCCCTCCTGCCCGGTGACGATCAAGACCCGGTCCTAGCCCAGCTAGCTGAAGCCCAGGTTCCCTACCTGAACATGCCTGTTGGTGCCCCCATCCGCTCAAATATCACCATTGTTGATCCAGAGGGCACAACCACTAAAATCAACGCCCCCGGTCAGCCCCTGAACGACCTTGCCCAGCAGGACCTAACCCGCCTGATGATTAAGGAAACCAAAGAGGCCTCCTGGCTGGTTCTAGCCGGCTCCCTCCCTGCCGGTGTTCCTAGCGACTACTACGCTGTAGTTGGCCGGGCTATTCGCGAATCCCTGGGCGAGCAGGCCCCCCGGATCGCCATTGATACTTCAGGAACAGCCCTGCGTGATGCCCTGCTAGGCCTTGACGGCCTTCCTAACCTGATCAAGCCCAACTCAGAGGAACTCGCTGAACTGGTCGGTAAGGTTGAGATGGCTGAGGAGCTTGAAGCCAGCCCCGAACTGACCGCCAAGACCGCCCAGGAACTCATCGGCCGCGGTGTTGAAATGGTCCTAGCCACCCTGGGTGGGGGAGGGGCCGTTCTGGTGACCGCTGAAGGGGCCTGGCATGCAGTTCACAGCCCCATTAAGGTCCGCTCAACCGTTGGCGCCGGTGACTGCTCCCTAGCAGGCTTCCTCATTGCCCACGAGCAGGGTAAGTCCCTGCCTGACTGCCTGATTCAGGCTGTAGCCCACGGGTCAGCTGCCGCTGCCCTACCTGGCACCCAGGTACCTACCCTGGAGTCAACTACCCCTGAGGCTGTTACTCTTACCCCTCTAGCCCTCTAGCCCTCTAGCCCCCAAGAATTCTCACACCGGGCAGGCTACCTGTGGCCTGCCCACCACCACCAGAAACCGAGGAGGAGCACATGTCTGCTCTTATCACAGCTGATCTCATCAGCCTCGATGAGAACCTGGGCAGCAACCGCTTTGAGGTTATCCGCCACCTGGCGGAATCCCTTGAGCGAGCCGGCCGCACCAGCGATCTAGAAACCCTCTACGCCGCAGCCCGTGCCCGGGAGGAGAAGACCGACACCGGCATTCCCGGCGGTATCGCTATTCCCCACTGCCGTTCAGAGGCCGTTAGCCAGCCTACCCTGGCCATGGCCCGGCCCAACCCCGCTGTTGACTTTGGCGCTAAGGACGGTCCAGCTGACCTGATTTTCTTCATTGCAGCTCCGGCCGATGGGGATGAAGCCCACCTGAAGATTCTTTCCCAGATGGCCCGTTCTTTGATGAAGAAGTCCTTCACCGCTGCCCTGCGCCAGGCTCAGACCGCTGAAGAGGTCGTTGCCCTGGTCGAAGAGGCCCTAGGTCTACGGGAAAAGGCCCCTGAAGCTCCTGCCAGCCAGCCAGCTGCGCCGGTAGCCCAGGAAGCTGGCGCCCGCAAGAAGATTGTGGCTGTGACCAACTGCCCTACCGGTATTGCCCACACCTACATGGCAGCCGACGGCCTCAAGTATGCTGCTGAAGAGCTGGGTTACGACTTCAAGGTTGAGCCTCAGGGCTCCTCTGGTGGTGAAAAGCTAAGCCAGGCAGAGATTGACGAGGCTGACGCTGTTGTCTTCGCCGTTGCCCTGCCGGTGCGCGGCCGGGAACGCTTTGCCGGCAAGCCCTTTGTTGAGGCCCCCGTCAAGCGCGGCATTGACGAACCTGCTGCCCTGATTGAAGAAGCCCTAGCTGAAGCTGCTAACCCTTCTGGTAAGCGGGTTACTGCCGCTAGCGCTGCCGACACTGAGGCCAGCAATGACTCCGGCCCCTGGGGTACCCGGATCTACAAGGCCCTGATGACCGGTGTCTCCTACATGATCCCCTTCGTGGCTGCTGGCGGTATCATCCTGGCCCTAGGCTTCATGCTCGAAGCTATGACCATGCCTAACCTGGGGGATGTTGATCCTCAGGCCATTTTGGCTAATGCCTCCCTGACTAACCTGAACGGTACTGCCCTCTCCCTCTACCTGGGTGCTGCCCTGCACACCATCGGTGGTTTTGGCCTGAGCGCTATGGTGCCGATCCTAGCTGCCTACATCGCCTATGGTCTGGCCCAGCGGCCCGGTATTGCCCCTGGCTTCATTGCCGGTTCTGTTGCCGTCCTGGTAGGCGGTGGCTTCCTAGGCGGTATCGTTGGCGGTCTGCTGGCCGGTCTGTGCGCCTACTGGCTCTCCCTGCTTAAGCTGCCCCGCTGGTTGGCTTCTATGATGCCCGTTGTTGTAACTCCTCTGGTTGCCACCCTCTTCGCTGGTGGTCTGATGTTCTTCCTGCTCGGCGGCCCCCTGGCCTGGGTTACTAGCTCTCTTGAGGGCTGGCTGAACTCCATGACCGGCACTTCAGCTATCTTGCTCGGTATTATCCTGGGTGCCATGATGGGCTTTGACCTGGGTGGCCCGGTGAACAAGGCAGCCTACCTCTTTGCTACTGCTGGCCTTTCAGCAGGTACCCTAGCCTCCCAGCAAATCATGGCCGCAGTCATTATTGCCGGTATGGTTCCCCCGCTGGCCATGGCTGTTGCCACCAGCTTGCGCCCTGCCCTCTTTAGCGGCCCTGAGCGGGAGAACGGCAAGGCAGCCTGGCTGCTGGGTGCCTCCTTCATCTCTGAAGGTGCTATTCCCTTCGCAACGGCTGACCCCCTGAGGGTTATCCCCTCTTCCATGGTTGGTGCTGCTGTAGCCGGTGCTATCTCTATGGGTGCTGGTGTTGCTTCTCCTGCTCCTCACGGTGGTGTATGGATTATTGCCCTGGTCGAGAACCCAATTATGTTCCTGGTTGCGGCGATTGCAGGCGCTCTTGTAGGCGGTCTCATGTATATTGTTCTCAAGTCACTTGCTGGTGCTAAGGCCCAGGCAACTGCTTAACCCAAACCCACTTAAGGAAAACACTATGACTACCTACACTGGTGTCGGCGTGTACGCCGGCCGGGTCATCGGCAAAGTCTTGCAGATGCCCGAACCCATCAAGGCCCCCTCATCCTCCCTCAAGCTTTCAGCTGATGAAACCCCTGAGCAGGCTGCTGAACGGATCAAGGCTGCTGCTGAGACCGTTAAGAACGGTCTGCTAGAGCGGGCTGAAAACGCTGGCCGTGACGGTAAGGCTGTTCTCAAGTCCACCTCACAGATGGCAACTGACCGGGCCCTGCTCAAGAGCGCAATCAAGATTGTTGAGAAGCAGGGTAAGGCCCCTGAACTGGCAGTCTGGGAAGCAGCAAGTGCCTTCGCTGACCAGATGGCTGCCCTGGGCGGCTACATGGCTGAGCGCGTGACCGATATCCATGACGTTCGGGCCCGTATTGTTGCTGAGCTGACCGGCCAGCAGGCTCCCGGTATTCCCGTATCAGCTGAGCCCTTCATCCTGGCAGCTATTGATCTGGCTCCTGCCGACACTGCAACCCTGGACCCCAAGCAGGTTATCGCCCTGATTACCTCTGACGGTGGCCCCCAGGCTCACACCGCTATCCTGGCTCGCGGCCTGGGCCTGCCGGCCATTGTGGCAGCTAAGGGTGTTACTGACATTGCTAACGGCACCGAGGTCTACATCGACTCTAACGAGGGCCGGGTAGAGACCCTGGTGACCGATGAGCACCGTGAACTGGCTGAAAAGTACGCCAACCGCATGGAACTGCCTGACTTCGATGGCGTTGGCATCATGGCTGACGGCAGCCGGGTTCCCCTCTACGCAAACGTAGGTGATGGCAAGAGCGCTGAGAAGGCTGCCGGCCTCAAGGCTGAAGGCGTTGGCCTGCTCCGCACCGAGTTTGGCTTCCTGGGCCATGACGCTGAGCCCTCAGTTGAGACCCAGACCGCCAGCTACAAGGCTGTTTTTGACGCCTTCCCCGGCCAGCACATTGTGGTTCGTACCCTGGATGCTGGTGCCGATAAGCCCCTGCCCTTCCTGAACGTCAAGGAAGAAGAAAACCCTGCCCTGGGTGTTCGCGGCTACCGGACTGACTGGACCGTTCCCGGTGTTCTAGAGCGCCAGCTAGAGGCTATCAAGGCTGCAGCTGACGGTTCTGACGCTGACATTTGGGTGATGGCCCCCATGATCTCCACTACCTCAGAGGCCCGCCGCTTCAAGGAAATGGTAGACGAGGTTGGCCTGAAGACCCGCGGCGTGATGGTTGAGACCCCTGCTGCTGCTGTGAACGCTGAGGCTATCTTGGGCGAGGTAGATTTCGTCTCTATTGGCACCAATGACCTGACCCAGTACACCATGGCAGCTGACCGCCTTCTAGGCGACCTGGCTCACCTGAACAACCCCTGGCAGCCTGCTGTTCTGAAGATGATCAAGCTGACTGTTGAAGGCGCCCAGCGGGCTTCAGCAAAGCTTGGGGTCAAGAAGTACGTCTCTGTCTGTGGTGAAGCTGCCGCTGACCCGGCCCTGGCTGTTGTTCTGGTTGGTCTGGGTGTTGATACCCTGTCCATGAACGCCGGTGCTATGGCTGCTGTTTCAGCCGTTCTGAAGTCTGTAACCCCTGAAAAGGCCCAGCAGATCGCTATTGATGCCCTGGATCAGATTTCATCAGCTGAGGCTAAGGAAGCTGCCCGTAAGCACCTACCGATCCTTGACGAACTGGGCCTCTAAGAGGCTAAGACCACTTCTTGAGACAAAGTCTAGAAAATGTTGGTGATTGCCTGCAAAAGCTAGCTGGCCTGCTCTAGACTCAGTAGTGGATAACCAATCCGTACCCCTCTTGTTAGGAGAACCTCATGGCAGAACGTATTGCCACCATTGCAAGCCGTGTTGGCCTGCACGCCCGCCCTGCTGCTATCTTCGCTGAAGCAGCTGGCGACCTTCCCGTTGAAGTAACCATTGCAGCTGAGGGCGAGCCCGCAGATGAGGCTATGGATGCAGCTTCCATCCTCTCCCTGATGTCCCTGGGCGCTAAGCACGGCGACAAGGTTGTTCTGCGTGCTGAAGGTGAAGGTGCCGAAGAAGCACTCGACACCCTGGTCAAGATTCTTGAGACCGACCACGACGCCGAGTAATTTTCAGGCTCAATGAGTTCCTTTCAGGCTCAGGCGTGAAAGGGTAAGGGTCCCCCTTCCTTCTAGGAAGAGGGGCCCTTCTCTGTCTGCCCCACAGCGGCCTCTGACGAAACTCACGGCGGGTAAGGATGCTAACTTCTGCCTGCTGCCGATAGACTGGAAAGCTGAAACCTTTTCCCATGCCCAGAGGGCTCACTGAACAGAAACAGAGGGATTGTGCGAGAATTCACCGCCCGCTTTGCCACAGACGCTGAAATTGCTGCCTGGGACGAGCATGTTATAGCCAGCCCCGGGGGCGGCAACATGCTGCAGTCAGCCTCCTTTGCCACCGTTAAGGCCAAGCATGGTTGGAAGCCTCTTTACCTGGTCTATGAGGGCACTAGCCTGCTCGATGGCCAGGAAGTTCCCTTCGCCAGCTACAACCTGGTCCTTGAAAAGGCCGTGCCGGCCCTGGGGAAGATCTGGTACATGATTAAGGGGCCCAATGTTTACAGCCTTGAAGATATCCCAGGTCTTATGGAGGCTAATGAAAAGCTAATCCAGAAGGAGAAGCTGGGGGTCTTTACCGTCAAGATTGAGCCCGATATCCTAGCTGACGAATCAAGCATGGCCTTCATGGCTAAGGCTGGACTGGTGAAGAACTTCAATATTCAGCCCAACGATTCAACGGCAATTTTGGCCACCGATAAGAGTGAAGAAGAAGTTCTCAAATCCCTCTCTTCCCGGGGCCGCAACGCTGTTCGCCGCTCCCTGCGCGAGGGCTGCCAGGTTGAGCGGGTAGAGCTGACTGAAGAGAACATGAAGAAGATGTACGCCCTGATGGACACCGTAGGCCAGGGGAACGCTAACGTCAATCTTCGCTCCTACGACTACTACCGGGACTTCTGGACCACCTTTGAAAAGGCCGGTCAGGGCCGTCTCTACTTTACCTACGAGGACGGCGAACCTTCAGTTGGTGCCTATGTTATTGCCTACGGCACTAAGGGAACCTACAAGGACGGTGGCTCAAAGCCCCGCCGGAAGCAGTACGGCGACTCCCACCAGGTGCAGTGGACAGCCCTTACTGACCTGATGAAGGAATACGGGATTAGCAGCTACGATTTCTGCGGAACTCCCCCTAAGGATCAGCTGAAGAATAAGGATCACAGCTACTACGGGCTGGGTCTCTTTAAAACCTCCTTCACCAAGGAGGTCATTGACTACGTTGGGGTTTGGGATCAGGTGATTTCACCCCTGAAGTACCGGGCCTGGAACCAGCTAGCTGAGAAGGTCCTGCGTCAGCTCTGGGTACGGAAGACCGGTCAGCCCTTCTACTAAAGTTCAAGGTCTTGGGCCTTTAGCCCCCCGGGGCAGGAAGGGGCCGGAAGGAGGAAGTAAGCGATGAGTGAGAAAGACCAGTCCTTTCAGCAGTGGGGTCCCCTTCCGGCCCTCCCCCTAGAGGAGGTGCGGGACCCCCACCTGCGGCAGGTCCTAGCCCAGTGGGGCCAGAAGGCTGAAGCTGACCCTGAGCACAAGCAGCCAGAAACAGGGGCCCAGCCCCCTGCAAGTGGGGCACCTCTGCTGACCTCCTCCCTTCCTCCCCTGAAGCCGGGGTCGCCGCTGCCCACCAGCTCCCTGCCGACCTCACCCCTAGAGGCGGGAACTGTTCAGCTGCCGCTGACAACCCCTAAGCGCCCCTCCTGGGTGCGGTCCTCCCTCAAGTCCTTTGTGAGCCCAGACCAGTCTCTGACCCAGCCGGTGCGGGGCATTGCCCGCCTAGCCCAGCGGCCCTTCAACCTGGCAGCAGCCCACCGGGCTAAGTATGTTAGAGAGAAGGAAGCTACCCGGGAGGTCCTGAACTTCTCCTTGCGCCTGGCAGAGACCATGTTCCACTACGGGGCTGACACGGTTGATGTTGATTCGGCGATTGTGGCTGTCTGTGCCGCCTATGGGCTTGATGACGTTGAAGTTGATATTACAAATCAGTCTGTTCTGATCAACTACGTATCGGGCATTGATGAGGTAGACGATAGAACCCAGCTCATTGATGTTCACTCGCCGAGCGGCCAGGAACGCTTTAGCCACACGGTGATGCGGGTGGTGCGCTCCTGGTCAGAGAATTACGCGGCCCTAGCCGATATTTACCAGCTCATTCACGACATTACTGAGGGGGGTCTGCCCCGCTACCGGGCTGAGCGGCGCTTGCGGTCTATCAATAGCGGCAGGAAGCGTTACTCCCCCCTAGCTATTATGCTGGCTAATATTGTGGCAGCCTTTTCCCTGGTCCTTGCCCTAGGCGGTTCCCTGGCAGCTGGCCTGGTGGGCGGGCTGGTCTTCCTCGCCATTTACCTGGTCAATCACCTGATTTCCCGCCTGAAGATGCCAGGCTTTTTCACCATGGCAGCTGGCGCTGGGGTTGTTACCTTTGCCGCTATCTATATTTCAGATGATTCTTCTATCTTCTCCCAGCTTGGCTTTCACGTCAGTGCCCCCCACATTGTGGCCGCTGGTCTGATGATGCTCCTGCCTACAGGCAGGCTGGTCTCTGCGGTCCAGGATGCCCTTAACGGTTTTCCCCTTACCGCTGCCGGTAAGCTGGTCTCAACCGGCATGTCCTTCCTGGGAATTGTGGTGGGCCTGGCCTCAGCGGTCGGGGCCCTTTCAGCCCTGTCTGTCAATGAACTAGATATCACCCAGACCCGTTTTGTGGGCGCTAGCCTGCCGGTGGCCTACATCTTCTACCTGCTGGCCTCCTTAGCCTTCGCCCTGGTGTCCCACGCCCGCTGGCAGACCCTGCTCTGGATTGCCCTGATTACTAGCGCCGGTTTTTGGACCTACCACCTCTATACCGCCCTCTTAGGGGCAGGAGCGGGCCGGGCTAACACCGCCTGCGCTGCTCTGGTTATTGGCCTGCTCTCTACCTGGTTGGCCTACCGGCTGCACTCCCCAGCCTCTATCTTCTATGTTCCGGCCCTGACCTTCCTGCTGCCGGGGCTGTCAGTCTTTAGGGGCCTCTACCTTTTCACGGTTGAAGCTAACCCCGACTCGGGGGTTCCAGGCATGGTCTCTGCTATCTCTATCATTGTGGCCATGGCTGCCGGGGTGGTGCTAGGTAGCTACCTGATGCAGTACCTGATTGAAACCCTCAGAGCTAGCGACCCTGAATCTGGGGAACAGAAGCAGAAGCGGGACCGCTAGGCCCCCAGCTGCCAGTTAACCGGGCTAGCGCCCTGCTCCAGTAGGAGGGCGTTGGCCTGGCTAAAGGGCCGGGAGCCAAAGAAGCCTCGGGAGGCTGACAGGGGAGAGGGATGGGCTGACTCTATGCAGGGGTAGGGCTCCAGCAGGGGCCTTGCCTTCCTGGCATCAGCCCCCCACAGAATTCCCACCAGGGGCTTACCCCGGGCAACCAGGGCAGCAAGGGCGGCTTCGGTAATCTGCTCCCAGCCTAGATTCCGGTGGGAGCCTGCCGACCCAGCCCCAACCGTCAGAACCCTGTTGAGCAGCAGAACCCCCTGGGCGCTCCAGGACCGTAAGTCACCGTGGGCGGGGGTGCTGATCCCTAGGTCTGAGCTGAGTTCCCGGTAAATATTCTGAAGGGAACGGGGAAGGGGGCGCACATCAGGCTGAACTGAGAAGCTAAGGCCCATAGGGTGGCCGGGAGTAGGGTAGGGGTCCTGGCCCAGGATAAGAACCTTAACCTCTTCTAGGGGGTAGGTGAAGGCCCTGAAAATATCTGGCCCGCTAGGGAGGGTCTGGCGGCCTGCGGCGTGTTCTGAGCGCAAAAAATTTCCCATAGCCCTAATTTTTGCCTCCTGGGGGGCTAGGGCCTGGGCCCAGTCGGGGGCCATGATGTCTGAGAGGGGTCGGGCTGGCATCTGCTCTTCCTTGCGGTCATCCTGAGGGTGGGTTAGGGTGGTAAGCCCTGTCATTAAGAGTAGACCAGAAGGGAAGGGCTATGCAGACAGAGGAAGGCCAGCAGCCACTAGGTGGCCTGTCTGACCTGGATAGGAAGATTTTGAAGCTGGAAAAAAGACGCTTCAAATACCAGGGCTCTAAGGAAAAGGTCATGGTTCAAGAGCTGGGCCTAAGCCCGGTAGCCTACTATCAGAGGCTTAACGCCCTGCTGGATAACCCCCAGGCCCTGGCCCAAGAACCTGCCCTCTTAGCCCGCCTGCGCCGGATTCGCCAGGAGCTGGCCTAGGGGGAAGAACTGCTACCCTAGTAGTGGTAAGAGCCCCTAAAGGAAGATAAGGCTAAGTGCGGTGAAGACCTATCCCCGTGACGACTTTGATGATATTGATGAGGCCGGTGCCCGGCGGGGAGCCTACCGGGGCGCTAGCCCCCAGGTAGCTGGCTCCCAGAAGAACTTCCTGGCTATTGTCTTCAGTGGCCTTCTTGCCCTGCTCCTTGGCGGCTTCATGTTTGTTGTCTCCCCGCGGACCGCAGCCCCCCAGGCAGCTAGCTCTCCTAGTGCAAGTAGCAGTTCAACTGCAACTGCCAGCCCCAGCCCCAGCCTGAACCTTTCAGCAGTGAGGGTGGAAGTCTATAACTCTAGCGCCCCAGAAGGCTCTGCTGCTGCAGTTACTAGCGCCCTAGAAGCAGCCGGCTACACGGTTGCTTTGACCGATAACTGGGCCGGGGCCTACACCAGCGAGTCAATGGTCTATTTTGCAACCGGCTCATCAACTGAGGCCAACGCCCTGGCTGACCTGCTTGCCCTGCCCTATATCAACCAGGATTTTGAGGCTGAATCAGGCCTGATTTACCTGGTCCTCGGTAGCGACTTTGACCCCCAGAACCTGCCCGGGGCTACAGCTAGCCCCAGCCAGACTGCCCTTGAGCTCTATAGCTACGACCCAGCTAGCGGAACCTACCTGCCTGACCCGGCCGGTAGCTACATCTATGATTCTGCCAGCGGAACCTACCAGCTGGCCCAGTAGACTCTGCTGCTTGTAGCCCCCTTCTGCTGCGCCCTTTCTGCGCTCTGGGCGATAATGCTTCCCCCTCCCTGAGCTAGGTTTGCGCCCCTCCTGTTCAAGTGCCAAGATGGGTATTAGCACTCAGAGGTTTCGACTGCTAAATCATGTGCTAGATTCGGCCGTTGGCTCACTCTTGAGTAAGACATCACAAGCGATGCTTTGGTGAGGTTCCCCTTCCATCAGCTGCCTAGGTAGCCTGGGCGGGGCCGTCCGTCGCGGGCACCGGTATCGCACTGACCAACCCACTGTTCCAGAAGGAGCGAACGCCATATGGCAAAGCTGATTGCTTTTGATGAAGAGGCCCGCCGCGGTCTAGAAAAGGGTCTCAACACCCTAGCTGACGCTGTTAAGGTAACCCTCGGCCCCCGCGGCCGTAACGTCGTCCTTGAAAAGGCCTGGGGCGCCCCGACCATCACCAACGACGGTGTGTCCATCGCCAAGGAAATCGAACTTGAAGACCCCTACGAAAAGATCGGCGCAGAGCTGGTTAAGGAAGTCGCCAAGAAGACTGACGATATCGCCGGTGACGGTACTACCACCGCAACCGTTCTGGCCCAGGCCCTCGTCCGCGAAGGCCTGCGTAACGTCGCTGCCGGCGCTGACCCCCTCTCCCTCAAGCGGGGCATCGAGAAGGCTGTTGAGGCTGTTACTGCCGAACTGCTTGACTCAGCCAAGGAAGTTGAAACCGAAGAGGAAATCGCCGCAACTGCCTCTATCTCAGCCGGTGACCCAGAAATCGGTAAGCTCATTGCCCAGGCTATGGAGAAGGTCGGCAAGGAAGGCGTTATCACCGTTGAAGAGTCCAACACCTTCGGCCTGACCCTGGAACTGACTGAGGGTATGCGCTTCGATAAGGGCTTCCTCTCCGGTTACTTCGTGACCGACCCCGACCGTCAGGAAGCCGTCCTTGAAGACCCCTACATCCTGATCGTTGGTTCTAAGATCTCTAACGTTAAGGATCTGGTTCCCGTCCTAGAGAAGGTCATGCAGGCTGGTAAGCCCCTGCTGATTGTTGCTGAGGACGTTGAAGGTGAAGCCCTGGCCCTGCTGGTTCTGAACAAGATGCGCGGCTCTATTAAGTCTGTAGCTGTTAAGGCCCCCGGCTTCGGTGACCGCCGCAAGGCCCAGCTAGCTGACATCGCTATTCTCACCGGTGGCCAGGTCATCACTGAAGAAGTAGGCCTGTCTCTGGATGCAGCTACCATCGACCTGCTCGGTCAGGCCCGTAAGGTAGTTGTTACCAAGGATGAAACCACCATCATTGAGGGTGCTGGCGACGCTGCTGCTATTGAGGGCCGTGTAGCCCAGATCCGTGGCGAAATCGCTAACTCCGACTCTGACTACGACCGCGAGAAGCTACAGGAGCGCCTAGCTAAGCTAGCTGGCGGTGTTGCTGTCCTTAAGGCTGGTGCTGCTACCGAGGTTGAACTCAAGGAACGCAAGCACCGCATTGAGGACGCCGTCCGCAACGCAAAGGCAGCCGTTGAAGAGGGCATCGTGCCCGGCGGTGGTGTTGCCCTGATCCAGGCCGGTGTTAAGGCCTTCGAGAAGCTGGAACTGACCGGCGACGAGGCAACCGGTGCCAACATTGTTCGTGTTGCCATTGACGCTCCCCTCAAGCAGATCGCCTTCAACGCTGGCCTGGAGCCCGGCGTTGTTGTTGATAAGGTCCGCAACCTGCCTGCCGGCACCGGCCTGAACGCTGCAACCGGCGAGTACGAGGACCTCATGGCCGCTGGTATCAACGATCCTGTGAAGGTTACCCGCTCAGCCCTGCAGAACGCTGCCTCTATTGCCGGTCTCTTCCTGACCACTGAGGCTGTTGTTGCTGATAAGCCTGAGCCTGCTGCTGCAGCTGCTGCTCCCGATATGGGCGGCATGGGCGGCATGATGTAATCAGGCCAGCTAGTGGAAACCAGCTAAAACTGCTTTTCCCCTGCTCTTAGCTCCGCCGTCCTTCGCCTTCTGCGAGGGGCGGCGGAGCTTTCTGTTCTAGCAGCCCGTCAAAATGACTAAAAAATTTAGATAATAGTATTGCACTTCACGAAGATCTATTGGTATGCTTTAAAGCACTAAAGAGGTCTTCTCTCCTTTAGTGGATCAGTGTCAAAGGCGAAACTGAAAGGTGTGAGGCATATGGTCAGCATTGTCGATCTTGTTCTTTACGCAATTATCGTTGGGTTGGCCGCGATTCTATTCGTTGCCTACGCATCTGATGGTTGGACCAGGCTCCAGAAGAAGAGCGCAGAAGCTCTTCATCGGGACCTTGTCTTTGGATCTGGTAGCTAATAGGTAATAGTGATTGTGTTTTCCTACAGTCGGCGTCTTGGCAACAAGGCGCCGACTGTCCTTTGCTGGGCCCCGGGCCGGGTAAAATAGTGAAGCTATGCAATGCCACTACTTTGATGCCGGAAGCTGCCGGTCCTGCTCCCTTCTGCCCCTTGCCTACCCCCAGCAGCTGGCTAACCAGCAGGACCAGGCCCGTAGCCTCCTAGCTCCCTGGCCATCAATGACCTGGCTTGACCCTCTGCCCAGCCCCTCCCAGGCCTTTCGCAACAAGGCAAAGCTGGTCATTGCAGGTAGCTCCCAAGAACCTACCCTAGGCATCCTTGATAGCCAGGGTAGGGGTCAGGACCTTCAGGACTGCCCCCTCTACCTGCCGGCCCTCAGCCAGGCCTTTCCCGTCCTTGAAGAAGTAATCCGCCGGGCAGACCTTACCCCCTACTCGGTGAGCCAGCGGCGCGGGGAGCTTAAACATATCCTGATCACAGCCTCTGACAGCGGCCAGCTCATGATCCGCTTTGTCCTGCGCTCAAAAAAGCTCCTGGTTCCCATCCGCCGCCAGCTTCCCTGGCTCCAGCAGCAGCTACCAAACCTTACCGTCCTCTCTATCAACCTGCTACGGGAACACCAGGCCCTGCTAGAAGGCCCTGAAGAAATCATCCTGACAGAGGCCTCAACCCTGCCTATGCAGGTCAATGGCTTCAGCCTAGAGCTGCGGCCCCAGAGTTTCTTTCAGACCAACACCTTCATTGCCGCCGCCCTCTACCGCCAGGCCCAGGCCTGGATTGCAGCAGCTAGCCCTAGCAGCGTCTGGGATCTCTACTCTGGTGTTGGCGGCTTTGCCCTGCACGCTGCAGCTGCCCTTCCGCCCTCAAGCCGGGTAACAGGCATTGAAATCAGCCCCGAGGCTGTGGCCTCAGCCCAGGCAACAGCAGCCCAGTACGGCCTAAGGGGTTTGAACTTTATTGCCCAGGACGCCCCAGCCTACGCCCTAAGTAGCGGCCAGGTGCCAGATGTGCTGATCGTCAACCCGCCGCGCAGGGGGCTGGGGGCAGACCTCTCTGGCTGGATTGAGGGCAGCGGTATTCAGCAGGTGATTTATTCTAGCTGCAACCTCTCTACCCTGGTGCGGGACCTTAAAGACATGCCCTCCTACCAGCCCCTTGAAGGGCAGGTTCTGGACATGTTCCCCCACACCGGCCACTACGAAACTCTGATCCTCTTAGACCGCCAGGCCTAAAAGAGGGATCTAAGTCGCCTTCCTCTTTCAGCTAGGCTGGAAGGAAACCACTACCCCCACACTCGACCGATGAAGGAAAGCCCCATGTCCGCTCAGCCTGCCTCCTTTCCGCCTTTTATCCTGGCTGAGGGTGAAAGTATCCTGCAGGCCCAAGGGACCCTTGAAGTGCTAGGGGATGAGGCAGAGGCCCTGGCCCTAGCCCAGCAGAAGGGGTCAGGGGTTGTTGGCCTGATTCCCTTTGACCCAGACCAGGAACCTCTCCTAGGGGTTCCTGACCAGCTAATTCGCTACCCGGCTCCTGCTGCCCGGGATCTTTCTGCCCTCTTCCCCGCCCCAAGTGCCCTTGAGGGGGTTGATAATGAGGGCTACCGGCAGGCTGTCTCCCAGGCCCTGGCCCTACTCGCTGGGGGCCGGCTGGAAAAGGTGGTTCTAGGCCGCCTGCTGAAGGTCTACTATGAGCAGGACCTTGATCTGCCTAGCCTCTATGAGACCCTCCGGGCCCAGCAGCCTAGTGCCCAGGTCTTTAGCTTCAGACTGCCTCAGGGTAGGACCCTGATGGGGGCCTCCCCAGAGCTGGTGCTAGCCAGTGACGCCCAGGGCTTTAGAACCAAGCCCCTGGCTGGTTCTTCCAGCCGCCAGGCCTTGCCCGGGAGCATGGAGGACCTGAAGGGGGCTGAGGCCCTCTTAGCTTCAGCTAAGGACCGGGCCGAGCACGCTACGGTTGTTGAGGATATCTGCCGCCGCCTAGGCCCGCTCACCTCTGAATTGCTGGTTCCGGCCCAGCCTGAGCTGGTCTCTACCCCCCAGCTTTGGCACCTGGGAACCCCTATGAGCGGCCGTCTGAAGGCGGGGATTAGCTCCTTGGCGGCGGCCCGGGCTATTCACCCAACTCCTGCGATTTGTGGAACCCCCACTGACCTGGCCCGGCAGGTCATTGCTGACCTTGAGCCCTTTGAGCGTTCCTACTTTGGTGGTTTGGTTGGCTACATGGACACCCAGGGCTACGGGAGCTGGTATCTGGTCTTACGCTGCGCTGAGCTAGAGGGCCCAAGGGCTACTCTCTTTGCGGGGGCTGGAATTGTTCAAGGCTCCCAGCCTGCTAGCGAACATGAGGAGACGGCCAGCAAGCTAGGGACCTTTGCCCGGGCCCTGGGCCTTAATCTTTCTGCTCAAGTCTAGAGGCTGACCCCTTCAAGGGCCCGGCGGACCATCAGCGGGGTGCTCACTAGCTGGCTGATAGGCCGGTGGGGCCTGTCGGTAGCCAGGGCCAGAAGGTGACTGTCCTGGTAGGCCTGGTAGCTGATCCAGTAGCTGAGGGGCTCTGCCCGGCCCGGTAGGTAGGCGAGGGCCTGGCCGGTCAGGCCCTCTATCTGGCTGAAGTCCTGGGGGAGCTGGGGCAGGATGAGCTCAACCTGCCGGGGTGCTAGGGCTAGGCCGTAGCCGCTAGATTTGAGGACAGCCTCTTTACCTGCCCAGAAGAGGTGCCTGGCGATTTGGGCCTGCTGGTCACTGAGGGTAGCCAGCCTTTCCTTCTCCTGATCTAGGAGGGCAATGGAGTCGAAGTTATCGTAGAAGCCTGGTTTGAAGGCGATCACATCTACCCCTAGCTCTAGGTCCTGGGGGCCCAGGGCACCTAGGACCAGGCTGAGGGAGCGGGCCATAGAGAGGTTCACTCCTGAGATTTTGGGTTTGCCGTGAAGGTTAGCTGGTCCCTGGGCCTGACAGAGCGAACAGCTTCGGTCTACGGGGATTTCTGCTGCCTGGGTTGCCTTAACCCCTAGCCTGCTTGCTGCCAGGCAGCGCATGAGGGTCTGCTGGCTGGCGTAGGCTAGGGCTTCGTCAGGGTGGGTGAATTCGGCGGCGCGGATCTGCTCGGCTAGGCCTACATAGGCTAGCCAGCTGACTCCCTGACCGCTACGGAGGGCCTGGCTAGGGAGTAGGAAGAGGTAAACGGGGGCCGGCTGCTGGGAGCCAGCCTGAGCTGGGGGGTTCATGCTCCCCATTCTAGCTGGCTGCCCTAGGCTACTGGCATAGAATATAGGCAGTTGAAAGGGGAAGAATAAGGACTCATGACGCATAGAATTATTGCTGCCGCAGATGGCTCTGCCCTGGGCAACCCGGGCCCAGCAGGCTGGGCCTGGTACATTGATCAGGACAATTGGGCCTCTGGCGGTTGGGAGCATGGGACCAATAACATGGGGGAACTGAAGGCTGTGCTGGACCTTTTTGAGGCCACCGCTCACCTTCCAGAGAGCCACCTGACGGTTATTTGCGATAGCCAGTATGTTATTAATTCTCTGACCCGCTGGATGCCTGCCTGGAAGAAGAAGGGCTGGAAGAAGTCAGATGGTAAGCCCGTTCTGAACCGGGAGCTGATGGAGGAGCTGGATGCCGCCCTTGCCGGCCGCTCCTATGACTTTGAATGGGTCAAGGGCCATAGTGGCCATCGGCTCAATGAAGAGGCAGACCGGCTAGCTCAGGCGGCAGCCCGGGCCTACCAGGAGGGAACCCTGCCCGATCAGGGCCCTGGCTGCCGGCTCCTTGAGCAGGAAACTGACCTGCCTGAGCAAGAGCCAGTAGCTGAGAGGTCGCAGGACGATCTGGCCCTGGTGCTAGCCCTAGAAGGCCAGCTGGCCCAGCCTGCTCTCTATCAGTCCCTGCAGAGGACTTCTGGCCTGCTGGAGCCAGCCTTTACCTGGGTTCTGCCCACCGGCAGGGTCATTAGCCGGTCTGAGGTTCTTGAACACCGCCTGCGGGCCTTTCCCCTGCAGGGGGAACCTACCTATCTACAGCAGCGGCAGCTGGGGCCGGGGCAGGTTCTTCTGCTCTCTAGCCTAGAGACCGCCCGGGGCCCGGTCATCCGTTCCAGCCTCTGGGTGCAGAGGGCTGGCAGCTGGCAGCTGGCCTACCGGCAGGAGTCTGCCCGGCCCTAGCCCATAAAGAGGGAGGCATTAGCCATTTCTGTTTCGGCGTAGTTAAGGCCGGCCCGGGAGAGGGCCTCATTGATCTGGGCGATGGATTCTTCTACCTGCCGCTGGGTTGAGCGCCAGTTATTGAGGACCGCCTGGAAGTTGCTTGAGGCTGAACCGGTCCAGGAGGCCTGAAGGTCCTGCAGGGAGGCAGTCAGGGCATTGACCTCAGAGACAATAGTATTGACCTGGTTACGGGCCTGGGCTGACTTGCTGGCAATAATATCTGCGTTGACGTTGAACTGGGTCATGGGGCTACTCCTAAAATCAAGAATCTTCTACCCCAGGAAAGCTGCCTGCTTCCCTGACAGGGGGTATGTTTTGACCTTAGGAGCAGTAAGGGGCGGCCGGGCTTTTGGCCGGGGGCTGTGGATAAGGCCCTGAGGCTACGTGGGGTGAAAACTAGCCCCCAGACCGGAAGACCGGGGGCTAAGAGGAGGGAACGTGAGTCCTTCTATGACAGGCTCTTTTCAGCCCTGTGTCCCCAGGCTAGACGGCTGCTGCCTCCTGGTAGGCCGGCAGGCGGAGGGTGAAGGTCGCCCCGCCGCCTTCGGTTTCAGAAACGTCAACCCTGCCCTCATGCTGGTCAATGATGGCAGCCACAATGGCCAGGCCCAGGCCGGTGCCCCCGGTTTCACGGGTACGGGAGGTATCAGCCCGGTAGAAGCGTTCAAAGACCCGCTGGGCGTCTTCCCCCGCAATGCCCGGGCCGTGGTCCTGGACCTTCAGAACAGAGAGAAGTTGGCCGTTGGGGTCTTCTTCCTGGCCCAGGAGAATCTCAAGGGGGGTCTGCTCTGGGGTGTAGCGCAGGGCGTTGGTCAGCAGGTTGGCTAGAACCTGGCGCAGTCGCTGCTCGTCTCCCCAGACCAGGGCTGAGCTGGCCTGCTGGCCCTCTAGGTTCAGAACCTGAATCTGCCGGTCGGGGGCGGTGGCAAAGGCATCATGGGCTGCATCGGTTGCCAAATCTAGAAGATCGATGCGGGCACTCTGATTGACCCGGCGTTCGTCAAGGCGGGCTAGGGTGAGAAGGTCTTCTACCAGCTGACCCATGCGCTTGGACTCTGACTCGATCCGGTCCATGGCCAGGGCTACCGCTTCGTCGTTGGGCAGGCCACCCATTCGGTAGAGCTCCGAGTAGCCTCTGATAGAGACCAGGGGGGTTCTTAGTTCGTGGGAGGCATCCCCAACAAAGCGTCTCATTTTCACTTCTGAGCGTTTTTGGGCATCGAAGGCTTCTTCAATGTGGGAGAGCATGGTGTTGAGCGAGGTGGTCAGGTGACCAATCTCGTTGTAGGGGCTGTAGTTTTCGATGCGCTGGGAAAGGTCGCCGGCAGCAATCTGGGCAGCTGTTTGCTCAACCCTGGCCAGGGGTTCAAAGGCCCGGGTGACAATAACCCAGGTCAGGGCGATAGAGGCTAAGAGGGTCGCTAGACCAAAGAGGAGGGTTAGGCCACCAACAATAGCAACGGTCTGGTTGATTTGGGTCAGGGGGGCGGCAATGACCAGGGTCTGTTGGGTTTCTTCTACGGGGAAGGCGATCATTCGCCATTCGGTGTGGCCGCTAGCGGAACGGACGGTCAGGGCCGCCTGCTTGTAGCGCTCAACATTTTCGGCCGTGAGACCTGAAATGACCGGGGAGGAGGACTCGTCTTCTAGGGTTGCAACCGGCCTAACAACCTCCCCTTCCTGGTCTAGCAGGTAGGCCTCGTAGGGGATGAAGGTGCCTTCTGTCTGGGAGAGCTGCTGGTCGGCGTAAACGGCTGTGACCAGGTAGCTGTAGCTGGCTGTGATTTCGTCATCGAGCTGGTCCATCATCTTAGCCCGCAGGGCTGAGATCGCCACCAGGGACATGACCGATATGGCCAGGGCTAGGAGCATAGAGGTTAAAAGCACCAGCTGGGTGCGCAAGGAGAGCGTACCCAGCCGATGGACAGAAAGACGAGCAGGCAAGGCCTTCAATCCCTTGTACTAGTTCTTGTGGGCGGTCCGTAGGAGGTAGCCGACCCCCCGCTTGGTGTGGATCAGGGGAGGTAGGTTCTGATCGTTGTCAATCTTCCGGCGCAGGTAGGAGATGTAGGATTCAACGATTGAGGCGTCGCCGTTGAAGTCGTACTCCCAGACATGGTCCAGGATCTGGGCCTTCGACAGAACCCTGTTGGGGTTAAGCATCAGGTAGCGTAGGAGCTTGAATTCGGTGGGGGAGAGGTCAATCTCCCTCTCGCCGCGGAAGACTTCGTGGGCATCGTCATCAAGGATCAGATCATCAACCCGCAGGCGGGAGTCTTCTTCAGCGAAGGGCTGGGTTCGCCGTAGGACTGCCCGGATACGGGCTACTACCTCATCGAGGCTAAAGGGCTTGGTGACGTAGTCGTCGCCGCCTACGGTCAGGCCGGTGACCTTATCTTCGGTGTCGTCCTTAGCGGTCAGGAAGAGGACGGGGAAGTGGCGGCCGGAGTTACGGAGCTTTCGGGTGACGGTAAAGCCATCCATATCAGGCAGCATGACGTCTAGGACCGCTAGGTCTGGGGATTCGCTTTCAGCCTTTTCTAGGGCTTCACGCCCGTTTGCAGCCGTTACAACCTCAAAGCCTGCAAAACGCAAGGAGGTTGCTAGTAGCTCAAGAATGTTTGGTTCATCGTCGACGACCAGGAGTTTTGCTTCAGGTTTTTTGGTATTCACATCTTAATTGTGCGCTGGTTTCCTGTGTACTAGCTGTGTAGGCGGCAGTCTTTGGCTGGCAAGAAGTCTCAGCAGCTAAGCTGCTTCCTGCCTGCTAGGAGGCTTATTCATAAGGGTGGGTGAAGCAGGTTCACAGCGAAGCTGCTGGCTCGGGGCTGGCGTGAATCGCCTTGTGAGCGAAGCGAACCAGGCGAGAGGGTCGGCTGTGAGCGTGAGCCTGCGGAACCCCTTATGAATAAGCTTCTAGGGAGCTGGGGGTCTGCGTCGGCCCAGGTTGAGCAGGAGGACTGCCAGGAGGGCCAGGAAGGCTAAGGGCAGGGCCAGGAGGGGGTAGAGGCTAAGAATTTCTGGGGCGCTTCCCCTGCTTGCCTTCAGAAGGAGCATCAGTAGGCCTGAGAGGGTGCCGGTGAGCATGAGCAGGCCAGCTAGAAGGCTGAGGATCTGGCTTAGGCCAGGGCGGCTATCCTTGGCTGGGCTGGTGTCTTGGGGTGTCATAGAACTAAAGCTACCACTAGCGGGGGCAAGGCCTGGTTTAATAGGGGGTATGACTCAAGAGGTACAGG
Organism: Rothia sp. (in: high G+C Gram-positive bacteria); assembly: GCA_034090985.1. GTDB lineage: Bacteria > Actinomycetota > Actinomycetes > Actinomycetales > Micrococcaceae > Rothia. Next base: position 18,766 of record JAXDRN010000091.1, on the reverse strand, counting down.
ACAAAGATATGGCCCTCAGCCCGCCCCCGGCTGGGCAAACCCCCAGCCTGCCAGAGGCTACCTTAGGTGAGCCCACCCGCCGCCGGCGGACTAGCAAGGTCGATCAGATCTTAGCTGCTGCCCAGGACGTTGCCCTTCAGGGGCTGGCAGAGATTGCCCCTGAGCAGGCTATTGGTCCGGTTCATCATATTCGGGGTGAGGAAGAGCGGCTAACTACCCACCTCTTTGAATGTGCCCTACCCGGTTACCGGGGCTGGTTCTGGTTTGCCACCCTTTCTAGGGCCCCTCGGTCCAAGAAGGTAACGGTCTGTGAAATTGGCCTGCTGCCCGGTGATGACGCCCTGCTGGCTCCAGCCTGGGTGCCCTGGGCCGATCGGCTTTTACCTGAAGACCGGCAGGAGGGCTATGATCCCCTTCCAGAGGCAGACGATTCTGCCCAGCTAGCTGATGCTAGCGAGCGTCCGGCTTCTCTTGAAGACCTAGAGCCTGCTCAAGGGCTGGATCCCGCTGAGGCCTAAGCCGGGGATAGGCTGGGGCCGCCTGCTGCTGAACCCTTGAGGGTAAGGCAGCAGGCGGCCCCTGATGTTTAGGCCTGATCTTTTTAGGCTTGATTTTTTGGCCTGGGCCTGATTTAGGCTAGCTGATCGACCAGGTAATCAATGCAGCTGAGCAGGGCAGAGACATCCTCAGGGTCGATGGCGGTAAAGGTGGCAATCCGTAGCTGGTTACGGCCGAGCTTGCGGTAGGGCTCGGTGTCTACGATGCCGTTGGCCCGCAGGGCCTTGGCGATGGCGGCAGCGTCAATGCTCTGATCGAAGTCGATGGTGGCAATGACATTTGACCGTTCTTCCGGGTTGGCAACGAAGGGGCTGGCATAGGAGCTAGCCTCTGCCCAGCTGTAGATTCGGTGGGCAGAGTCAGCAGTCCTGGCTGCGGCAAAGGCAAGACCGCCCTGCTCGTTCATCCACTTCAGCTGCTCGTTGAGCATAATCATGGTGGCCAGGGCCGGGGTGTTGTAGGTCTGGTTGAGCCGGGAGTTGCTAATAGCTGTAGAGAGGTTCAAGGAATCGGGAATCCAGCGGTCTGAGGCTGCGATTTCCTCGGCCCGGTCTAGGGCCGCAGGTGACCAGAGGCCTAGCCAGAGCCCGCCGTCTGAGGCGAAGTTCTTCTGGGGGGAGAAGTAGTAGACATCGGTTTCTGCCAGGTTCACATCAAGGCCGCCGGCGGCGCTGGTGGCGTCGATCAGTAGCAGGGCATCATCGGCAATTCCTGCTGGTCGGGTAACGGGAGCAAAGACACCGGTGGAGGTTTCATTGTGGGGCCAGGCGTAAACATCTACACCCTCTTCGGCCTGAGCCTGGGGGCGGGTGCCTGCTGGGGAGCTGATGACGCTGGAGTCGGCCAGGAAGGGGGCGGCCTGGGTGGCTGAGGCGAACTTGGAGCCGAATTCACCGAAGGTAAGGTGCTGGGCCTTCTGCTTGACTAGGCCAAAGGTGGCTGCGTCCCAGAAGGCTGTTGCCCCGCCGTTGCCGAGGATGACCTCGTAGCCGTCGGGCGCTGAGTAGAACTGTGTGAGCCCTTCACGGATTTCACCGACCAGGTTTTTGACCGGGGCCTGGCGGTGGGAGGTTCCTAGCAGGTTGCCTGCTGCTGCCTGGACGGCGGCTACCTGTTCGGGGCGGACCTTTGAGGGGCCTGCGCCGAAGCGGCCGTCTTTGGGTAGAAGGTCTGTAGGAATGACGGGGACGGTGGTCATTAGTTCTCCTTGTATCGGGTAGGTCTAGCCAGGTAGCAGCAGTTGCGTGCAGGTGAGGGGGGCCGCTACCTCTTCCTACCGTTAACTATTGTGCCCCTTGGAGGGCGGGGCTGGGTAGGTAGGTCTGCTGCAGGGCTAGAAAAAGAGGGGTATGGGTTACATAGTGAGACATGGGGGCAGGAAACAAAGGGGTTGACTGGACTAGCTGGAAGGGCAGGGGCGAGGAGAGGATTTAGAATATAAACCAAGTAGGGTAAGGGCCTTGTTCCCTCTGCCTAGTAGCTTTTTTGAATGCTGATCGAGATGGAGATAAGGCATGACTGATTTGATTGATACAACTGAAATGTATCTGCGCACCGTCCTGGAGCTGGAAGAAGAGGGCATTGTTCCTATGCGGGCTCGGATTGCCGAGCGGCTGGAACATTCTGGGCCTACGGTCTCTCAGACGGTGGCCCGAATGGAACGGCACGGCCTGCTGACGGTGGCCTCTGACCGGTCCTTGCAGCTGACTGAACAGGGCCGGCAGAAGGCTGTTGAGGTGATGCGCAAGCACCGGCTGGCTGAGCGCCTGCTTGCTGATGTGATTGGTCTTGATCTGGAGTATATCCATGAAGAGGCCTGCCGCTGGGAGCATGTGATGAGCGAACGGGTTGAGCGCCGCCTGCTGGAGCTTCTGAAGGAACCTAAGTTTTCTCCCTACGGAAATGCTATCCCTGGCCTGGAAGAGCTAGGAGCCCAGAGCGTTGAAAATGATGGCCGGACGGTCACTATGTCTATTGCGGCTAAGGATTCAGGGGAAGAGGACCGTTTTACGGTCTCCCGGCTGCCTGAGTTTATTCAGACTGATGTTGAGCTGCTCAGGAAGCTAGGCGAGGCAGGAATCGTTTATGGGGCTTCGGTCTCGATCCTGCCGGCTCCCGGTGGATCTGTGAGGGTTCAGGCCCAGGGGCAGGGTGAGGCTCTGACCTTAAATGCTGAAGTTGCTGAGGCTATTGTGGTTAAAAGATAGGGTTCTGCGGAATGACGTGGTGTGTTTCTCAGTTAATTTTTTCTCTGAGAATATGCTGAGTGCCTTTGTCTAAAAAGTGGGGTTAAGTGTTGGCTTAACCCCACTTTTTTGCCCTAGTCGCCATCTCTTCTGGGGGCAAAGGCTAGCTTGTCTGACAGCTTGCTGGGAGGGGGCAAGTAGTAACCCTACTGACCATCTGACCCCTTGGGGGCAAAAATTTGTAACCAAAACGTGACAATTGAATCCCAGCTATGTAGTGTTCTGTCTCGTGCCCATCACTGGTCGGATAGGCACCCTGAAGGACAGCACGCCTAGTTCTGCCACTGTTCAGCGGGTAGTAAAAACAAAACATATGGCAGAAGCGGGGGACCCACCTTACTGGGTTTCTTGAGAGAGGAACCCTTGGGGTTAAGTTGCAGCCTAGCTGCAGCCGAGCGAACTTCATGCTCGAACCCGACAGCTCACCTCGTTCGGCAATGGAGGAAAAAACAATGACTAAGTCAAACGCAGTTCGTAATGCAGGTATCATCGCAGCCTCAGGTGCTGCCCTCTTTGCATCCGTTGCACCCGCTAACGCATTCGCAGTAGCTGAAGTTTCAGCACCCGCTCACTCAGCACCCACCCTTGCTTCCCACTCTTTCTCAACCCAGACCTGGGGTCAGCAGACCTTCACCCAGGTTCCTGCCGCACCCGTAGCTGTAGAGGCTCCCGCCGCTGCACCTGCTGCCGCTCCTGTTGAAGAAACCACCGTTACCACTCAGGCAAACACCGTTGCCGAGGTCTCCCAGACCACCCCCGCTTCCAACGCCCGTGAAGCTGTTCTAGCAGCAGCCTACGACGGCATCGGCGGCGCCTACGTTTGGGGCGGCAAGTCCTACAAGGCCTGGGACTGCTCCGGCTTCGTTTCCTACGTCTACGCCCAGGCTGGCATCAACCTGACCGCCTACACCTACACCATGGCTACCGAGCTGACCCCCACCTCAAACCCCCAGCCCGGTGACATCGTCTTCACCAACGGTTACGCCCACGTTGGCATCTACGTTGGTAACGGTCAGATGATCTCAGCCCTTAACCCCTCACAGGGCACCCAGCTGACCGCTGTTGACGGTGGCGGCTTCATGCCCGTTGACGGCTACTACACCGCCGGCATCTAAGTTTTTCTTACCCCTCTAGCCCTCCGGGGCTGAAGGTCGGTAAGAGCAGCTACCCCCTGGTCCTTGCTGGGGTAGCTGCCTACTTTTCCTACCACACATCACACGGTATGGATTCCCTGGCAGGCCCTCAGCCTGCCCGCGCACCAGTCGACCAGCTGGTGCGCTTTTTGCTGCCATTATCGGTAAACTAGAGCCTATGTCTGAGCAATTTGAAAGCCCCCAGTTCCACCAGCCCACCAGCTCCTCAGACCGGGAGTTCACCTACATGGCAATCGGCATGGTTGCCGGGGCAGTGCCTGGAATAGCCCTAGGCCTGCTCCTTTCCCTCTGGGCGGGGCACGCGGCCCTCTGGGTCTCTGTGACAGGGGGGATAGGCATTGTTCTAGGCCTGCTGGTCTCCCGCCTGCTCTACAGCCGCAGCCTCAAGGCCCAGAAAGAAGACCGGGCCTAAGCCAGAGGGGCTAGGGCCTCTAGCCCGGAACCCAGGCTCCCCACATTTGGTGTAGACTAGGGAATGGTCTTCTTGCCCTCCAGCCCAGGAGGGGCCTAGGAGAGGGCCACAACCTAAAACCTGCCCTCGTAGCTCAGGGGATAGAGCACCGCTCTCCTAAAGCGGGTGTCGTACGTTCGAATCGTATCGGGGGCACAGGTAAAGAAGGGGGGCCTAGCTGCTTAGCTAGGCCCCCCTTCTTTTGCTTTAAGGTGAGAAAACTAAAGCTGGCCGGGAAGCTCCCCGCGGGAAAAGGCCTCAAACTTACCCTGAACCAGGCGGACCCCCAGGTAGGCCAGCTGCAAAAGGCAGAGTAAGAAAAGGACCCAGCGGCAGGCTAAGAGTAAGGACGCTAGGGCCGTAGCAGACCCCAGAGGATCAGCCAGGGCCAAATCCAGGGCAAAACCACCGGCAATAAAAACGAAGGCGTAAGCTACCGGCAGGGTCAGCATGAGCCTGCCCCAGAGCAGGTCAAAGCCTGAAAGACGCACCATATTCCACCAGGTAAAGGCAAAGAGGAGAGGGGCAATCAGGCCAGTAGAGCGGTGGACAAGCTGGTAATCCCGCAGGCCATCTACCCCCAGACCTGCTGCAAACTCCTGTAGCTGCTGGGCAGAAACATGGGTCAGCAGCTCTGGGGCCGGGCTAGAAGCCAGGGCCGAAACACCCGGCAGAAGAAGCAGGTAATAGTAGAGGTAGAAGAGGAGGGTGACCACAAAGGCGACAGTCAAGAAAATACTTGAGCCGCCCCCCTTCTCTGGCTCCGCAGCCAGTTCAGCCCGGGAGTAGTCGTTCAGGGGGCGTAGCTGAGGGGCCGGGGTAGCTAGCTTTTTGACCTGCCCTTGCTGGCTACCGTAGCGGCGTTTTTTCTGACCATTTGAGAGACCCATGACTACCATTATGCCCTAGGGGCAAGGAGGGCCGCCTTAAGCCTAGAATAGTCAAGACCCCTCTGCGACAGGAAGGCAGCGAACGACCGTGTTTGATGATGATTTCATGCCCCCCTTACCCCCTGAACCCTACGAACCTTACGAACCCTACGACGACGACTTCCTGCCCCCCTCCTACCAGCTTTCTGCCCCCCAGCCAGCAGGGCAGGACAGGCAGCTCTCTGAGCCCACTTACCTCCTTGAAGGCCTCAATCCCCAGCAGGCTCAGGCCGTTGCCCACGCCGGCAGCCCCCTGCTCATTGTGGCCGGTGCTGGCTCTGGAAAAACCAGGGTCCTCACCTACAGGATCGCCTACCTGCTAGCCAGCGGCCGGGCCCACCCTGGCCAGATTCTTGCCATTACCTTCACCAATAAGGCTGCAGCAGAGATGCGGCAGAGAATTAGCGACCTGGTTGGCCCTAGGGCCCAGAGCATGTGGATCTCTACCTTCCACTCCTTCTGCGTGAGGGTTCTGCGCCGGGAGGCTAAGGCCCTGGGCCTAAAATCAACCTTCTCAATCTATGACTCAGCCGATTCCCAGCGGCTACTGACCCTAATCATCAAGCAGCTGAACCTTGATAGTAAGAAGTTCACCGCCCGGGCTGTAGGGCAGCGTATCTCTAACCTCAAAAATGAGCTGATTTCAGCCCAGCAGTTCGCCGCCGAAACCAGCCCCACAGACCCCTGGGAATCGGTAATCGCTAAAATCTACAGCCTCTACACCGAGCGCCTACAGGCAGCAAACTCCCTAGACTTTGATGACCTGATCTTTCAGACCGTCCACCTGCTCCGTAGCCAGCCTGCGGTTGCCGACTACTACCGCCGCCGCTTCCGCCATATCCTCATTGACGAATACCAGGACACCAACCAGGCCCAGTATCAGCTGGTTCGCCAGCTGGTCGGCGGCCTAGATCAGGGCCAGGAGCCCAGCTCGGCTGGCCCCTTCCCGGCAGCCTACCCCCCAGCTGAGCTGACCGTAGTGGGTGATTCTGACCAGTCAATTTATGCCTTCCGCGGGGCCGATATTCGCAATATCATCGACTTTGAGCAGGACTACCCCTCTGCCCAGACCATTGTGCTTGAGCAAAACTACCGTTCAAGCCAGAACATCCTCTCAGCAGCTAATGCCGTCATTGAACGCAATAGGGACCGACGGCCCAAAAAGCTCTGGACAGCCAGTGGAGCCGGGGCCAAAATTACCGGCTACGTGGCCGAATCAGAGCAGGCAGAGGCCCGCTATATCGCCCAGGAAATTGACCGCCTACAGGATAGCTACGGTACCGCCCCAGGGGATATTGCCATCTTCTACCGGACCAACGCCCAGTCCCGAACCCTAGAAGAAAGTCTGATGCGAGTTGGCCTACCCTACCGGGTCGTAGGTGGCACCCGCTTCTATGAGCGCAAGGAAATCAAGGACGCCCTGGCCTACCTGCGTCTTCTGGTCAACCCTGATGATGACATCAATCTTCGTAGGGTTCTGAATGAGCCAAAGCGGGGAATTGGCGCTAAGTCTGAGAGCCTGCTGGCAGACTACGCTAGAACCCAGGGGATTTCCTTTATGGCCGCCCTCCGCCAGGCAGAGCAGGTGCCGGGCTTGGGCCGGGCTGCCCTGACTAAGCTCGTTGCCTTTGACCAGCTGATCCAGGGTCTGCTTCGCTCTGCCCTGAGCCAGCCGCCTGCAGGCTGCCTAGAGGAAGTCCTAGAGAAGAGCGGCTACCTTGCAGCCCTCAGAGCCTCAAAGGACCTGCAGGACGAATCCCGCCTAGAGAACCTCTCAGAGCTCCTTGACGCAGTGAAGGAATTTGAAATCGACCACCCCGAAGCCGGCCTAGAGGACTTTCTGGAGCAGGTGGCCCTGGTTGCTGATGCTGACCAGATTCCCAACAAGCCCAGCCCTTCTGAGGGGGCTTCAGCCGCCCAGATTGCCGCTGAGGTTGCTGAGGCCCGCTCCCAGGGCGTTGTGACCCTTATGACCCTGCATACGGCCAAGGGTCTGGAGTTCCCGGTTGTCTTCCTGACCGGCCTAGAGCACGGCCTCTTCCCCCACCAGCGGGCCCTAACGGACGACGCTGAGATGAGTGAGGAAAGGCGGCTAGCCTATGTGGGCCTGACCCGGGCTATGGAAAGGCTCTACCTGACCCGGGCTGAGACCCGCAGCATGTGGGGCAAGAGCCAGTTCAACCCGCCCTCACCCTTCCTTGAGGAAATCCCAGAAGAACTGATCGACTGGAAGCGAACTGGCACAGCCTACCAGTCCTACAGGCCCTATAGCAGCAGCCCCAGCTACGGCTCCCCCAGCTACGGTTCCTCCTGGGGTGCTAGTAGGCAGGCTGGAAGCCCATCCCAGCCAAGTAGCGCCCAGGTTAACGGGTCTGCAACCTACGGTCTGAAGGCAGCTGCCGGGCAGGTGCGTAAGGTGGAGCAGAAGCGGCAGATCCCAGACCTGCAGGTGGGGGACCTGGTGGAGCACGCCAGCTTTGGCCAGGGGCGGGTTCTAGCCCTTGAGGGGAGGGGGGATAAGACCGTGGCCCAGGTTCGTTTTAGCCAGGGTGAGAAGCGGCTGCTGCTGCGCTATGCCCCTTTGGAGAAGAAGGTAGTTGAGTAATACCCTTCCCTGGGGTCGCCTTGGAGCTCTCAAGTGCGCTAAAGTTGCAGTAGAGAAGTGATGTGCCCTGGCTCTCGCTAGGGTGCGGGCTTCACCTTGTACAAGCTAGCCCAGTTCCCTGGGCCTAGCATGACTTCGACGAAGAAGGACACTCCAGTGGACCTGTTTGAATACCAGGCACGAGATCTCTTTGAGAAGCACGGGGTTCCCGTGCTCCAGGGCATCGTTGCTACCACTCCTGAAGAAGCACAAGCTGCCGCTGAAAAGATTGGCGGCGTTACCGTAGTCAAGGCCCAGGTAAAGGTGGGCGGCCGCGGTAAGGCCGGCGGCGTTAAGGTTGCTAAAACACCAGAGGAAGCCTACCAGTACGCCCAGCAGATTCTGGGTATGGACATCAAGGGCCATACCGTTCACCGGGTCATGATTGCCCAGGGTGCAGACATTGCTGAAGAGTACTACTTCTCTATGCTGCTAGACCGGGCCAACCGCTCCTACCTGGCCATGTGCTCTGTAGAAGGCGGCATGGACATTGAAACCCTAGCTGCCGAGCGCCCCGAGGCCCTGGCTAAGGTTGAGGTCAACCCCCTAGAGGGCATCAGCGCCGAGAAGGCCGCTGAAATTGTTGAGGCTGCTGGCTTCGCTGAGGACCTACGCGAGGACGTTGCAGCTGTTCTGGTCAAGCTGGGCGAGGTCTACAAGAAGGAAGACGCTACCCTGGTTGAGGTTAACCCGCTGGTTAAGACCGGCGACGGTAGGATTCTGGCCCTAGACGGTAAGGTCTCCCTGGATGACAACGCCGAGTTCCGCCAGCCTGAGCATGAGGCCCTGGTCGATAAGTCAGCCGAGAACCCCCTAGAGGCTAAGGCTAAGGAACATGACCTGAACTACGTCAAGCTAGATGGTGAGGTTGGCATTATCGGTAACGGTGCTGGCCTGGTTATGTCTACCCTAGATGTTGTTGCCTACGCTGGTGAAAACCACGGCGGGGTCAAGCCGGCTAACTTCCTTGATATTGGTGGCGGTGCCTCTGCTGAGGTTATGGCAGCTGGCCTGGATATCATTCTCAACGATGAGCAGGTTAAGTCTGTCTTTGTCAACGTCTTTGGTGGTATTACCTCCTGCGACGCTGTAGCTAACGGCATTGTCAAGGCCCTGGAAATCCTGGGCGATAAGGCAACTAAGCCTCTGGTTGTTCGCCTGGATGGCAACAATGTTGAAGAGGGCCGCCGGATTCTGACTGAAGCTAACCACCCGCTGGTTCACCAGGCTGAAACCATGGACTCTGGTGCCGATAAGGCCGCTGAGCTGGCTCACACCGCCTAAATCACCGCTGATTACATAGAGAAGGTTTGTATTATGTCTATCTTTTTGAACAAGGACTCTAAGGTCATCGTTCAGGGCATCACCGGTGGTGAAGGTACTAAGCACACCGCCCGGATGCTGGCAGCTGGAACCCAGATTGTAGGCGGCGTGAACGCCCGCAAGGCTGGCACAACTGTCTCCCACAAGGACGCCTCCGGCCAGGATATTGAGCTGAAGGTCTACGGCTCCGTTGCTGAAGCCGTCAAGGAAACCGGCGCTGATGTTTCGATCGTCTTCGTCCCACCGGCCTTCACCAAGGACGCGGTCATTGAGGCTATCGACGCTGAAGTTCCCCTGGTGGTTGTTATTACTGAGGGTGTTCCTGTGGGCGATACTGCCCAGTTCTGGGCCTACGCCAAGAGCAAGGTGGATGCTGAGGGCAAGCAGATTACCCGCATTATTGGCCCCAACTGCCCTGGCATTATTACCCCCGGTGAGTCCCTGGTCGGTATTACCCCCGCCAACATTACCGGTAAGGGCAAGATCGGTCTGGTCTCTAAGTCAGGTACCCTGACCTACCAGATGATGTTCGAGTTGCGCGATATTGGCTTTACCACCGCTATCGGTATTGGCGGTGACCCCATTATCGGCACCACCCATATTGATGCCCTAGAGGCCTTTGAGGCTGACCCCGAGACCGAGGCTATTGTGATGATTGGTGAAATCGGTGGTGACGCTGAGGAGCGGGCTGCTGAGTTCATCAAGGCTCATGTGACCAAGCCCGTTGTTGGCTATGTTGCTGGCTTCACCGCCCCTGAGGGTAAGACCATGGGCCACGCAGGTGCTATTGTTTCCGGTTCTTCCGGTACTGCCCAGGCCAAGAAGGAGGCCCTGGAGGCTGCCGGCGTGAAGGTGGGTAAGACTCCCTCTGAGGCTGCCCAGCTCATGCGGGAAATTTTCGCTAACAAGTAGGCTAGTTTCCTGAACTGAGAGTCTTCCTGATCTACCTGGCTACCGCAGGTTCCCAGAGAGCCTGTGCTAGCTCCTAGAGAGACTCTAAAGAAAGAAGGGTGCGGCCCCTCCCCAGCTGGGGGAGGGGCCGCACCCTTAGAGCTTTTAAGGCCCGGAGTCTTTTAGGGGCTAGGAAGCAGCCTGGCAGACATCAAAGGTGGTTGCGCCCAAAACGATGTTCTGGGCCCCGGAGCGGCCAGATCCGTTGGTCCAGTTGATGGTAATAGAATCAACGGGCTCAGCAAAGGTGTACTGGACGTTACCGCTAGTAGCGGCGGGGGGCAGGCTGGAGAGGGTCGCTGTTGAGGTGACCTGGGTACCGCTGGTGACGTGAGTAGCACCGCCGCTGACGGTGGGGGCGGCGGTGGTGGGCTGGCCCTTGAGGGTGCCGCTGACCTTGAGCACATCAAGCCAGGTGCTGGCCTGGTCAACGTCGCCAATGGTGAACTTGAAGTTAGTGACCGGCTGGGAGAAGCTGATGGTGATGGTGGAGTTCTGGCTGCCACCGCTGTAGCCGTTGTAGCCGCTGCCTAGGTGCTGGAAGTAGAGGTAGTCGCTCATACCTGAGTAGGTGTTCCAGGTGACGGTGCTTGAAACATGGCCCTTGGGGATCATGTCCTGGCTGTTAGAGAGGGCAGGCCCGGTAGCTGAGGTGTGGCTAATGCTCAGGGTGGTTGATCCGTTGTTAGCAAGGACCGAGCCAGTCAGGCTAGAAGAGCCGTAGGCGGCAACAGGCTGGGTGCGGGTAAAACGGGACCAGGTGATGCTGGTGGGGCTGGTGCTAGCGCAGATGTCCTGGCTTGCTGCGTAGGTAGGGATGGTGGTTGAGGCGAGGACAAGGGGTGTTGCCCAGGCGGCACCCTTGGCGACGGTGCGACGGGAGACATTGCTCATGCTGCTTGAATCTACTCTTTCAATGAGGGGTTGGGGGGGCTTACTGGTGCGATGACAGGGATAACCTTAGTGATAAGGGTGCGATACCTGGCTCAATCAATCCACAATAGTGGTTTCACTTGTATTAGAAACCGGTTGGCATAAACATGTATGCTTTTTAGGAATTCTACTCTTTAACCAGAAGGAAGAAAAGATGTTTGTTTTTCTGGGACACGGGATAATTTCCGTTTTCAGAAGGAAAAACAAGCACAATAGGACCACAGGTGTGATAAATAAATCTCCTGTGTTTTTAATCTTAAAGAATTGCTGTGTTAAAGAGCAGGCCTAGAAGATAGGTGGCAAGGGCTGCCCCGTAGCCAATCGCCAGCTGGCGCAGGCCCCGCCTGAGGGGGGAGGCTCCTGAGAGGAGGCCGACAATAGCCCCGGTGGTCAGCAGGGCCAGGCCGACCAGCAGGAGGGAGACTGTCAGGGCCAGGGGCCCCTGAGCTCCGAGAAGGTAGGGGAGGATGGGAATCAGGGCTCCTGAGGCAAAGAAGCCGAAGCTAGAAGCTGCTGCCCCGATGTCACTGCCCAAGGCCTGGTGTTCCTCAGAGGGGTTCTCTGGGTCCTCTTCCCGGTAGGAGAGGGAGGGGTCGCAGTCGCAGGTAAAGTAACCAAAGCGTTCTAGGGCCCGGTGACGGGCAGCTTCTTCGCTCATACCCCTTGCCTTGTAAATGAGCTCCAGTTCGTTTTGATTGATATCAAGCTGGTGGGCTACATCAAGGGTGATTTGGGTGGGTCGGGAGGCTGCCAGCATTTCCTTCTGGGAGCGGACTGAAACAAATTCACCTGCCGCCATAGAGAGGGCTCCTGCCAGTAGGCCGGCTAGGCCTGAGAGGAGGATCATGGAGTTGCTAGCTCCTGAGGCCCCTACGCCCATAATGAGGGCTGCATTAGAGACAAGCCCGTCATTGGCCCCAAAGACGGCGGCCCTGAAGTTGCCTGAGAGTTTTTCCCTGCCAGAGGTTGAAAGGGCCCGAATGATTTCTTCGTGGATGGCTTCGTCAGCGGCCATGGCCTCTGTGGCGTCTGGGTCCAGGGCGTAGGGGGAGCGGGCTTCTGCCCGCTGGGCTAGGGCTAGAACAAAGACGGAGCCAAAGTTTTTAGCGAGCAGGTGTAAGAAGCGGGCTGAGAGGGCTGGCTTGGGTTCGGGTAGGGCGTGGGGGCCAAGGAGTTGGCGCCAGTGCTCCTGGTGGCGGAGTTCGGCCTGGGCGACTTCCTGGAGGATTTCTGCCTCCCTGCCCTGGGCTCGGCTGGCAAGGGCTGCGTAGATGCGGGCTTCTGATATTTCTTCGGCCAGGTAGCGGCGCCAGCGGCGGATCTGAGCTGGGTTGGGCTGGGTGGTCTGAGACAAGAGGGGCCCTCCTGGGGTCTGAGATCAGGGGTAGTTGAGCCTGCCAGGGTGGGGCTCTTGCTGGGAATCTTGTGCCCTAGCTACCCCTTAACTTTAGCTACTGGGGGGAGGGGGTCAAAATTATTTTTTGACCCCTTATTAGGGCAGCTTTTTCTCACCTATCCCTCCCCCTTTCTCCCTTTTCTTCTGTTCTGGCTTGTCAAAGCCCCTTAGGTTAGGCTGGCATAAGGCTGGAGGTAGGTAAATGACCAGGTCAGAATAGGATTTGCTTATTATGATAAATTCACAATAAGCCTTGAAAATGCCTGCTGAAAGACGTAGGCTTGAGGTAGGAAGAGGGGTTAGATAGCCAGTAGAACTGCTAGTAAAATCCCCTCAAGTTCAGTAGATAAGAAGGAAACTTAACCCATGAGCAAGTACGCATCTTTCACCGTTCCCGGCCTCACCGAAGAATCTGGCCACCATGTAGCAGACGTCCTGCAGATGCGCCTGCACGCCCTCAACGACCTGCACCTAGTTCTCAAGCACGCCCACTGGAACGTTGTTGGCCCCAACTTCATTGCAGTCCACGAAATGCTAGACCCCCAGGTTGATTTGGTGCGGGGCTTCGTAGACGCCCTGGCAGAGCGGATGGCCACCATGGGTGTTATGCCCAACGGCCTATCTGGCGACCTGGTAGAAAAGCGGACCTGGGCAGAATACCCTGTAGGCCGGGCTGACGCTCTAGCCCACATCCGGGCCCTGAACGATGTTTACACCGTTGTAGTAGAAGACCACCGGGCAGCTATTGCCAAGGTAGGCGATATTGACCCCATTACCGAAGACCTGCTCATTGGCCAGACCGCTGAGCTAGAGCTCTTCCAGTGGTTCCTGCGCGGCCACCTTGAAGATGGCCAGGGCAACCTGAACTAGGCTCTTTTCAGCCAGAAAATAGCCGGGCCCCTGCCTCTTAATAATCCTTCAGTGGCCGGGGCCCTTCTCTGTTCGAAGGCCATTCTGTGATGGCTGTCCTTCTTGCTGCCTATTTACTCTTCTTAGTTTGGCCTCTGCTAGGGCTTGGTCCTAGGCGGCAAAGAGAGCCTGAAGGCCAGCTAGGCTTAGCTCAGTGTGCTTGAGGTGGGCTAGGCCCAGGTGAGCCGGAACAGGGGTAAGGCCGGGTAGAACAATGACCTTCATGCCAGCGGCAAGGGCGCTGCGGGTTCCGCTCTCTGAATCCTCAAGGGCCAGGCAGGCGGCAGGATCAACTCCCAGATTCTGGGCAGCTTTCAGATAGGGCTCCGGGTCAGGCTTAGGCCGACTAACATCCTCATCAGTAACCAGGGTCTTAAAGAGGCCTGCCGGGGCCAGGGCTGCTGTAGCGCTCGCCACCGCCCGGGTTCCGTTGGTGACAATGCCAGCAGGAAGCTGGGCCTGGGCTAGCTCCTGAAGCAGGGGGGCCATGCCGGGTAGAAGTTCAGCTGGCTGACTGGCCAGCAGTCGGTTCATCTCTTCCTTAATGCCCTGATACAGTTCCTCTGCCGGGGCCTGGGCCCCCTTTTCCTGCATACGTTCAAGGGTAAAGCTGGCTGGCTTACCCAGGGAATCAAGGGTGTCTTCTTCAGTCCAGTCCACCCCGTAGGCTGCGCTGACCTTGGTCTTAGCTATAGCCCAGAGGGGCTCCGTATCAACAAGGGTGCCATCGTGGTCAAAGAAGATTGCTTGAAGGGTAGTCATGGTTTCCACCCTATCGTGTTCAGGGGCTTTAATAGTGACTATGGCGAAGAACTCTCATCCCTTATCTAGTCAGCCCTCCTCAGATGCGCAGGACCTTCACCCGGGCCTGAGAAGGTCAGGCAGCTGGCCGGGGCGATTCCTCTTCTATATCAGCCCCCTGATGGCTCTGGCCTCTGCCCTTTGGATTAGCCTAGGCCGCTCCCTCTGGGGGGCCGGGGGAGAGCTGCAGTTGATCTTTCTGATTTCCTTTGGGCCAGCCCTGGCCCTGATTCTTTTGCTCTCCTTTAGCTACTCCCTCAAGGAGTTACGGCTCCAAGAAAAGGGGGTTAGGGCCGGTCTGCCTCAGGTGATGAGCCTGGTTCTTCTGGCCAGCTGGTTCATGGCTGGCCTCTTTGGGCTCTGGGTCCCTGACCGGATTGAGGGAAGGAACGTTTCAGCCTTCGCCGCCCTTTTAGGTCCGGAGGTGATGGGCCTGTCGGCGGCCTTTGCCAATACCACCGGTATTTTGACCTTCGCTCTGGCTATTGCCAGCCTTCTGCTGGCCCTGGGTCACTATAGGCGGGCTAGGGATCTGCGGCGGGGGATAGATTCCCAGGTTCGGGAGGAGCTAGAACGCCAGGAATCTATCTATGACTTTATCGACTAGAGGCCCAGGCTCTCTAGCCAGTTAATCATGACCCGGTGGGCTGCCTGGCTGAGCTTATCGGCGTAGAGAGAGGCCTCCCGGCGGATGACGGCAATATCCTGCTCTGACTTGGTGATTTCATCGGCGTAGGCAATGAGCCAGCGCTCAATCTTGCGGGGGTTAACCTCAAGGTGGAACTGTAGGCCTAGGGCGTAGGGGCGCTCCTGGGAGTCCTTGAGGGCAAAGGCCTGGTTGGCGCACAGCTGGGTACGGGCTAGGGAAGGGGTCTCTGCCGGTAGGGAGAAGGCATCCCCGTGCCAGTGGAGGACAGGGGTGTTAACGAGCGGAGCCAGAACTGAATCTAGGCCTTCTGGGGTTAGGGTGACCGGTGAATAGCCTAGTTCGATGGCACCGGTGGGCTCAACCTTAGCCCCGGCTGCTACAGCAATCTGCTGGGCACCTAGGCAGATACCTAGGACCGGCTTCTGGGAGGCAATACGGGCCTTAATCAGCTGGACCTCTTCAAAGAGGAAGGGGTAGGCCTGGGTGTCATTGACGCTGATGGGGGCACCTAGGATGACCAGCAGGTCTGATTCTCGGACCTCTCGGGTGTTCAGGTGGTCAATACCGGCATCTCGGTACTCCACCTTAAAGCCGCGTTCAAGGAGTAGGTCCTCAAAGATTCCCAGGTCTTCAAAGGCGACATGGCGGATGGCATAGGCGGTGCGGGTCATGGTTCTCCCCTGTGTGTTCAACGATTGACAGCCAGCATACCTGAGAAAGTCCCGGGCGGCTGTCTATACAGGGGGTGGGGAGGTGTGAAATCAAAAAATTTTTTCTGATAGTCACTAGCGCACTTAACTTGAGTGTAGTAGACTCAAGTTAAAGCTGAGTGGACTAGACTCAAGTATCAAGGAATCACCTACAGACAGGTAAGGAGAAGAATGAACGCTCAATTTACAAGCAAGAGCCAAGAAGCCCTTTCGGCTGCCAACATGAATGCCCAGACCGCGGGTAATCCCACCCTCGACACCCCCCACCTTCTCAAGGCCCTGATGGACCAGCGCGGGTCAGTAGCAGTAGCCGTCCTCAAGGCCGCCGGGCTTGACGTGGATGCCATCTCACTAGCGGCCTCCACCGAGATTTCCAAGCTACCCAAGGTTCAAGGGGCCTCTACCGCCCAGGCCCAGCCCAGCCGGGCCCTCCTCAGGGCCATACAAACAGCCCAGGCCAAGGCAGCCCAGTTCGGAGATACCTACATCTCCACCGAAATCCTGCTCCTGGCCCTTGCCGCAGGAGAGGACGCCACCGCCTCTGCCCTGCAGAAAGCCGGGGCTACCGAAAAGACCATCGAAGAAAGCATCCCCAACGTGAGAGGAGACCGCAGAGTGACCAGCCCCGACCCCGAAGGCAGCTTCGGAGCCCTAGAACAGTACGGCACTGACCTGACCGCCGTAGCCCGTGAAGGCAAACTAGATCCGGTCATTGGCCGCGATAGCGAAATCCGCCGGGTCATTCAGGTCCTCTCCCGCCGTACCAAGAACAACCCCGTCCTTATCGGTGAACCCGGTGTTGGTAAAACTGCCGTTGTAGAAGGCCTAGCCCAGCGCATGGTCTCCGGTGACGTACCCGAATCCCTGCGCGGTAAGACCCTGATCTCCCTGGACCTAGGAGCCATGGTGGCCGGGGCCAAGTACCGGGGCGAATTCGAAGAGCGCCTCAAGGCCGTGCTTGAAGACATCAAGAAGTCTGAGGGGCAGATCGTTACCTTTATCGACGAAATCCACACTGTTGTTGGGGCAGGTGCCTCTGAAGGCTCCATGGATGCTGGCAACATGCTCAAGCCCATGCTGGCCCGCGGCGAACTGCGCCTAATCGGGGCCACCACCCTAGATGAATACCGGGAAAACATTGAAAAGGACGCCGCCCTAGAACGCCGCTTCCAGCAGGTCTACGTAGGTGAGCCCAGCGTCGATGACACCATCGGTATTCTGCGCGGTCTCAAAGAACGCTACGAAGCCCACCACAAGGTTGCCATTGCAGATTCGGCCCTAGTAGCAGCAGCTAACCTCTCCAACCGCTACATCCCCTCCCGCCAGCTACCCGATAAGGCCATCGACCTGATCGACGAGGCAGCCTCCCGCCTGCGGATGGAAATCGACTCAGCCCCCGAAGAAATCGATGCCCTGCGCCGGGCCCTTGACCGGCTGACCATGGAAGAACTAGCCCTGGCCAGCGAAAGCGACCCAGCCTCTATTGAGCGCCTTGAAGCCCTGCGGGCAGATATGGCCGATAAAAAAGAAGAGCTGGACGCCCTCAACGCCCGCTGGGAGGCCGAAAAGGCAGGCCTGAACAGGGTCGGTGATCTCAAAACCCAGATCGATGAGCTGCGGTCCAAGGCAGAAGTTGCCCAGCGCGAAGGCAACCTAGCTGAGGCCTCCCGAATCCTCTACGGGGAAATCCCCGCCCTGGAAGCCGAACTGCTAGCAGCCCAGCAGGCTGAGGGCAGCAGGGCTGAAGAATCCATGGTCTCTGAAGAGGTCACCGCTGACGATATTGCCGAGGTGATCTCATCCTGGACAGGAATCCCCGCCGGCCGTATGCTCCAGGGCGAATCGGAAAAGCTCCTACAGATGGAAGAAGAACTGGGCAAGCGCCTGATCGGCCAGAAGAAGGCAGTCACCGCCGTGGCAGATGCTGTACGCCGCTCCCGGGCCGGAATCTCAGACCCCGACCGGCCCATCGGCTCCTTCCTCTTCCTGGGCCCCACCGGCGTTGGTAAAACCGAGCTGGCTAAGGCCCTGGCCGAATTCCAGTTTGACGACGAGCGGGCCCTAGTACGAATCGACATGAGCGAATACGCCGAAAAGCACGCCGTTGCCCGCCTAGTCGGTGCCCCTCCCGGCTACGTTGGGTACGAGGAAGGCGGTCAGCTGACCGAAGCCGTACGCCGCCGCCCCTACTCGGTGGTGCTCCTGGACGAGGTAGAAAAGGCCCACCCTGAGGTCTTCGACATCCTGCTCCAGGTGCTGGACGATGGCCGCCTAACCGACGGTCAGGGGCGGACCGTGGACTTCCGCAACGTCATTCTCATCCTGACCTCAAACCTAGGCTCCCAGTTCCTCATTGACCAGAACCTGGATGAAGAAGCCCGCAAGAGCGCCGTGATGAACAGCGTCAATGCCGCCTTCAAGCCCGAGTTCCTCAACCGCCTAGATGAGCTGATCATCTTTGAGCCCCTCTCGGCTGATGACCTGGCCTCCATTGTTGGCCTACAGATCGCCTCTATGGCCCGCCGCCTAGAAGACCGCCGCCTGGTCCTAGACGTCACGCCCGCAGCCACCGAATGGCTAGGACTTGCCGGCTATGACCCGGCCTACGGGGCCCGGCCCCTGCGCCGGCTGGTCCAGCGGGAAATTGGCGACCGGCTGGCCAAGGGAATCCTGGCCGGAGCTATCAAGGATGGCGACAGGGTGCGTGTGGACGTCAACCCTGACGTAGCAGTCGATGGCCTGGTAGTCACCGCCGACTAAAAGGCGGGGCAGGACCCTACCGCCTCTCTGACAACCCTGCGGTGTATCCCAGGGCAGCAGGGAGGCGGTAGGGTCTTTAGTCTTTATCAGTGCTCTACTGGCTTCATGCTAATTAATCGTGAGCGGCGAAGCCTTAGCGCAAAGTCAGGTAGGTTGCAGCGAGCATAAGGCCGAAGACGCTTCCGGCGATGAGTTCTAGAATGCTGTGGCGTTTGAGGTAGTGGCGCGAGTAGAGCGTTGCGGCCCAGATGCTAAGTCCTGCTGCATAGCCTATTGCTGGTAGGGGAGTGTAGAGGGGGAATACAAGAGCGAAGAGTGTGGCCATGAGTGCGTGAATGCTGACCTTGAGTTT
>JAXDRN010000090.1:0-30748 GCA_034090985.1 Rothia sp. (in: high G+C Gram-positive bacteria) | reverse complement strand
TCATAAGGGGTTCCGCAGGCTCACACCTTCGCAAGCTCAGGTGATTCCGCTCGCTCTTGAGTGCTGACGCACCCGCTTCGCTTCATCTGCCGACCCTCTCGCCTGGTTCGCTTCGCTCACAAGGCGATTCACGCCCCGCCTTGCGGCGGATTCCGTGACCTCATGAGTGCTCGCACGCTCGCACCCGGTCACTTCATCCGAGCCAGCAGCTTCGCTGTGAACCTGCTTCACCTACACTTATGAATAAGCCTCTTGGTAGCCACAGCTATAAAGCCGCGCTAGCACCCGCAGTTTCAGGGAGCCAGCGCGGCTTTTGCCCACCTACAGACCCCTTATCCTCTGAAGGAAGAACCTATGAGCCCCCACAGCAGTATCCTTACTGGCCGCTCAACCATCTACCGCAACGAAGTCTTTCAAACCGGGCTCATGAGCCAGCTCCTTGATGGTATCTATGAAGGAGAAATGACCATCGGTGAGCTCCTAGGCCACGGCAACTTTGGGGTAGGCACCTTCGACGGGCTCGACGGTGAAATGATCGTCCTCGATGGCACCTGCTACCAGATGCGCTATGACGGAAGCATCAGCCTAGCCTCCCTCGACCAGACCACCCCCTTTGCGGTGATTACCAACTTTGTTCCCGCCATCAAACGGGACCTACCGGCTAATCTTCTACGCCAGTCAGCTAGCCAGATCCTCGATGACTTCACCCTGTCAGATAACTACATGTACGCCATCAAAATAGTGGGTGACTTTGAGTGGGTACGCACCCGCACCGTCAAGAAGCAGGAAAAACCCTACCCTAAGATGGTGGACGCCGTTGAGGGGGAAGACATTGTGCAGTTTGATAGTGTTTCAGGCACCATCGTTGGCTTTCGCACCCCCATCTACGAGCAGGGTATCGGCGTACCCGGCTGCCACGCCCACTTTATTGATGATGGGCGAAGCTGCGGAGGGCACGTCGTTGACTTCAAGTTACGAAGCGCCCACGTTGAAATCTGCCCCGGTACTGGCCTGCGCCTGCATCTGCCCCTCAATGAGGCCTTTTCAAATGCAGACCTATCACCAGAGGACCTAGCAGAGCAGATCTCTAAGGCTGAAAAGCACTAGGTGAGGCCGGCAGCTCAGACCAGACCCACCAGGGGCAGGACAGGGCAGGACAGGGCAGTGGACCTAGCCCGGGTAGAAGAGCTTCTCGTAGACGGCCCGGGCCTGGCGGGTAATGCGCAGGTAGTCATCTTCTAGGGCGCTAGCTGAACCTGGCGGGTAGCCGCACCAGCGGGCAATAGCCTCAAGGTCAGAACGGGTGGTGGTCAAACTATCAGAAGCCCGGCCGGTTCTAAGCAGGTTCAGGCCCCGAATCTTTGAGGCCAGCTTCCAGGCAGTAGCCAAAAGCTGGGCATCCTCCTCAGCTAGGAGCTTAGCCTCTACGGCAGCCTCTAAGGCCCCTAGGGTAGAGGTAGTCTGCATCTTAGGAACCCGGTGGGCATGCTGTAGCTGCAGAAGCTGAACTAGCCACTCAACGTCAGTTAGGCCACCGCGGCCCAGCTTAAGCTGCCGGTTCTTATCAGCTCCGCGAGGCATCCGCTCAGTTTCAACCCGAGCCTTCATCCGCCGAATCTCAGTGACCTTCTCGGGCCCGAAGCTAGCCGGGTAACGGTAGGGGTTAATGAGCTCCACAAAGGCCTGACCGACAGCCTCAGATCCGGCAAAAGGACGGGCCCTCAGCAGGGCCTGAAACTCCCAGGTATCGGCCCAGCGCTCATAGTACTCCCGGTAGGAATCAAGAGAGCGCACCATCGCCCCAGCCTTCCCCTCCGGGCGCAAGTCAGCATCAATCTCTAGAACCTTCTCTGCCCTAATGGGGGGTGTTGTGGGCTGCTTGAGCAGGCTAACCATGCGGTTAATAAGGTCAGTTGCCTCAGCCTGGGCCTGGTCCTCATCAACCCCCGGATAGGGGCGGTGAACATAGATCAGGTCAGAGTCAGACCCGTAGCCGATTTCAGCCCCACCCTGGCGGCCCATGGCAATCACAGCAACCTCAGTCAGGGGCTGGCGGCCCTCCCTATAGGTTTCACGCTCAGCCAGGGCCAGGGCCGACTGGATAGCGCCCCGGTCAATATCAGAAAGCCCCTGGGCAACCTCGAAGCTGCTATTGAGCCCCAGGGCCTCTCCCATGGCCAGGCGCAGGATTTCCCGACGGCGGACCATGCGCACAGCCCGGATAGCCTCAGCAGAGTCAAGGTGGCGGGTCAGCTGGGAGTGAAGTTCAGCGATAATGACATCACTAGGCCGGGGTTTGAGGTCCTCAGACTTATCCAACCAGGCAATGGGGTCTGGGACGTCCTCAAGCAGGTCGGTCATAAAGCGGGAGGAAGAGAGCAGGGTGCACAGCCGCTCAGCAGCTGCCGGTGAGTCTCTGAGCATCCGCAGATACCAGGGGGTTCCCCCCAGGGACTCGCTAATCCGCCGGAAGCCAAGCAGGCCCGCATCAGGGTCTACCCCCTGGGCGAACCAGCCCAGCAGGACCGGCATGAGGGTCCGCTGAATCTCAGCTGACCGGCGCAGGCCCCGGGTGAGGGCCTCAATATGACCCATGGCCCGTTTGGGATCCTTATAGCCTAGAGCTGCCAGCCGATCCTGGGCAGCCTGGGGAGATAGGGCAACCTCATCCTTAGAAAGGTGGGCAACGGCAGCCAGCAAGGGGCGGAAGAAAAGCCTTTCATGCAGGGACTTTACTGCCCGCTTAATGGCAGCCCAGTCCTTGAGCATCTGGGCCTCAGTGAGCTGGCTCGGGGCTAGGGGTGAGGTCATAGCCCGGGCCAGGGCAAGGCGGTCCTTCTCCTTGGCTGGCATCAGGTGGGTGCGGCGCATATAGAGCAGCTGGATCCGGTGCTCCATCAGGCGCAGGCGGGCGTAGTCTTCAGCAAAGGCCTGGGCATCTGCCCGGCCAATGTAGCTGGCCTTGGCCAGGGCCGCAATAGACTCTGTGGTGCTTTGGGTGCGCACCGAAGGGTCGGTACGCCCGTGAACGAGCTGCAGGAGCTGAACAGTGAACTCCACATCCCGCAGGCCGCCGGGGCCCAGTTTAATCTGCCGGTCAACCTCAGCTGCTGGAATATGGTCTGTGACCCGCTGGCGCATGGCCTGCACCGACTCAACAAAAGACTCCCGGGCAGCTGATTCCCAGATGAAGGGCCGCATGGCCCGGGCCCAGCGCAGGCCCAGTTCTGGGGTGCCAGCAATCGGGCGAGCCTTGAGCAGGGCCTGGAACTCCCAGTTTTCAGCCCACCTCTTGTAGTAGCTGCTAAAGGATTCAACGGTGCGCACCAGGGCCCCGTCCTTACCTTCTGGGCGAAGGTTAGCATCTACCTCCCAGAGGGCTGGCTCTGGGGCGGGGGCCATGATGGCCTTAGAGAGGGCCATGACCAGTTCAGTGCCGATCTGGGTGAGGGTGTTTTCATCGAGGGGGGTGAAGCCCTCAGGTAGGTCGGCTAGGGGCTTGTGGGCTACGGCGTAGACCACATCAACATCTGAAATGTAGTTCAGTTCCCTGGCCCCGCACTTGCCCATGCCAATGATGGCAAGCTCAACGGCAGCTACGGTAGTTTCTCCCCGGCTCTGGGCTACTTCAGCCCGGGCAATAGCCAGGGCACCTTCTAGGGCAGCAGCAGCGAGGTCTGCCAGCAGCCGCCCCACGGTCGGCATGAACTGGACGGGGGCCAGGCTGGTCAAATCGCTGATGGCCAGTTCCGTCAGGTAGCGGCGGTAGGCAACCCGCAGGGCAGTGTAGGCCTCTTTACCCCGAAGCTGGGAGACCGGGTCGCTAGCCTGAGGGTCAGCGCCCAGGGCAAGGAGCAGCTCGGTGCGGTAGCGGGTAGCAAGCGGGGCGCTGGCTGTCAGGTATTCACCGTCAGTTTCAGGGAGCAGGGAGGGGGGAAAGTCCTGGCCAGCCCACTGGGGGCTAGCTGCCTCAAAAAGGTCAACCTGCTCTGGCCGGCGAATCAGGAATTCACCCAGGGCTTCTGAGCCGCCTAAGAGCCGGTAGAGGCCCTCAGCCTCAGCTCCCTGCCCGGCCAGGGCCGCCAGCTGGGGGGCCCGCTCCAGGAGGCGCACCAGGGAAGGTAGGGCGATATCGGGGGCAGGGGCCAGGCGCAGGCCTTCAAAGAGCTTCTGCTGGTCGATGCCCTCTAGCTCCGGTGCCTTGAGCCAGCGAAGGCTCTTTGCTGCATCAAAGAACCCCACTGAGGCCATTTCACTGACCAGGCGCACCTGGGCCTTGCGTTCTTCTTCAGCCCGGCGGCTGGCCTCTTCTGGGCTAGCTTCTTCTGGGCTGGCCTGCTGCGGTGTCATGCTCACCCTTGTCTCCTTGGGGTCTAGGGAAAGGAGGCGCAGCAGCCCTAGACTACTGCGCCTGGCTGGCTACTAGAGAATGCCGAGGTTGCTCTTCAGCTCATAGGGGGTCACTTCCGCCCTGAAGGCGTTCCAGTCCCGCCGCTTATTGCGCAGGAACTGTTCAAAGACCTGCTCACCGAGGGTTTCAGCCATGAACTCTGAATCTTCGGTGCGGTGAATAGCATCGTGCAAGGAAGAGGGCAGGGCATGGTAGCCCATGGCCCGCCGCTCGGCACTGGTCATAGCTGAAATGTCTTCAGTAACAGCGGCGCTGGGTAGCTCGTACTCGTTTTCAATGCCCTTCAGGCCCGCTGCTAGGATCACCGCGTAGGCCAGGTAGGGGTTGGCCGCTGAGTCAATGCCCCGGTATTCCATGCGGGCTGACTGCATCTTGTTGGGCTTGTAGAGGGGAACCCGCACCAGGGCTGAACGGTTATTGTGGCCCCAGGAGACGTAGGAGGGAGCCTCTCCCCCGCCCCAGAGCCGCTTGTAGGAGTTCACAAACTGGTTGGTCACTGAGGTGAACTCGGGGGCATGGCGTAGCACACCGGCAATGAAGTGCTTGGCGGTGCGGGAAAGCTGGTATTCGGCGCCGGCCTCAAAGAAGGCGTTGGTATCCCCCTCAAAGAGGGAGAAGTGGGTGTGCATGCCTGAGCCTGCGTGTTCGGTAAAGGGCTTAGGCATGAAGGTGGCGTAAATCCCCTGGGAGAGGGCTACTTCTTTGATGACGGTACGGAAGCTCATAATGTTATCTGCTGTTTGCAGGGCATCAGCATGGCGCAGGTCAATTTCGTTCTGCCCGGGCCCGGTTTCGTGGTGGGAGAACTCTACAGAGATACCGATTTCTTCAAGGGTGCTGACGGCCTTACGGCGGAAGTCCTGAACCACCCCGCCGGGGGTGTGGTCGAAGTAGCTTTCAGAGTCTACCGGTTCGGGGAAGCCACTGGCCCCCAGCTCCTTTGACTTGAGCAGGTAGAACTCAATTTCTGGTGAGGTGTAGCAGGTAAAGCCCATCTGGCTAGCCTTAGAGAGGACCTTCTTGAGGACCCCTCGGGTATCAGAAGCGCTCGGTTCCCCATCGGGGGTGAGGATGTCGCAGAACATGCGGCTGGTGGGTTCTTCATTGCCCCTCCAGGGCAGGACCTGGAAGGTGGAGGGGTCAGGCTGTAGGAGCATGTCTGACTCGTAGACCCTAGAGAGGCCCTCAATGGAGGAGCCATCAAAGCCAATCCCTTCGTCAAAGGCGCTTTCTACCTCAGCCGGGGCGATAGCAACCGACTTGAGCTGACCCACCACATCGGTAAACCAGAGGCGCACAAAACGCACGTTGCGTTCTTCAATGGTGCGCAAAACGAATTCCTGCTGACGATCCATAGTTCTGTCCGTTCCTCATTGTCGGTTATCTAGGGCGCCTTGGGCTCTTCCCTGGCGTTTTAACTCTAGAACGGCTCGCCCCTCTTCGCCTATCTGGCACGCCAAGGAGTGAGAAGAGGCTTTGAGGATTTCTTGAGCTAGGGCTGGGGGCCGATTAGAGTTAGTTTCATGCTTCATGAAGAAACAGCACCCTACGGTTCAGAGAACCAGCAGCCCCAGGCCCCTAGCTCTAGAAGCGAAACAAGTGTTCTGGGAGTCAAGAAGGTGCGCACCGTGCACCTACAGGCCGCTAAAGAGGCCGGCGAAAAGTTTGCCATGCTCACCTGCTACGACGCCCTCACCGCCCAGGTTTTTGACCAGGCGGGCATTGACCTGCTGCTGGTAGGCGACTCTGCTGGGAATAATGTGCTGGGCCATGAATCAACCCTGACCATTACCCTAGATGAGATGATCCCCCTGGTGAGGGCTGTTTCAGGCGCGGCCCGACGGGCCATGGTGGTAGCTGACCTGCCCTTTGGCTCCTATGAGCAGTCCCCGGCCCAGGCTGTAACAAGCGCTGTTCGCTTTATGAAAGAGGGCGGGGCCCAGGCGGTGAAGATGGAGGCAACTGCCTACCATATTGAGCATGTTCGGGCCCTGGTTGCTGCCGGCATTCCGGTCATGGCTCATATCGGTTTCACCCCCCAGTCTGAGCACGCTCTAGGCGGCTACCGGGTGCAGGGGCGCGAGGGCGGGCAGGTGCTCAAAGAGACCGCCCTGGCCCTAGAAGAGGCCGGAGCCTTCTGCCTGCTGATGGAGATGACCCGCTCAGATGTCGCAGCTGAGATTGACCGGGCCGTGCGTATTCCGGTCATTGGTATTGGGGCTGGGGCTGAGGTAACCGGGCAGGTGCTGGTCTGGCAGGACGCCTTCGGCCTGCGCCAGGGCAAGATGGCCCGCTTCGTCAAGCAGTACGCCAACCTCTATAACACCCTCTTTGAGGGGGCAGCTGCCTACCGGGCCGATGTACGTTCAGGGGCCTACCCGGCAGCTGAACACCGGTTTGACCAGTAAACAGTAAGGGTGAAGTAAGTAGAGCTGGTTCAGGTTCGCAGCGAGCCTGAACCGGAGTCAGCCTTACTGAGCCCTACCAGGCGTCCTTGCCTTCGTCCCATTCTTCATTGCGCTTCTTGGCCTTCTCCATGGCCTGCTCTGCTTCTTGGCGGGTAGCAAAGGGGCCCCAGAGTTCGGTGATCATTGACTGCTGGCCTTCTTCAACCTGACCGGTACGCAGGTTGTACCAGAACTGGGGGTCCTGGGGGCCGGGGGTGTAATCTGCAAGGGACATCGTCAACTCTTTTCGCTCAGTCTTTTTTCACTAGGTCTTTTTCGCTAGGTCTTTCACTATCTTGGCCTAGCTGACCTTTCTCTAGCCTAAGGGCTGGCAGGCAAAAGATACAGTTTTTGGCAAGCCTTCTGGCCAACCCAGCTGGCAGGGAGCCGATAAGCTAGAAGACATGTCGACATCAGCTCAAAGCCATAATCTTCCAGCAGAGCCCGGCCGGGCCCCGGTCGGTTGCCTGCAACCGGGCACAGTCTGGCCCATGCGGCCCGTGCCAGCCCAGATCAAACGCCCCGAATACGTAGGCAAGCCCGAAGCCAATGAGGGCCAAGGCTCAAACTTCTACACCCCTGAAGAGGTAGAAAAGGTGCGGGCTGCTGGCAAGATCGCTGCCGGCGCCATCGTAGAAGCCGAAAAAATAGCGGTTCCCGGCACCAGCACCAACGACATTGACGTACTGGTACACGAGTACATCTGCGACCACGGGGCCTACCCCTCAACCGTTGACTACCGGGGCTTTACCAAGAGCGTCTGCGCCTCACTCAACGAGGTCATCTGCCACGGCATCCCTGATTCCACCGTCCTTGAAGAGGGCGATATTCTCAACCTCGATGTAACCGCCTACCTGCACGATATGCACGGGGACACCAACAAAACCCTCTTAATCGGTGAGGTGGATGAAGAATCCCGCCTGCTAGTTGAGCGCACCGAAGAGGCCCTGAACCGGGCCATGAAGGCTGTGCGCCCGGGCCGGGAAATCAATGTGATTGGCCGCGTCATTGAAAAGTACGCTGCCCGCTTCGGCTACGGTGTGGTGCGGGACTTTACCGGCCACGGGGTGGGCCGCGAGTTCCACTCTGGCCTGATTATCCCCCACTACGATGCCGCCCCGGCCTACAACACCGTCATTGAAGAGGGCATGATCTTCACTATTGAACCCATGCTTACCCTAGGCACCATCGAATGGGATATGTGGGATGACGACTGGACGGTTGTGACCCGCGATAGGAAGCGCAGCGCCCAGTTTGAACACACCATGCTCGTTACCGCTAACGGCGTTGACATTCTAACCCTTCCCTAAACCCCTCACTGATCAAAGGAGAGCTCATGACTGAAGCAGTCGCCCCTAACCTACCTGAAGCTAGCCCCGCTGACCTGGTCATTGGCATTGATATTGGTGGTACTGGCATGAAGGGCGGAATCGTCGATATCCGCACCGGCCAGCTTGTTGGAGACCGCTACCGGATCCCCACCCCCCAGCCTGCCACCCCAGAAGCCTGCGCCGCTGTCGTCAAGCAGATTGTTGATGAGCTGCAGGGCCGCCCCCTAGCTCCCCTGCCCGATTCAGCGGTAGGCATTGACTTTCCCGCCATCGTCAAGAACGGTGTAACCCTCTCTGCGGCCAATGTTCATGAGTCCTGGATTGGGGCCGACCTTGAGGGCATCATGAGCCAGGCCCTCGGTGGGCGGCTGGTCTACGCCCTCAACGACGCTGATGCTGCAGGCCTGGCTGAGGCCACCTACGGGCAGGGCAGGGGTAAGGAGGGGCTGATTGCTGTTATTACCCTAGGAACCGGGATTGGTTCTGCCCTGATCATGAACGGGCAGCTCATTCCTAATACTGAGCTTGGCCACCTGGAACTGGATGGGCACAATGCTGAGTCTCGGGCTTCAGCCCGGGCCCGGGAGATTCATGAGCTGTCCTGGAAGAAGTACGGTAAGCGCCTGCACCGCTACTTCTCTCATGTTCAGATGCTCTTCTCCCCTGACCTCTTTATCATTGGCGGCGGTATTTCTAAGAACCCTGAGAAGTTCATGCCCTACTTTGAAGATCAGATCTCTACCCCCATGGTGATGGCTACCTTGCGGAATAACGCAGGTATTGTGGGTGCTGCCCTCTGGGCTGCTGGGCACCCCAGTGAGCATGAGCGCCGGGCGGCTGCTAGCCAGTAGCCAGAGGGCTAACTTACTGGTCAGTAAGTTCACATTCCAGCAATTATGGTGGCAACAGAACCCTGTTGCCACCTTTTCTTTTGCTAGTCAGCAGGCAATCTGCCCCCATTTATGGGGGCATTATTTTACTCCAAGTAGCCAAGGAGTAAAGTGAAGGATTTTCCTCATCTTCCCTTAATCTTCCCTTTAATTTTCAGCCTGTACTATTAGTTTCTCGCGCAAATAATCACCCCACCCAAGACAGGATCACTCAAGAGCACAGCCAGGGTAATACCCCAGGCCACAGAGGGAAAAAACATGCAGACTGACTCCGCATCAGAGCCCATCCGACTGGTACTTTACAGCCACGACTCCCAGGGCCTAGGGCACGTTCGGCGCAACCTAGCCATCGCCCACCAGATCGCCCAGACCCTACCAGCCCTAACCGGCAGACCCGTAGCGGGCCTCCTCATCTCAGGCCTACCCCACGCAGCCTCCTTCCCCCTACCAGCCGGCTTCGACTGGGTCTTTATCCCCTCCATCAAAAAAAGTAAGGGCAAGTACACCTCCCGCTTCCTCGGAACCACCACCGACCTTCTACTGGCCCTCCGCTCCCAGCTCCTCGAAGCCTCCCTCCTAGGCTTCGCCCCCCACCTGGTCATCATCGACCGCCATATCTTTGGCGTCATGCGAGAACTTCAAGGGCCCCTAGCTGCCCTCCGCCAGGCCCACCCCACAACCCATATCGTCCTAGGCCTCAGGGAAATCCTCGACAGCCCAGAAGTAGCCCAGGCTGAATGGTACAAAAACGGAGACCCCCAAGACCTAGCTAACATCATCGACTCCCTCTGGATTTACGGCGACCCCAAGGTACACAACCCAGTCAGCAGCGGAGAAATCCCAGCCCTCCTAGGCCCCAAGGCCCGCTTTACCGGCTACCTGGCCAAGGGCAGGGAACTGGCAGAACCAGACCACCAGGCCCACCCCGAAGGGCCCTTCATTCTCACCACAGCAGGCGGCGGAGAAGACGGCTACGCCCTACTCGCCACCATGGCCCAGGTTCAACCCCCAGCCGGCTATAAGCACCTGCTCGTCACCGGCCCCCAACTAGCAGCAGACAGCTTCCACCAGCTCGTAGACTCAGCCGCCCCAGGGGTACAGGTCATCCACTCCCTACCCGGCCTCAGCCAGCTCATCAGCAGGGCAGCAGCCATCATCTGCATGGGCGGCTACAACACCGCCAATGAGGTTCTAGCAACCAACACCCCGGCCCTGATCATCCCCAGGGAAGAACCCCGCACCGAACAACTCATTCGCGCCAGGGCCCTAGCAGACCAGGGGGCCAGCGACTACTGCCGGCTCCAGGACTTTAGCCCCAGCTACGCCAGTCAGTGGATCAGCCAAGCCATCAACCGCCGGGTCGATAGGTCCCACATTGACCTCGATGGCCTCTGGCGCACCTCAACCCTACTGGCAGAAATCCTGGCAGAAGAAACCGCAAGCAGCCAAAAAACCATCAAGGAGGGTGCATGGAACGCATAGCCTACCTACTCAAGGTCTACCCCAGATTCTCAGAAACCTTCGTCGTCACTGAAATCCTCGCCCGAGAGGCCGCCGGCCAAGATATTGCCATCTACGCCCTTAGGCCCACCAGCGATACCCGCTTCCACCCAGAACTAGCCCGGGTCAAGGCCCCAGTTACCTGGATCTCCCGCCCCTCCCAGTCAGCCCGCTTCTGGGAAGAAATCTCAGCCTCCCTCAGCGACCCGGCCCTGGCCCAGCGGGCAGGAGAAATCCTGCCCCAGCTCCTAGAACTAGAAGCCAGCGACGTCGTGCAAGGAATCCAGCTCGCCAAAAAACTCAAGGCAGACCGGATCACCCACATTCACGCCCACTTTGCCTCCCTGGCCGGGCGCATGGCCTGGGTAGCCCACCAGCTCACCGGAATCCCCTACACCGTCACCACCCACGCTAAGGACATCTTCCACCAGTCAGTCAACCAGACCTGGCTACGCAGGATCTGCTCCGATGCCCAGAACACCATCGCCATCTCGGCCTACAACAAGGCCTACCTAGAGAAGGTTCTGGCCGGAAGCTCAGCCCACCTAGTCCTTCAATACAACGCCCTAGAACTAGAGCGCTTCCCCTACCAGCTGCCACCCCAGCCAGAAGAGGGAAAGCCCCTCAAAATCCTGGCCCTGGGCCGTCACGTACCCAAGAAGGGCTTCCTTGAACTGCTTGATGCCCTTGCCCTGCTCAAGGAACAGCAGCTGCCCTTCCAACTCACCCTAGGAGGATCAGGAGAACTCACCGGAGCCATCCGGCAAAAAATCCAAGACCTGAACCTGACCGAAGAAGTGACCCTAGCTGGGCCCCTGACCCAAGAGGAAGTCCGCCAGCTCCTAGGCCAAGCCCACGTCTTTGTAGCCCCCTGCCTACCGGCAGCAGACGGCAACGTCGATGGGCTCCCAACGGTAGTCCTAGAAGCCATGGCCTGCGGCACCCCGGTCATCACCACCCGCGTTACCGGCCTACCAGAAGTCATTATCAACAATAAAACCGGCCTGATTGGCCCAGCAGCAGACCGGCAGTGGCTAGCCCAGGCTCTAACCCAGCTAGCCCAGGGCCAGGTAGATAGCAGGGCCCTATCCCGGGCAGCCCGCCAGCTCATAGAAGAACGATTCGACAGCCGCCTCCAGGCCCAGGCCCTAGCGGCCCTTGAAAGCGAAGGAAAGTAGCCCCATGAAAATTGCCTATCTTTGCCTTGACCCCGGCATTCCCGTCTTTGGGAGCAAGGGAGCTAGCGTTCACATTCAAGAAGTTGTTCGAGAACTCCTGGCCCTAGGCCACCAGGTCAAAATCTTTGCCATCCGCTCAGGCGACCAGGTTCCAGCAGACCTGGCGGATATCGACTGCAGCTTCTACCCTCTTAGCAGCAAGGACCCCCTAGAAAGGGAAAAGGGCCAGCAGCTAGTATCAGAAAAAATCTGCGCCGATCTACAGGCCTGGGGAGCTGACTTCATCTACGAACGCTACTCCCTGCTCAGCACCGCCCTGGCCGATAGCCAGCTACCGGGCGTCCTAGAAGTGAACGCCCCCCTCATTGACGAGCAGAAAAAGCACAGGATCCTAGTCCTTGAAGACCAGGCCCAAGCAGCCCTTCAGGCCCAGGCCCAGGCAGCCCGCCTGGTCGTAGCCGTCTCAGACCAGGTAGGATCCTGGGTTCAGCAGGCTGTACCCCAGGCTAAGGTCATCACCGTAGCAAACGGGGTCAGCATCAACCGCATCCGCCCCTCAGCAGAAGCTGCCGGCCTGCCCATCGTCACCTTCGTAGGCACCCTCAAACCCTGGCACGGGGTAGCTGACCTGATCTCTGCAGCAGCCCTCGCCCAAAAAAAGTGGCAGCTGAGGATCCTAGGCGACGGCCCAGAATTCCAGGCCCTCAAAGAACAGGCCCAGCAGCTGGGCCTGACAGTCGACTTTCAAGGGGCCATCAGCCCAGAAGAGATGCCCCAGCGCCTAGCAGGCTCAGCCCTGGGCGTGGCCCCCTACCCGGCGGCCAGCCAGGAAGAAGAGCACTACTTCTCACCCCTGAAAGTCTACGAATACCTGGCAGCAGGTCTACCCGTCGTTGCCACCAGCATCGGCCAGATACCCGATATCATCCAGGGAGCTGGCCTGCTGGTGCCCGGCTCAGACCCCCAAGCCCTAGCCCAGGCCATCGACCAGCTAGTAGCCAACCCAGCCCTCAGGGCCCGCTACGGGGCCAGGGCCCGCCAGCTAGCTGAAGAAAAGCACTCCTGGAGCCAGGTTGTAGCAACCATCCTGCAGGCGGCAGGGGTCTAAGTGGCACGCAGAATCCAAAAGAAGGCCTTAGGGCGCACCCTCCAGCTGCTGGGGCCAGACCTTAAACCCCAAAAGACCCTGGCAGCTGGCGGCACCCTAGCCCTCCTCTTTGAGGTAGCCTTCAGAGTCCTTGAACCCTGGCCCCTGAAAATCCTGATTGACGCCCTCTCCGTCTCCCTAGGAGCCGACCAGGGCGGCCAGGCAGCCAGCTGGTCCCTGCTGCTCTGGTGCGGCCTGGCCCTGATCCTGATTGTTGCCCTGCGGGCCCTCTGCAACTACCTGGCAACCCTAGCCTTCGCCCTGGTCGGCTCCAGGGCCTCAACCCTGCTGCGGGCCCGGGTCTTTACCCACGTCCAGGGCCTATCCCAGGGCTTCCACGCCCGCAACAGAACAGCCGATACCGTTCAGCGGATTGTAGGGGACGTTGCCCGCCTGCAGGAGGTAGCAGTTACCGCCGGCCTGCCCCTGATCGCTAACCTGCTGACCCTAGCTGTCATGCTGGTCGTCATGCTGGTCATTGACCCCGTCCTCTCCCTGGTCGTTGTTCTGGCCCTGCTGGTCTTTCCCCTCATCTCTGGGGGAACAGCCCGGAAAATCACCCAGGCCTCACGGCGCACCCGCAAGGCTGAGGGGCAGCTAGCTAACACAGCCCAGGAATCCCTCTCCTCAATTAAGGTGGTGCAGGCCTACGGGCTAGAGGAACACATTGGCCGCCGCTTTACCCAGGCCAATAAGAAGTCCCTCAAGGACGGGGTCAAGGCCCGCCGCCTCTCAGCCCGCCTAGAGCGGGGTACTGATGTGATCGTCGGTATTGCAACAGCAGCGGTCATGGTCGGTGGGGCCTGGCGGGTTCTAGAACAGCAGATGACCATCGGTGACCTGGTGCTCTTTACCACCTACCTGAAAACCACCATGAAGCCCCTGAGGGATATGGCTAAGTACACCGGCCGGATCGCTAAGGCAGCAGCCAGTGGGGAGCGGGTTGCTGACCTGATGGATATTCGCAATGATCTGCCCCTGGCCCAAAGCCCCCAGCCCATGGGCAAGGTTGCAGGCAGCCTCTCCTTTAAGGACGTCTACACCGACTATGAGGGCCACCCGGTGCTTCGGGGCCTCAACCTTGAGGTGGCCCCCGGCGAGTTCCTGGCTGTTATTGGCCCCTCTGGGGCCGGTAAGTCTACCCTGGTCTCCCTCTTAGGTCGCTCCCAGGATCCCAGCTGGGGGGCGGTGCTCATTGACCAGCAGTCAGTGACTGACCTTGACCTGAGCGAGCTGCGGTCTAATGTGTCGATCCTGCATCAAGAGGCCGTACTCTTTACCGCCTCTATTCGGGATAATATCCGCTACGGCCGCTTTGAAGCCAGCGACCAGGAGGTTCAGGCAGCAGCAGTGGCAGCCCACGCAGACCCCTTCATTCAGGGCCTGCCAGATGGCTACGATACCCAGCTTGGCGAGCGCGGCGGCACCCTCTCGGGCGGCCAGCGGCAGCGGATCGCCATTGCCCGGGCCCTGCTGCGGGATACTCCCATTGTGGTCTTGGATGAGGCTACGACCGGCTTGGATCCGACCTCTGCGGAGCTGGTGATGGATGCTATTGAGAAGCTGGTGGCCGGTAAAACGACCCTGGCGGTGACCCATGATACTGAGGTTGCCCTGCGGGCGGACCGGGTGGTCTGGTTGCAGGAGGGTAAGGTTCAGTTCTCTGGTAGCCCGGCTGAGCTCTTGAAGACCAATAAGGTCTTTAGGGCCTGGGTTTCTGCTGGTTCTCAGGATCAGTCTGAGGTCAGGGTGGAGGGGGATCATGCCTAGTGTGACTGCTGATCTTGTGGATTCTTTGCTGGATGCTGACTTTCGCCGGCAGGCTTTGGGCTTTGAGTCCAGTTTGCTTTCGCTGCGGGTCAAGCCTGCTACTTCCCTGCTCTTTTCCTATCGGGATCAGGGCGGCCAAGTGGGTTGGTTGCGGGTTTTGTGGCCTGAGGGTCAGAAAAAGGCCCGGAAGCATGAGCAGGCGGCTAAGGCTGCTGGCCTTCAGGTCTTGACCCGGCCCTTCCCGACCTCTTGGGGGAATAGGTTTGCTGCTTTTAGCCTGCAGGCTGGGCCCCTTGAAGCTGACCCTAAGCTCTTAGGTCATGGGGGCCTGGATCTTCTGAGCCTGCCTTCTTGCCGTGTTTTGCGCTATAACCCTGCTCGGCGGCTGGTGCTTGCCTATCGGGGTGAGCAAGAGGGGCCGATGCGGGTAGTTCGTCTGCTGGCTGGGGGCCGGGTTCAGGATACGGCCCTCTATGGCCGTCTGGCCCCTTACCTGCCGGTGCCTGATCTTCTGCCTGCTGATCAGCTCTCTGGTCTTAGGGCCCTGGCTTTTGTGGGGGATCGGGATTTATCGACCGGTCAGGTCCCTGAGGAGGCTGCTGCGGCCGGTGCCCTCTTTGCCCGCCTGCATGATCTTGATCCTGGGGCTTTTTCTG
This sequence comes from Rothia sp. (in: high G+C Gram-positive bacteria), assembly GCA_034090985.1. Taxonomy (GTDB): domain Bacteria; phylum Actinomycetota; class Actinomycetes; order Actinomycetales; family Micrococcaceae; genus Rothia. The sequence goes on along the minus strand of JAXDRN010000090.1, from coordinate 15,418 downwards.
ATCTTCCGCTTGGGGCTGGGTCTTGGGGTTCTGAGCAGCTGCTGGTTCATGCCCGGCTTTTTGAGGCCCTAGATCTGGGCCTTGCTGAGCGTTGTAGGGCTCTAGCTGCCCGCCTACCTGCGGTGCAGGGGCCAAATCGCCTGCTGCATGGGGATGCTTCTGCTGACCAGGTGCTCCTTGAGGGGTCTGGGGCGGCTGGCCGCTACTGGCTGACTGATTTTGATCGGGCGGCCTTGGGCCCGGTGGCTGTTGATCTGGGCTCTTATCTGGCTCTTTCTAGCCCTGAGGCTGGGGCGGCTTTCTTAGAGGGCTACCAGGCTGGCGGGGGAAGGTTGCCGGAGGCGGAGCAGCTGGCCTTAGGTTTAAGCCATGCCTTGGCCCTGCGGGTTGCTGAGCCGCTGAGGAAGGCTAGGCCTTCGTGGCGGCAGGATGTTGATCTTATGTTGAGACGTTTGGAGGAGCTGGTATGAGCGGGCTTTCACCTGCCCTAAGTATTGTGCGACAGCAGCAGGTTGCTGGTCTTCAGCTTCATCGGGCCTGGCCTGGGCCTGATGGGTCTTTGAGCTTTGAAGGTCTAGATGAGCTGGGCCGGATTCGGGCTGGTTGGGTGAGGCGGGAGGGGAAGGTGAGCCTTCTTGCCTATGGGCTTGACCCTAAGCTGCCGGCCTTAGGCCCTGCCTTGGCTGCCTCTGGGGCTAGGTTGCTTGTTCACCGGCCTGCTAAGCGGGCTGTGCTGCTGGGGGCTGAGCAGGTGACTAAGTTTGTGCGGCCCTCTAAGGTTTCTGCCCTGGCCCTGGCTTCTGAGGCTATGGGTTCTCGGGTGCAGCAGGCTGGTTTTCGGAGGGCTTCCCTGCTTTCTCTGGGGGAAGGTCAGCTGGTTTTTGAGCTCTTGCCCGGGCAGACCTTGCAGGATTTGGGGGATTCTTCCCTTGAGGGCTGGAAGGCCTTTGCCGCCTCTTACCGGAATCTTCAGCAGGGTGGGTTTTCTGCTGAGGCTGATCCTTGCCTAGAGGGGCCTTGGGGTTCCCTGTCCTTGAAGCTGCATGGTCCCTTAGCTGAGCTGGCTGTGCTGGAGCACTGGTTTGCCCAGGCTAGGGCCTATGGGTCCTTGGAGCAGGTTGATCCTGGTTTGAAGCTTTTATCTGCCTGCTTGAGCCGGCTGGCTGGGGCCTTAGAGGGCCTGGGGCAGGTGGGTAGGGTGAGCCTTTTGCACAGGGATTTGCATGATAAGCAGCTGCTCTGGGATGGCAGGGATTTGAGCCTGCTGGATTTGGATACTGCTGCTGCCGGTGATCCTGAGCTGGATCTGGGGAATCTTATGGCCCATCTTCAGCTGCGGGTTTTTCAGGGCCTGCTGTCGGCTGAGGTTTCCCAGCAGGTTCAGGGGCTGCTCTTGTCTTTGGCCCTGGATCTGGGACTGGATCTGGGCAGGCTTGCTCTCTACCAGCAGGCGGCTCAGCTGAGGATTATGTGTCTTTATAGTTTACGGCCGGCTAGTGCTAGCTGGTTGCCTGCCTGGCTTGATTTTCTTTTAGGTCAGGCGGGCAGGGAACCTGGCGAATTTTAGGTTTTATTTTTTCACTACTCACACTTTGAAGGGAAATATTGATAATGAAGATTTCTGTTATTGGTTGCGGTTATTTAGGGGCCGTTCATGCAGCGGCGATGGCTCACCTGGGGCATTCAACGGTAGGGGTTGATGTTGACCCTGCTAAGGTTGAGGCTCTAACTCAGGGGCAGGCACCTTTCTTTGAGCCTGGTTTTCCTGAGCTTTTGCAGGAGTCCTTAGGCTCTGGCCAGCTTTCCTTTACCCTGGCACCTGCTCCTGAAGAGCTGGCCCAGGTGGACCTTCATTTTATTGCTGTTGGAACCCCCCAGTCTGAGGATGGGAAGGCCGCGAACCTGTCCTATGTTGAGGCTGCCCTTGAGATGATTTTGCAGGCTATTCCTGAGCAGAGGAAGGCTCAGGCTTCTGCCCAGGAGCCTGCGACGGTGATTGTGGGTAAGTCTACTGTTCCGGTTGGTACGGCCTCTCGGCTTGCTGCCCGGGCAGCTGAAGAAGGTGCCCTACTGCTCTGGAATCCTGAGTTTTTGAGGGAGGGTTTTGCTGTTGCCGATACCCTGCACCCAGATCGCTTGGTCTATGGTTTGCCAGATGATCCGCTTGCTGCCCGGGCCGGTCAGGCTGCCCTAGATCAGGTCTATGCCCCTCTTTTGGCTGAGGGTATTGAGCGTTTGACCATGAATTACCCGACAGCTGAACTGGTGAAGGTTGCGGCTAATTCTTTCTTGGCGACCAAGATCTCTTTTATCAATGCTATGGCTGAGCTCTGTGAGGCAACTGGTGGAAATGTGACTGAGCTGGCTGAAGCTATTGGCTACGATGAGCGCATTGGATCTAAGTTTTTGCGGGCCGGTGTTGGTTTTGGCGGTGGCTGCCTGCCTAAGGACATTCGGGCCTTTATGGCCCGGGCCCAGGAGCTGGGTGTTGAGGATGCTGTGAGCTTCTTACGGGATGTGGATGCCATTAATCAGCGGCGGCGGGACCGGGTGGTCTCTGAGTCCCTCAAGGCCCTAGGTGGTTCGGCTCAGGGTAAGAGGGTTGCTGTTCTGGGTGCTGCCTTTAAGCCCAATAGTGATGATATTCGGGACTCCCCTGCCCTAGAGGTCGCTGCCCGCCTGGCTGAGGCTGGGGCCCGGGTGCAGATTAGTGACCCTCAGGCCCTAGCCGGGGTCGCTGCCCGCCACCCTGAGCTGGTCTGTTGCCCTGACCCCTATGAGGCTCTTGAGGGTGCCCAGCTGGTTCTGCTACTGACCGAGTGGTCTGATTTTCTGCAGCTCGATCCGCTCAGGGCAGCTTCTTGTGTTGCCCAGGCCCAGATTATTGATGGCCGCAATGCCCTAGATCCGGCAGCCTGGGAAGCTGCTGGCTGGTCTTATGCTGGTTTGGGCCGCTAGGTCCTTTGCCCTTCCGGCTCTATTTTTGGCGGGCCCTGACCCCTGTGTGGGTTGGGGCCCGCCCAGCTTATGTGAGAGGTGTCTACATTGTGGAACCTGTCAGACACGCTCAGCGTTTCGTGACCCATATAACCCTTTTATAAAATTTGAACCTTATGATGGGGGCATGGTAAATTCTCAAAGCCTCGAACCATCAGTAGCTGACTTCCGCGCCGCCCTGCTGCGCCATCTGCAGTTCACTGCAGGCAAGGATCAAAAGCACGCAACCGCCTTCGACTGGCGCCTTGCCCTCTCCCATACCCTGCGTGACCTGGCTGTAGACCCCTGGTTCCGCTCCACCCGGCAGACCTGGGACCAGGACCTCAAGCGGGTCTACTACCTATCCATGGAATTCCTCATCGGCCGCCTGATGGAAGATATGGCCATCAACCTAGGTGTCAAGGACATCGCCCAAGAAGCGATCGAAAGCCTAGGTGCTGATTTCCAGGCCATCTTGGCTGACGAGCCAGATGCCGCCTTAGGCAACGGTGGCCTAGGCCGCCTAGCCGCCTGCTACCTAGAATCCATGGCCACCGTTGGCTGCCCGGCCTACGGTTACGGCCTGCGCTACGAGCACGGCCTTTTTGAGCAGAGCTTTATTGACGGCCGCCAGCAGGAAAACCCCGAAAACTGGCTTGCAAACGGCAACCCCTGGGACTTTGAACGCCCCGAAGCCCTCTACGGGGTAGGCTTTGGCGGAGAAGTCTTTGAAGAAGAGGGCCGCATTCGCTGGCAGCCTGGCACCCACGTTCAGGCCCGGGCCTTTGACACCCCGGTCGTTGGCTACCAGGGCAAGTGGGCTAACACCCTGCGCCTCTGGGCAGCAGCACCCAACGCCGACCTCTTCGACCTGGGCAAGTTCAACGCCGGCGACTTCGCCGCAGCAGCCGAACCTGAAGCCCTAGCCCGCAGCCTCAGCCGGGTCCTCTACCCCAACGACACCACCGATGGGGGCAAGCAGCTACGCCTCTCCCAGGAATACTTCCTCACCTCAGCCTCCGTCCAGGACATCGTCCGCCGCCACCTAGCAGGCCACAGCAACCTAGAAAACCTGGACCGGCACGTTGCCATTCAGATGAATGACACCCACCCGGCCATTGCAGGGCCCGAACTGATTCGCATCCTGGTAGACGAGCAGGGCTTCGACTTTGACCGGGCAGCTGACCTGGCCACCAGGGTCCTGGGCTACACCAACCACACCCTGCTCCCTGAAGCCCTAGAGCGCTGGACCGTTGGCCTGATGCGCCACGTCCTACCCCGCCACCTGCAGATCATTGAGCGCCTGGACCATAACTTCCTGACCCTGCAGACCGGCTCCAACCACCCGGCCCGCCTGATCTCAGGCGACCAGGTGAACATGGGCGATCTAGCCTTTGCCACCAGCCACAAGGTCAATGGTGTATCTGCCCTGCACTCAGAACTGGTCAAGACCGAGCTCTTCCCCATCCACCATGAGCTGCACCCTGATCGGATTATCAACATCACCAACGGCATCACCCCCCGCCGCTGGCTCAAGATCGCCAACCCAGCCCTAGCCCAGCTCATTACCGACACCATCGGAGAAGGCTGGGAAACTGACCTAGAAAAGCTCCGGGACCTAGAAGCCTACGCCGATGACCCTGCCTTCCTTGAGGCCTTCGGCCAGGCAAAGAAGAGCGCCAAGCAGGCCTTTGCCCACTGGCTGAAGGAGGAACACCAGATTGAGGTTCCCACCGACGCCCTCTTTGACTCCCAGGTCAAGCGCATGCACGAGTACAAGCGTCAGCTGCTGAACATCCTCTGGACCATCGCCCACTACCAGCGCATCAAGCGCAACCCCCAGGGACCTTGGGTTCCCCGAGTTAAGATCTTTGCCGGTAAGGCTGCCCCCAGCTACCACACCGCTAAGGACATCATCAAGCTCATCAACGACGTTGCCCAGGTGGTCAATAACGACCCAGACACCAAGCACCTGCTGCAGGTTGTCTTCCCAGCCAACTACAACGTCACCATGGCCGAAAAGCTGATCCCTGCCTCTGACCTCAGTGAGCAGATTTCAACCGCCGGCATGGAAGCATCAGGCACCGGCAATATGAAGTTCGCCCTCAACGGGGCACTGACCATTGGCACCCTGGACGGGGCCAACGTGGAAATCCGCGAACAGGTCGGGGCAGAGAACTTCTTCCTCTTTGGTCTCACCACCGAAGAGGTAGCCCAGCGGCGGAGCCAGCCCGGCCACTCCCGGGCAGCTATCGAAGCCAGCCAGGCCCTGCGCGATATCCTCCAGGCTGTAGCCGAAGGCACCTTCAGCCCTGAGGAGCCCTACCGCTTTGGTCAGCTCGTTGACAACATGTGGAACGGGGACTGGTTCCTTGTTGCCTCAGACTTTGACGACTACGACCGGGCCCAGCAGGAAGTAGAAGAAGCCTACCGGGACCAGGCTGCCTGGAACCGTAAGGCCCTGCTGAATGTGGCCCGCATGGGCTACTTCAGCTCAGACCGCTCAGTACGGGAGTACATGAGCCAGGTCTGGGGCCTTGAATCAGCCCTACTAAGAACGAGACACACTCACAAAGGAGTCAGGAACGACCCATGGCTATAACCTCAACCGACGCCCAAGCCCTCGCAACGGGCCGACACCCTGACCCCTTTAAAGTTCTCGGCCCCAGCCAGGATGGGCGCCAGCTGCTTGTTCACATTCCCGGTGCCCACCGGGTCTGGGCGGTCAATGACACTGACCGCAAGCAGCTGGCCCGCCCCTGGCAGGATCTGCCCCTCTTCACCGGCCCGTCCCTGCCCTACTACCGGCTAGAAATCCAGTGGCCAGATGGGAAGCGAGAAGAGCGGGAGGACCCCTACCGCTTTGGCCCCGTCCTGGGAGAAATCGATGAGCATCTGATCAACGAGGGAACCCACGAAAGCCTCTGGACGGCCCTAGGGGCCCACCTGATTGAGCACGAGGGAGTCAGCGGAGTCCACTTTGCCCTCTGGGCCCCCAACGCACAGCGGGTCTCAGTCGTCGGTGGCTTCAACGACTGGAACGGCCTGGCCCACCCCATGCGCCTGCGGGGCTCCAGCGGGGTCTGGGAAATCTTCATCCCAGGCCTTGACGAGGGAGAAGTCTATAAGTATGAACTGATCGGCCCAGCCGGGGAGCTGCTGCCCCTGAAGGCTGACCCGGTCGGGTTTGGGGCCGAACTGGCCCCGGCAACAGCCTCAGTAGTCCGCCGGATTGACCAGCACCGCTGGAAGGACCAGGCCTGGATGAAAAAGCGGGCCGCCCTGCAGGCCCAAGACCAGCCGGTGAGCGTCTACGAAGTTCACCTCGACTCCTGGAAGGAAGAGGGCTGGGAGGACCTGATCGACTATGTTGCTGACCTAGGCTTTACCCATATTGAGGTCCTGCCCATTACCGAGCACCCCTTTGGCGGCTCCTGGGGCTACCAGCCCATTGGCCTCTACGCCCCCACCAGCCGCCTGGGCCTACCAGAAGACTTCCAGGCCTTTGTAGACCAGGCCCACCAGGCTGGGTTAGGCGTTATAGCCGACTGGGTTCCTGGCCACTTCCCCACCGACACCCACGGCCTAGGCTGGTTCGATGGCACCGCCCTCTACGAGCACCTAAACCCCCAGGAGGGCTTCCACCCAGACTGGAACACCCTGATCTATAACTACGGCCGCCCAGAAGTAGCAGGCCACCTGCGCTCCAACGCCCTCTACTGGCTCAAGGAATACCACCTCGATGGCCTGCGGGTTGATGCTGTAGCCTCCATCATTCACCGCAACTACTCCCGCAAAGACGGTGAATGGGTGCCCAACAAGGACGGGGGCAAGGAAAACTACGAGGCGATCGACTTTATCAGGACCACCAACGACGCCATCGACCGCACCATTGACGGGGCCATGATCATAGCCGAAGAGTCCACCACCTTCCCCGGAGTTACCCGGGAGACCAGCCAGGGGGGCCTGGGCTTTGACTACAAGTGGAACATGGGCTGGATGAATGACTCCCTGCGCTACTTCAGCCTAGACCCCCTCTACCGCAAGTACCATTCAGATCTCATCACCTTCGGCATGACCTACGCCTACAGTGAGAACTTCCTTCTTCCCATTAGCCACGACGAAGTTGTCCACGGCAAATGCTCCCTCTATAACAAGATGCCCGGTGACCATGCAGCCAAGCTCGGTCATCTGAAGGCCTTCCTGGCCTACATGTGGGCCTACCCCGGTAAAAAGCTTCTCTTCATGGGCCAAGAATTTGGCCAGCCCTCCGAGTGGAACTACCAGAGCCAACTAGAGTGGCAGGTTCTTGAGGACCCCGGCCACGCTGGGGTTCAGGAACTGGTCAGAGACCTCAATCAGCTCTACCGCACCTACCCTGCCCTGCACGCAGCTGACTCAGATCCCCACGGCTTCCAGTGGCTCCTACTCGATGCCTACGATGAGCAGGTCTACGCCTGGCTCCGCCGCGGAGGGCCCACAGATCCCCACCTTGTAGTTGTGATGAACCTAGTACCCGTCCAGCGGGAGGGCTTTAGGGTTCCCTTCCCCATAGCCGGCCGCTGGCTGGAGGTACTGAACACCGATTCAGCCCACTACAACGGGGCCAACAGGGGCCACGGAGGGGCTATTGAGACTGAGCCAGTTCCCATGGGTACAGAAGCACAATCAGCCCTGCTCACCCTTCCACCCCTATCAGTTATCTATTTCGCTGAGGAAAAAGAATGAGTAACATCATCACCCCAAACGCGCCCAAGGATCAGCGGCGCCGTCTGTCCAGCCAAGCCATGGCCTTCGTCCTAGCAGGTGGCCGCGGCAGCCGGCTAGAAGAGCTGACTGACCGCCGGGCTAAGCCGGCAGTCCACTTTGGTGGCAACGCCCGCATTATTGACTTCCCACTCTCTAATGCCTACAATTCCGGCATCCGCAAGATGGCTGTAGCCACCCAGTACAAGGCCCACTCCCTGATCCGCCACATGCAGCGCGGCTGGAGCTTCTTTAGGGCTGAACGCAACGAGTACCTGGATGTCTTCCCCGCCAGCCAGCGGGTCTCAGAAGACCAGTGGTACCTGGGCACAGCTGACGCCATCTACCAGAACACCGACATTGTTGATGACTACCAGGTCACCTACATTGTGGTTCTAGCTGGCGACCACATCTACAAGATGGACTACGAGATCATGCTCCAGGACCATGTGGCCAAGGGGGCAGACGTTACCGTTGGCTGCCTGACCGTGCCCCGGTCTGAAGCCAGCGGCTTTGGGGTCATGGACGTCGATGAAACCGGCAAAATCACTGACTTCCTAGAGAAGCCGGCTGACCCCCCGGGCACCCCTGAAGACCCAGAAACCTCCCTGGTCTCTATGGGCATCTACATCTTCAACTGGTCCTACCTGCGAGAGGTCTTGGCCGCTGATGCCCACAATCCCACCTCCTCCCACGACTTTGGCCACGACATCATTCCCCAGATTGTTGCCAAGGGAACAGCCTACGCCCACCGCCTGAGCGACTCCTTTGTAGCCGGCGGTCTGGAAACCGAGGCCTACTGGCGGGATGTGGGTACCCTAGACTCCTTCTGGCAGGCTAACTTGGACCTTACCGGCCCGGTTCCGCCCCTGGACTTCTACGACAAGACCTGGCCCATTTGGACCTACGGCGAGATTAACCCGCCTGCTAAGTTCGTTCATAATGAAGAGGGCCGTAGGGGAACTGCCGTTCAGTCCCTGATCTCTGGGGCCTGCGTTATTTCTGGTGCCAGTGTCTCCCAGTCTCTGCTCTTTACCGGCACCCGGGTTCACTCCCACGCCAGCCTGGAGCAGGCTGTAGTCCTTCCAAGGGTTGAGATTTCCCGCTCTGCCCGCCTCAACCGGTGTATTATCGACAGCCGGGTTAAAATCCCAGAAGGCCTAGTGGTAGGAGAAGACCCAGAAGAAGATGCCCGTTGGTTCCGGGTTACTCCTGGTGGGGTTACCCTCATTACCCAAAACATGCTCAACCGTCGTTCCTCAATCCTAGAAGGTTAAATTTTTTTATGGCTCGCCGAGCAAAACGCGTCCTATCCGTCGCCTCTGAATGCGCCCCCCTGATCAAAACTGGTGGGCTTGCAGATGTGGTCTCTGCCCTTCCTGCAGCCCTAGAGCCCTTTGGCTGGAAGACCAAGATTCTCCTTCCCTCCTACCCGGGCCTGCTGGACCGTCTTGAACGGGGGGTGAAGGTCTGGTCCGATGAAGACCTCTTTGGCGGCCCGGCTAGAGTTGTGCGCGGCAAGCTAGGAAAACTTAACCTTCTACTCCTCGATGCCCCCCACCTCTTTGACCGGGAGGGGGGCCCCTACGGGGTTGACGGCCATGACTTTGGGGATAACCACGTCCGCTTTGCCGCCCTCAGCTGGGCTGCAGCCCAGATCGCCCAGACCGGCACCAGCGACCGCTGGAAACCTGACCTGGTGCATGTTCACGACTGGCAGGCAGGCCTGGTCCCCTCCTACCTCAAGTACGCCGGTTCCCAGCTGCCAACGGTAATGACCATCCACAACATCGCCTTCCAGGGCGTAGTGGGCCCCGACCAGTTGGACTACCTGCGCCTGCCCACCTGGGACTTCACCCCCGATGCCCTTGAATACCACGGCCTGCTCTCCACCCTCAAAGCCGGTATGGTGCACGCCTCACGCCTGACCACCGTCAGCCCCTCCTACGCCCAGGAACTGACCGAACCGGGCTTCGGCTTTGGCCTGCAGGGGGTAGTGACCTCCCGCCGGGACCGCGGTGAGCTAGCTGGAATCATCAACGGCATTGATACTGAACTGTGGAACCCCGCCCAGGACCCAGCCGTTGAACCCTACAGCGCCCAGGACCTAACAGGTAAGGCCCTGAACAGGCAGCGACTCCTTGAAGAATTTGGCCTCAAGGAACCGGCCGGCCCCCTAGCTGTGGTTGTTTCCCGCCTCACCTACCAGAAGGGCATTGACCTGCTGGTTCAGGCCCTGCCCGGCTTCCTAGACCGGGGCGGCTCCCTGGCCCTGCTCGGTTCCGGGGACCCTAGCTACGAGCAGGCCCTGCAGGATTTGGCTGCCCGCTACCCTGAGCAGGTTGGCCTGCGCTTTGGCTACGATGAGGACCTAAGCCACCGCCTCTACGCCGGTGGCGACCTGGTACTGATCCCCTCCCGCTTTGAACCCAGCGGCCTCACCCAGCTCTACGGTATGCGCTATGGCACCCTGCCCCTGGTTGCTGCAACCGGCGGCCTGCGCGATACCGTCACCGACGCTAGCCCAGAGAACCTAGCTGCTGGTACTGCCACCGGTTTCACCTTCGGTGATACCCACCTTGGCGGTCAGATTGACGCCGGTGGCCTCAGCTTCGCCCTGGGCCGGGCCATTGACCTCTATGCTGATAGCCAAGCCTGGGAGCAGCTGATGGTTCAGGCCATGAACCAGCCCCTAGACTGGTCAAACTCAGCTGCCCAGTACGCTGACCTCTTTGACCAGCTGCTTGCATGAAGCTGAAAGTTTGGGCCCCAGGGGCTAGCCAGGTCTGGTTCTGTCTCTTTGATGACGACGGGCTAGAAAGCCGCTTTAAGCTCACCGGAGCTGAAGGCGGCTACTGGAGGGGAGACTTCCCCTGGGTCCAGGAAGGGGACCGGTACGGCCTTCGGGCCGCCGGCCCCGACCTGGCCTTCAACCCCGATAAGCTCCTGCTCGACCCTCAAGCTCAGATGCTTGAGGGTCCCCTCGTCTACCACCCGCTGATGGATGGGGAAACCCCAGGTGATAGTGCCCATACCCTACCTAAGTGCCTACTAGCTGGCGCAGCTGACCCCCAGGAGCCTAACCCGGCCCTGAACCGCCCCCAGCACCCCTGGGAGCAGATGGTCATTATGGAAGCCCATGTGAAGGGCCTAACCCGCCTGCACCCAGATATTGACCCCCAGCTCCAGGGAACCTACGCCGCCCTCAGCCAGCCAGCTATTATTGACTACCTGAAGGGCTTAGGGATCACCAGCCTAGAACTCCTACCGGTTCAGGCCTTCCTTGATGACCAGTTCCTGGTCGCAAAAGGCCTGGTCAATTACTGGGGCTACCAGCCCATTGCCTTCTCAGCACTAGAACCCCGCTACGCCGCCGTCGCCCAGACCGGCCCAGAGGCCGATCGGCAGTTTAGGCAGGCTGTACACGCCCTGCATGAGGCTGGGATTGAGGTGATCCTAGACCTGGTGTTCAACCACAGCGGCGAGGGGGACGATCAGGGCCCCACCCTCAGCCTGCGGGGCTTGAACGACTCTGGCTACTACCGTAAAAGCCCTGAGGGTAGTTACATCAATGACACCGGCACCGGCAACAGCCTGGCTCTTGAACGCCCTCAGGTTCTGGCCCTGGTCATGGACTCCATGCGCTTCTTTGCCCAGCGCTACGGGGTAGATGGCTTCCGCTTTGATCTTGCCAGTACCCTGGGACGGGTTGAGGGGCCCTTCAACCCCCAGGCGGCCTTCTTCCAGGCCATAGCCCAAGACCCCGTCCTTCAGGATCTGAAACTGATCGCTGAGCCCTGGGACATTGGCCCTGAAGGCTACCAGCTTGGCTCCTTCCCCTACCCCTGGCGGGAGTGGAATGACCGTTACCGGGACTCTGTACGGGCTGCCTGGCGGGGGGAGGCTGGCCGCATGGGGCAGCTCGCGTCAGCCCTGATGGGCTCCTCTGCCGTCTTTGACCACCGGCAGCGGCCTGCCAGTAGCAGCATCAACTTCCTCACCGCCCACGACGGTTTTACCCTGCAGGACTTAGTCAGTTACCGGCAGAAGCATAATGAGGCCAACCTAGAAGATAACCGGGATGGCCACGGGGAGAACTACAGCGACAACCTAGGCCAGGAGGGTCCCAGCCAAGACCCGCAGATCCTTCAGGCCCGGCGGAGAAGGGTTCGGGCCCTGCTCGCCACCCTCTTCCTCTCCCAGGGGGTCCCTATGGTCCTAGCTGGTGATGAGATGGGCAACAGCCAGGGGGGCAATAACAACGCCTACTGCCAGGACAATGAGACCACCTGGCTCAGCTGGTCAGCTGAAGACCCGGACCTGCCCGCCTACCTGGCCCAGCTCACCGCCCTGCGCCGGGCCTTTCCCCAGCTGCGCCAGCCCCACTTCCTGCACGGGGAGTCGGTGCGCTGGTGGCGGGCTGATGGGCAGGCCATTAAGGACCATGACTGGGACCACCCTGACTTCACCTGTTTTCTGCTAGAGCTTGAGGGCCTGCTCCTGGTCTTTAATACCGGTGGTGAGCTTGAACTGACCCTACCGGCCCACCCTAAGGGAAGAGACTGGCATCTGGTGTTTGCCTCTGATCCGAAGCTAGCCCAGTCGGTGCGGGTCTACTCTTAGCCTCTTGGCTGCTGCTCTCGTCGCCCGAGGCCCCCTGGCTACTGCTCTGCTGGCCGGGGGCCTCCCTCCTGAGGCTGGCGATAGCCTGCTCAAAGTCGTCCAGGGATTCAAAGGCCTGGTAGACGCTAGCAAAGCGCAGGTAGGCTACCGTATCGAGCTTTGAAAGGGGCTCTAGGATAGAAAGACCCACCTCGTGGGCATCAATCTCAGCCAGGCCCTTCGCTCGAATGTTTTCTTCTACCTCCTGGGCTAGCTTTGCCAGGTCGTCCTCCCCCACCGGCCGGCCCTGGCAGGCCTTCCGAACCCCAGAGATAATCTTGGCCCGGTTAAAGGGCTCAGTGACCCCAGAGCGTTTAATGACAGAAACAGCTGTAGTTTCTACGGTGGTGAACCTCTTACCGCAGTTTGAACACTGACGGCGGCGGCGGATAGCTGAGCCGTCATCAGTGGTGCGGGAGTCAACCACCCGGGATTCCGCCTTACGGCAGAAGGGACAGTTCATAGGGGATCCTCCTTAGCTGGTCTGGCCCGCAGCTGAGCCGGTCCGCACGCTAATAGCTTCACCGTGGGCCGGCAGGTCTTCATCCTGGGCCACAGCAACAATAGCGTCACCAATCTCTGCCAGGGCCTGCTGGCTGTAGTTAACCAGCTGAACAGCCTTCATAAAAACTGTGGTATTCAGGCCAGAAGTGTAGGCAGCTGAGCCTCCAGTAGGCAGTACATGGTTTGAACCGGCAGCATAGTCACCCAGGGGAACCGGCGAGTAGGGGCCAATAAAGATAGCCCCAGCATTACGAACCCTAGCAGCAACCCCTTCTGCATCTACGGTGTGAATCTCTAGGTGCTCAGCGGCGTAAGCATCAGCTACGGCAATAGAGGCTTCAAGATGATCGGTAAGAACCACCCCAGACTGGGGGCCGGTTAGGGCTGTAGCAACCCGCTGACTGTGCTTGGTGGCAGCAGCCCGTCTATTGATGGCCTCCTGGACGGCCCTAGCAACTGCCGGGCTGTGGGTAATTAGAACTGAACCGGCGTTCGGGTCGTGTTCTGCCTGGGAAATCAGGTCAGCAGCCACATAGTCGGGATTGGCCTGCTCATCAGCGATGACGGCGATTTCGGTTGTGCCAGCTTCACCATCAACCCCCACAACCCCCTGCAGGGCCCGCTTGGCCATGGCCACAAAAATATTGCCCGGCCCGGTAATGGTATCTACCGGTTCTAGGATTTCACCGGCGTCATCTAGGCCGTAGGCCATGGCCCCTAGGGCACCAGCCCCACCAATAGCCCAGACTTCGCTGATGCCCAGAAGACCAGCTGCCCCCAAGATCGTAGGGTGGGGCAGGCCGCCGAACTCCTTTTGGGGTGGGGTGCAGAGCACCAGGGACCCAACGCCTGCAGCCTGGGCCGGCACGGTGTTCATAATGACAGAAGAGGGGTAAACAGCCAGGCCACCAGGAACATAGACACCGGCCCGGCGGACGGGGGTCCAGCGGTTGGTCAGGACGGCACCGGGGGCAACTTCGATGGTCTGGTCAGCCGGACGCTGGGCAGCTGCGAAGGCTCGGGTCCGCTCAATGGCGATTTCCAGGCCCCGACGGACCTCCGGATCCAGGTTCTCTACCGCCTGGTCAATGGCGCTCTGGGGAACCCGCAGGGGGCCCTGCTCTACCCCGTCGAACTGGGCTGAAAGTTCCCGCAGGTAGTCAGCGCCGCGACTTTGCACCGTGTCTAGAATTTCCTGGACGGTGGTGAGCGCCTTGCCCACAAACTCTCGTGGCTGGCGGGGAACAATGCGGCGCAACTCAGCATAAGAATGGCTGCTGCCGCGAAGGTCGATAGTGCGCAGGGTGTAGTCTGCCCCTGCTGGGGAGTTCTTGGTCTCTTCTGATGTGCTCACCCTATTGATTTTATCTCCCCCTCAGGCCTAAGCCCCTTAGGGCAGGGCCCTTTTTACTGCTGGGGTTGTTGGGGTTCTTGGGGTTGCGGAGGTTCTTGGGGTTGCTGGTGTTCTTTGAGCCGCTCAGCCTGCTAAGAGGTCCCTGATTTCTAGCTCAACCTAGTCCCCTAGCTAAAAAGCCCCCGCTCAGCTTCGGGCCGGGCTAGGCACCTCACTGGTTAATCCCGGCTCAGGTTTGGGCCAGCCTAGTTCCCTAACTGGCAGACCCCGACTCAGCTCTGAGCTAGCCTAGCCCCCTCACTGGTTAATCCCCGCTCAGGTTCTGGCCAGCCTATCCCCCTAACTGCTTAGCTACATCCTGCCAGCCCTGGGGGCGCCTTCGGGCGGGCAGGCTCTCGATAACAGTAATGTAAGACTCCGCAATGAGTTCTGCTAGAAGCTCCTGGCTCAGGTTTGGGCCGGCTGTGAGGCTGTACCAGTGGGTTTTGTTCATGTGCCAGGCTGGGTGAGCATTGGGGTGACTTTCGATAATGGCAGCCACATCAGCAGGGTGGGCTTTGAGGTTGACCAGCTGGGTGCCGTCTTTCTCAGCTAGCAGCATGAACCATTTACCGGAGACGTAGGCTGCTTCTGCCTGGCTTCTAGGAGTAAAACGGCGGATTTCAGTAGCGGGCAGGGCCAGAGCTGCAGCCGAAGCTGCCTCATAGAGGGCGCGGGAACTTGTAAGGACCATAAGCCCAGTCTAACCGCTGCCCGCTTCCTCTTCTTCTGCCCGCTCACACTTGCAGCGGCTCTTTCCCCTGCTGCTCCCCTTCCTCTGCCCGCTTCCTCTTCTTCTACCCGCTCACCCTAACAGCGGCTTTTTCCCCAGCTGCTCCCCTTCTTCTGCCCGCTCACCTCCCCTGCCCGCTCTGACTAGCAGCAGCTCTTTCTTAGCTGCCCCCTTCCTCTGCCCGCTTCCTCTTCCTCTGCCCGCTCACACTTGCAGCGCCTCTTTCCCAGCTGCCCCTCGTTCTTCTCAGCCCTACCTTCTTCGCCTCCGCCCTCCCGTCTCAGTCAGCCCCCGCTCTCCTTTCCCCGTCAGCCCCCCCCCTTCCCTTCATCGAGACCCAAGCTTCGTCACCCAACCCAACACCCCACGCCGAAACCCAAGCGTAGTCACCAAACCCCCGGTTT
>JAXDRN010000089.1:0-9474 GCA_034090985.1 Rothia sp. (in: high G+C Gram-positive bacteria) | reverse complement strand
CAGGGAGCAGGCTAGGGCCAGAAGCAGGGGGTGGGGAAGCTGGCCACCTGCCAGCAGGTGGGATAGGGCTCCACCAGCGGTGGCGGTGATGGCAATAAGCCAAGCCCGGGCAAGCTGATAGCCTCGCCGCATCATCCCTCCCCTCTGAGCCTGAGTCCTCTTTCTGCCTGTTTATTATCTCACAGGTCACCTGCCGGGCCCTTCTGCCGACCCAAAAGACACAGAAAGGGGCCACCCCTGAGTGGGGTGGCCCCTTTTTAAGTCTGTTTCAAGAACTTACTTCTTGGTGGAGACTGCTGCCTTCAGCTTTGAACCTGCGGTCAGCTTAACACCGTGACCTGCGGGAATCTGAATGGTTTCGCCAGTCTGCGGGTTGCGACCGGTACGAGCTGCACGGTCAGTGCGCTCAACTGCCATCCAGCCGGGGATGGTGATCTTCTCGCCCTGAGCCAGAGATGCTTCGAAGACCTGGAAGAGGGCGTCGAGTACGCCGTTCACAGCTGCCTGGCTGGTGCCAGCCTTCTCTGCAACCTCTGCAACGAGTTCGCTACGGTTCTTAGCCATTGAATGCTCCTTCTGAGACTTTCAAAAAGTTAGTGGCTGGGTTAGCCCTGTTCACAAGGCTAACCACATCAGCTACAGATTACCAGCTGGACTTGGTAACACCGGGCAGCTCGCCACGGTGTGCCATCTCGCGGAAACGTACGCGAGAGATACCAAACTTCTGGAAGGTGCCGCGGGGGCGACCGTCGATCTGGTCGCGGTTGCGCAGGCGAACAGGAGAAGCGTTGCGGGGCAGCTTCTGCAGACCCAGGCGGGCTGCTTCGCGCTCCTCGGGGGTTGCGTTCTCGTCAACCAGGGTCTTCTTCAGTTCCAGACGCTTTTCAGCGTAGCGGGCAACGATGACCTTGCGCTGCTCGTTGCGGGCGATCTTGGACTTCTTCGCCATGTTTAGCGCTCCTCTCGGAAGTCAACGTGCTTGCGGACAACAGGATCGTACTTCTTCAGAACCATACGATCGGGGTTGTTCCGGCGGTTCTTACGGGTAACGTAGGTGTAGCCGGTGCCCGCAGTGGACTTAAGTTTGATGATAGGACGAACGTCCTTAGCCTTTGATGCCATGTTTAGATCTTCTCTCCGCGTGCAAGGATGTCAGCGACTACTGCGTCGATACCACGTGCGTCGATAACCTTGATGCCCTTTGCAGAGACGTTCAGGGTTACGTTGCGACGAAGTGAGGGTACGTAGTACTTCTTCTTCTGGACGTTCGGATCGAAACGACGCTTGTTGCGGCGATGCGAGTGCGAGATGCTGTGTCCAAAGCCGGGAACAGCTCCGGTCACCTGGCAGACAGCTGCCATAGTTTTCTCCTCCAATTGTTGACGAAATGACGGTACGCAGTTGGCGTTCGCCAGCTTTCTGGCGATCAGCAATGGGCGTCCCGTCACCTATAGGTAGAGCACCGGGTTATTCTCCAAGGCTAGAGTGTTTGAGATCCGCCACTGGGTGAGAGGCCAGTAGGAATCCCCGCCGCGGGAAAAACGGTGAAGCTTTCAGGTGTACGAGAGGTGTTGCCACCACTACGAACAGCCTTAAAGTCTAGGTAATTACGGGATCACCCGCAACCCCTCACCCAGAAAAAAGCTTGCCACGTCCGGTCAGGTAGGCACCTGCTCCGGTGTGCGCAAGCTCCGTTTCATAGGTTCCTTGTTGCGTTTGAACCTTCAATCAATTTTACCGGTTTTTTAACTTTTCGCAAGTCATCACAGGCTTTAATCCGCGGAAAACAGCCCCTCACCTACCCGGCTTAGCCCCTGACGAAAGTCCCAGTGGGGAGGGATTTTTTTAGCCCCCTCACACCGGGTGTGATGTTAACAGCTTAAAGACTTTTAATAGACTTCTGGCCCTGAGCTAGACCCCAGCTGATCTGAATCAGCCTCAGCCAGCAGATCAAAACGGGTCCACTGGGGGTATTTAGGGCTAATAGAATCCCCTGAACTCTTCCCCCGCAGGCGACGGCCCAGCCAGGGAACAACAAATTCCCGGGCCCAACGGGCATCAGCAAGAACCTCCTGCAGCCGGCTCTGCTCTAGGGCCGGGGGAACCTGCGGATCCCCTAAGGTCAGGTCCTTAGCGCTCAGGGTCTCAAGGACCCTCCGGGCGGTCAGAATATGGCCGGCTGAGTTCATATGCAAACGGTCCGGGGCCCAAAAGCGAAGATCAAGCAGCTCATGCATCCGCCAGTAGTCAACCACCGTCACTCCCCGCTCATCTGCCACCTCCCGCAGCAGCTCATTGAAGAGGGCCACCCGGGCCCGGTTACCGCTAAAGAAGCCCTTAGGGCCCGGGTCAAAACCGGTGAGGGTAAAAACAGCAATCCCCTCGTCCCTCAGGGCCTTAAAGGCCTGGTCGTAGCGGACCATCAGGGCATCAACATCAAAGTTAGGCCGCAGGGAGTCATTCCCCCCTGCCACCAGGCTCACCAGGTTAGGTTTAAGGTCCAGGGCAGGGCCCAGCTGCTCCTCAATGATGGGAACCAGCAGCCGCCCCCGAATGGCCAGGTTAGCGTACTGGGCCCCGGGGTCAGCGACCATGAATTGTTCAGCTACCCGGTCAGTCCAGCCCCGTACCCCGTTGGGGCGGTCAGGGGCCTCATCCCCTAGCCCCTCGCTCAGGGAGTCACCTAGGGCAAGGTAGCGGATTGATTCATCCCGACCAAGAATTGAAATCATCAACTTTTAGCCTCTCACAACGCTCTTTGCTCCTACTAGCTCTAGTAGGCTTCCTTCTGCAACTCTACCCCTCAGCCCGTCCGGCCTTCCAGTAGCCCATAAAAGAGATAGCCTCCCGGGGAATCTGAGCCTCCTGCAGGCAGATCCGCCGCAGACTTTTGACCAGGCTTGCTTCCCCGGCGATAAAGACGTAGGTCTCCTGCAGCTGGCTGGCCAGCTCCCAGACGTACTCATCAGACCGGCAGGGGTCCTTGACCCCCTCAAGGCCCTGACCGCTCGGCAGCTGGTAGGCCAGGCGCAGGGCCTCCGCTAGCTGCTGCCCCCTCTGCTGGCCAGCCCTGCGGGGCAGGATGGTCAAATCCAGGCCCGGACAGCGGGCCTGAGCCTGCCTAACTTCTTCTAGGCTGGCAAGCTGCTTGCCAGGCCCGGGGGTTTCTAGGATAAGGCTCCCCTGGGCCTGGGCCGGTAGGCAGTCCAGGATTGAGAGCAGGGCCGGGGCGGCGGTCTCATCTCCAAGGAGCAGAAGGTTCCTATCAGCTGCAGCTGGCTGGAAGGAGGACCAGAGGCTGGAGCCGTAGAGGGGGGCTAGGATAGAGACCTCCTGCCCTGGCTGGACCTGCTGGGCCCAGGCTGAGCCGGGCCCGCTCTGACCCTGCTTATCTGTGTGAAGCACAAAGTCCACATCAATTTCTGGCTGCAGGCCAGCAGGGAGGGGCCTTTTGAGGGGGGATAGGTCGGCCTCTGCTGCCGGTAGCAGGCCCAGCAGGGGGCTCTCATCCAGGCCAATGGAGGGAACCAAGCGGCTCCTTCTGACCGTGTAGGTGCGCATAGCACCCCGCTGGCTTTCTGGACTTGCTAGCCAGCGGCTACGCCAGGAGGAATCCAGCTCAATCATGGTAGGGCCGCTGGCACCGGCTGGGGGGATGAGCAGCTTGATGTAGGCATCGTAGATTGGCCCAGTGCCTTCAGCGATGGGGGCAGCTGCATGGAGCAGGCTGCGGCCGGTCAGAGAGACCCTTGTCAGGTAGGGGGTCAGGGTCTGAACAGCTGAAACTTTGAGGGGGAAGACCCCGTACTGGTTGATGGAATCTCGCACCTTCCGCCGCCGGCCCTTCTGGGCCTGGCCCGCCTGCCGGCCACCCTCCTGCTCTGCCCTAGGCATCTAGGGTTACCTCCTGCCGCCTTGGCTGGCGGGCGTGGGGTACAACCAGGCTTGAGCCGTCCCCCAGGGGGTCAGCAACTGAGGCCTTCAGGCCAAAGATTTCTTCTAGGTTCTGGCTGGTCAGCACCTGGCTCGCTGAGCCCTGGGCGGCAATCTGCCCGCTCTTCATGGCCACAAGATGGTGGGCCACCCGGGCTGCCAGGTTCAGTTCGTGTAGAACCATCACCATGGTTGTTCCCCGCTCTTCGTTGATTTCTGCCAGCAGGTCAAGCAGGTCTACCTGGTGGGCTAAATCCAGGTAGGTGGTGGGTTCATCAAGGAGCAGAATGTCAGTTTCCTGGGCTAGGGCTAGGGCGATCCAGACCCGCTGGCGCTGGCCGCCAGAAAGTTCAGCTACCTGCCGGTCGGCTAGTTCCAGGGTGCTGGTGGCCTCTAGAGCCCAGGCGATGGCTTCCTGGTCTGCCTTACTTTTGCCTCCAAAGAGACCCTGGTAGGGGTAGCGGCCCCGGGAGACCAGGTCAGCTACGGTCACCCCTTCAGGGGCAATAGGGCTCTGGGGAAGCAGGCCTACCTTGCGGGCAAAGTCCTTACCCCCGTAGGAGCCTACCGGCTTACCGTCTAGGCTGATCTGCCCGGCCTGGGGCTTGAGCAGGCGGGAAATACCCCTGAGCAGGGTAGACTTGCCGCAGCCGTTAGGGCCGATGATTGCGGTAATCTGCCCGGCAGGGATGCTTAGACTCAGCTCTGGAACGATAGTCCTTTCCCCGTAGCCGAGGCGGACCTGGCTGACGGTCAGGTCTCTGGGAGTTACAGTTTTCATGCTCTTAGCTTCTTTCAGAGGAACGGGCCAGTAGCCAGACCAGCAGGGGGGCACCCAGGGCGCCGGTCAGCAGACCTGCTGGCAGGTTAATACCGCCGGGGATGAGGTTAGAACCGGCAAAGTCTGCAAGGACGACCAAGATAGCTCCGGTCAGGGCAGAGGCTGCCAGGTTGTGGCGGCCACCGGTCAGGGCCCGGGCCAGGGGCCCAGACATGAAGGCAACGAAGGCTAGGGGGCCGGTTGCTGCCGTTGCCACAGCCACCAGTAGAACCCCTAGGGCCAGGAAGCCGCTATGAACCTGGCTAGTTGGCACCCCCAGCCCCCGGGCTAGGTCCTCCCCCAGGGCGGTTGCATGCAGGGGGCGGGAGAAGATGACGAGGGGCAGGATCAGCGGCAGCAGGAAGAGGGCTAGCAGGCTGATTCGCTCCCAGTTAGCCAGAGAGAGGGAGCCAGCTAACCAGTGGGTGAGGGTCTGGGCGCTACTGGTTGAGATCCGGGAAATCAGGTACTGGATCAGGGCTGAGGCCAGGGCTGAAAGGCCCAGGCCAACAAGGATAAAGCGGTTACCTACCTGGCTGTTAGCTGCCTGCTGCCTTTGGGCCGCCAGGCCAAGGGTCAGCAGGGTCAGAACCAGGGCTACCCCGATGGCCAGCAGGCTCAGCGGCAGCCCACCAAGGCCCAGAAAGACCAGGCCAATGACGGCCCCTAGGGCTGCCCCCTGGGAGACTCCGATAATGTCGGGGCTGGCAATGGGGTTACGCAGCAGAAGCTGGAAGATGGCTCCCCCTAGGCCAAAGGCAGCCCCGGCCAGGGTCCCTAGGACAGCCCGGGGAAGTTTTTCTTCCATCACAATGTAGCGAGCGCCCCGGGCCTCTTCAATGCTTCCCCCGCCCAGAATAGTCAAGAAGTCGGGGATAGTTACGGTATAGGAGCCTAGAAGGACTCTGACCGCGCAGCTAGCTAGCAGGGCTAGGCTCAGGCCCAGCAGGACCAGGAGGGGGCGGCGGCGGGTCAGCCGGTCAAGGGCTCTGAGCTTTTCTTGGGCTGGGGCGCTGGCCTTAAAAGGTGGGGCTGGCATTAGAGGTTGACCGCCTTCCCACGTCGAACCAGGTAGATGAAGAGGGGGGCGCCGAGCAGGACCATCATGATTCCTACCGGCATTTCCTGGGGTCTAACCAGGCTCCTGCCCAGGGTGTCTGCCAGGATCAGGAGGGCTGCCCCGGCCAGGGCTGAGTAGGGCAGCAGGAAGCAGTAGTCTACCCCGATCAGGCTGCGCATCAGGTGGGGGGCCATCAGGCCCAGGAAGGCGATGGGCCCGGCTAGGGCTAGGCTGGTTCCCACCAGAAGGGTAACTGCTAGGGTCAGCAGCAGGCGGCGCAGGGCTACCCTTTCCCCTAGGGCGCTGGCCATATCATCGCCCAGGGCTAGGCTGTTGATGGTGCGCGCCCCGGTCAGTAGGATCCCAGCGCCTAGGGCCAGGAGGGGGCCTGCTACTGCCAGGTCGCTTAGGTCGCTTCCGGCGACGGTTCCTACCTGCCAGCGGCGCAGGTTATCTAGGCTGTTTTGGTCGGTGAGGATGAGGGCGCTGCTGATGGCTCCTAGCCCAGCGCTGAGGGCTGCACCCATGAGGGCTAGTTTGATGGGGGTGGGCCCTGCTGGGCCTAGGGAGGCTAGGGCGTAGACGGCTAGGGCGCTGGCTAGGGCACCGATGAAGGCCCAGAGGGCAAAGTCTGCTGTTGAGTCTGCTGCGGCGAAGCTGATGGCACAGACTACGGCGCAGGCTGCACCGGCGTTGATGCCTAGGATTCCTGGGTCGCCTAGGGGGTTACGGGTGATGCCCTGGATTCCGGCTCCGGCTAGGCCTAGGGCCGCTCCTACGAGTCCGGCGGTGAGGGTTCGCAGGGCCCGCTGGCTAAAGACGGCCTGGTCTGCTGGGTTAAGGTTGGTGCCCCTAAGGTAGTCCAGCAGGCTTGTCAGGCTCATGGCCCTAGCCCCTAGGGCTAGGCTGAGTAGGCTCAGCAGCAGGCAGGCCAGGAGTAGGCAGGCAAGAGCCTGGACCCGGTTGATGCGGTAGCTGGGCTGGGTGGGGCTGCCTGCTGCTGGGCTTTTCTTCATGTTGGCCTAGGCTGCGCTGCTAGCTTCGATGGCTGCCGAGAGCTGGGCTAGGGTTTCGGTCTGCTTGATAGCCCAGTCCAGGGAGAGGGGGGAGGCAGCTGAGAGGGCCAGGGAGATCGCGGTGTCGGTTTCTAGGACCAGGCCGCCCTGGGCAACAGCTGGCATCTGAGAGAAGAGGGGGTTACTCTTGATGGCTTCTTCATCTGAGTCGCTCGTTCCCCAGGCCCAGACCAGGTCTGATGGGACTTCGGCCAGGACTTCGCCTGAGATGCTCATGAAGAAGGCGTCAGCTTCGGTGGCATTCTCTTCAATGTAGGGGGAGATCTTCATGCCCAGGGAGGTGAGGAACTGGGAGCGGGAGTCGCTTGCTACGTAGGCTGAGAGGGTCTGGGCTTCTAGGTCGAACATGCCGGCGACGAAGGTTTTACCGGCAAGGTTGGGGTACTGGCTAGCTGCCTCTTGGATGGTTTTTTCGGTGGCCTGAATCAGGGCTAGGCCTTCTTCTTCCTTCCCGAGCATGGCAGCTGCCTGGTTAACGACGTCTTCCCAGGAGGCGGCGTAGGCCCCTACGCCCTGGGGGGCGGCCACGACGGGGGCGATGGCTGAGAGCTTGTCGTAGACTTCTTGGGTCATGTCCCCGTAGACAGAGAAGATGGCGTCTGGTTCAAGGGCGGCTAGGGCCTCGTAGTTGGGGCCGTCTGTTTCGTCGTAGGTGCTGGGGGCCTGGCCGCCGAGTTCTGCTAGTTTAGCGTCGAACCAGTCAGTTGAGCCCTTGGCGTTGGCCCCGTAGGTGACCAGGGGGGTGCCGGCGGGCACAACACCTAGGGCCAGAAGGACGTCGGGGTTCTTCCAGAAGTTAACAACGGCGATTTTTTCTGGTGGGCTGGCAAAGCTGGTCTGGCCGAAAGCGTGGTAGACAGTGATGGGAGCGCCAGCCTGTGAGCTGCTACTTGCCCCTTCCTGCTGGGAGCCGGTGCTGCAGGCTGCTAGTAGGCCGGTGAGGGCGGTCAGGGCACTGGCTTTGAGGAAGGTACTGCGGGTAATGTCGGCCATGGGTTCTCTTTTCCTGGTCTAAGGACCCTGTCTACTAGGTCCATCTATTGTTGAACTTAGGTTAACCTAAGCCAGGAATAAGACTAGCCCCTCTCCCCTCTTGAGACAAATCCATTCAGGGCCTGTCTGGCAGGATGGGTAAGCTGTTTTTGGGTATAAAGAGAGCCCCCTACCGGATTCGAACCGGTGACCCCCTGTTTACAAGACAGGTGCTCTGGCCAGCTGAGCTAAGGAGGCAAGACCTCTCAAGTATAGCGGATTATGCTCCTGCCTGCATGTCGTAGCTTCGGGTCTTGATACTTTCTTCCAGCAGGCCAGCTAGGCTCCCACAGCAATGTACCAGCTGGCTCTGTAAATCCTCAGATTCTCTGCGGATTTTGAGACTCAGCTGGTACATAGCATGGGGGGTGTGGGGTATGGGGTTACTGTTCCTTCTTGGCAGTGATCTTCTGGTTGATCCAGCTAGAGAAATCGCTGCTGCTATAGACTTCACCGTCAGCAAAGATAGTGGGGGTTCCCTTAATACCGTTGGTGGAAGATTCTAGGGTGACAGTCTGGACAAAGGGACGCCAGGTATTGTTGCTGACCTCATCCTTCACATCAGCCCCGTACTTTTCAGCAATAGCAATCAGTTCCTCATTAGATAGACCGCCGGTTCCCTGGTGGCTAAAGATTTCCTGCTGGAACTTCAAGAACTGATCAGCCGATACCTGGCTAGCTACGGAGTAGGCTACGTTGTTAGTCCTCGCTGAGTAGAAGGTGGGGCTAGAGGCATCCAGGAAGGTGAGGTTACGGATTTCTAGGGTGATATCGCCGCTGGCAAGAAGGGCAGCGATTTCTTCCCCGTACTGGCTTTCAAACTGGGCACAGTGGATGCAGTTGTAATCCTGGAAGATGGTAAGGCGGACGGGTTCACCGTTATTATCAGCCTCTTCAGGCAGGGCAACACCCAGGGGCATGGTGACAGTATCACCGTTAGCGTCGGTGTAGGTGGCCTCTGAGCTACCTAGGTCATTGCTGTCCCTGGTCTCTACGGTGCTGGTGTTGAGCTCAATCCCGTCCTTGCTCATCACAATCCCACCGTACTGGTTAGCTGATGCGGGTACGGGGCCGGCTTCAGGGATCTGGTTTCGGTTGCCGTTAACAACAACAAAGGCAACGATTGCAATAATGAGGGCTACTACCCCCAGGACGGTGAACTGAATCCAGCGGGTTGAGGATTTCTTGTTCTTCTTGGCCTGCTCAGCTGCTAGCTGGCGGGCCTTTTCGCGGGCATCAGCGGACACTATACATGCTCCTTCTTCTCTGGTCTTGGCTTTCTACTGTCAAGCCTACCGTGATTTATAGAGGATATCTTCTACATACCAGAGCAAATTAATTTTCCTAGGAAACTATTAGTTTTCTTTTCTTAAAACAAGAAAGTCCCGGACAAAACGTCCAGGACTTCCCTGTATCCCATATAAAAACCGGCGGTGACCTACTCTCCCACACCATCACCAGTGCAGTACCATCGGCGCAAAGAGCCTTAACTTCCGGGTTCGGGATGGAACCGGGTGTTTCCCTCTCGCTATAACCACCGTAAACCAACGATG
>JAXDRN010000088.1:0-39807 GCA_034090985.1 Rothia sp. (in: high G+C Gram-positive bacteria) | reverse complement strand
TCGGGGTTGTGGCAGTAGAGGCAGCGCAGGGGGCAGCCGTTGAGGAAGATGGTCATGCGGGTTCCGGGCCCATCGACAGCCGTCACCAGTTCCCAGGAGTGCACAGACCCTAGCTGGCCTCCGCGCATGAGCTTGAGCTGGGCGGAACGTTCGAGTTCGGTCAGTTCACCCAGGCCCCAGATCCCAGCCCCTGAATGCCGGTCCGCCGGCGGAGCAAAGGTTAGCTCGCCGGCGGTATCGGTTATCTCATACGAGATATCAAGTGACATGAAGAATCACTAGGCTCCGTGGTGGAAGGTGCGGGAGAGAACATCCAGCTGCTGTTCACGGGTCAGGCGCACAAAGTTCACAGCGTAGCCTGAGACCCGGACGGTCAGGTTGGGGTACTGATCGGGGTTCTCCATAGCGTCCTCAAGGGTTTCACGGTTGAGGACGTTAATGTTGGCGTGGTAGAGGCCCTTGGGGGCGGTCTTCTTGGCGCGGTTTGCCTTCATGGATGCGAGGCGCTCTTGGTAGGTCTTGACGGCCATGATGTTCTCCTTCAGTGGTGAGTTGATTGAAATAGGGCGGCAACCCAGGCTCGCGGCGAAGCTGCTGGCTCGGCGGCTGGCGTGAATCGCCTTGTAAGCGAAGCGAACCAGGCGAGAGGGTCGGCAGCGAGCGCGAGCCTGGGGAGCCGTTTTGTAGTTTTAGTCCTCTTCAGGAATAAATCCTGCGTCCAAGATTCCGACCAGGTTGCTGACCTGCTCTTCCTTGGTGCGGCCCAGGGCGGTGGGGGTGATGGTGTTGGTCAGGGAGATGCCGTCCAGGGCGTCTTCGTAGTCCAGCTTGCCCACCGAGAGCATGGAGGCAACCATGCCGTGGGTGTCCATGCCGTTTTCTGGGTTGGCCCCGGGGGAGAAGGGGGTTCCTGCCCGGTGGCCGGAGGGGAAGTTACCGGTTGCCTTCCCGTAGACCACGTTAGAGGTGATGGTCAGAACTGACTGGGTGGGGATGGCGTCCCGGTAGAGGGGGATAGCCTTGATCTTCTCCATGACGGTGTGAACAATGGTGGCGGCGATGTCATCAGCACGGTCATCGTCGTTGCCGTAGGCGGGGAAGTCCCCTTCGGTGATGTAGTCAATAATCAGGCCGGTCTCGTCACGGACGGGGGTGACGGTGGCATATTTAATGGCTGAGAGGGAGTCAGCCACAATGGACAGGCCGGCAATTCCGCAGCCCATGGCCCGGATGATCTCTGAATCGTGCAGGGCCATTTCGATGGACTCGTAGGCGTAGCGGTCATGGCAGTAGTGGATAATGTTCAGGGCCTCAACATAGGTGGCAATAACCCAGTCCAGCATGGCTTCGTACTTGAGCCAGACTTCGTCAAAGTCAAGGGGCCCGTCGCCCTGGATGGGTTCGTAGCCTTCAACGATGAGCTTGCCGGTCATTTCGTCTCGGCCGCCGTTGATGGCGTAGAGCAGGGCCTTGGCGGCGTTGACGCGGGCCCCGAAGAACTGCATCTGCTTGCCGATTTTCATGGGGGAGACACAGCAGGCAATGGCAACGTCATCGCCCCACTGCTGACGGATCTGGGGGTCGGATTCGTACTGGATTGAGGAGGTCTCAATGGAGATGGCGGAGCAGAATTCCTTGTAGCCTGCTGGTAGGTTTTCGTCCCAGAAGATGGTGATGTTCGGTTCGGGGGCTGGGCCTAGGTTGCGGAGGGTCTGGAGTAGGCGGAAGGAGGTTTTGGTGACCAGGGTGCGTCCGTCGTCGCTGAAGCCGCCGTCTGACCAGGTGGCCCAGTAGGGGTCGCCTGAGAAGATCTGGTCGTAGTCGATGGTGCGCAGGAAGCGGACGATGCGGAGCTTGATGACCAGGGCATCAATCATTTCTTGGGCGTCGGATTCGCTGATGATCCCGGCAGCTAGGTCCCGTTCGAAGTAGATGTCTAAGAAGCCAGAGAGGCGGCCGATGGACATAGCTGCCCCGTCCTGGGACTTGACTGAGGCCAGGTAGGCAAAGTAGGTCCATTGGACGGCTTCTGCGGCGGTGCGGGCTGGGTGGGAGATATCAAAACCGTAGGAGGCGGCCATCTTCTTTAGGCGCTTGAGGGCTTTGATTTGTTCTGCGTGTTCTTCCCGGTAGCGGGCCCAGTGCTCTGAGAAGCCGGCATCGGCAACAGCGTGCTTGGCCCTTTCCTTATCGGCAATGAGCTGGTCTACCCCGTAGAGGGCTACCCGCCGGTAGTCGCCAATGATGCGACCGCGCCCGTAGGAGTCTGGCAGGCCGGTGATGATGTGAGAGGAGCGGGCTGCCCGGATGCGGGGAGTGTAGATGTCAAAGACGGCGTCGTTGTGGGTTTTGCGGTATTGGGTGAAGATTTTTTTGATGTTTTCGTCTGGTTCCTTGCCCGCTTCACGGATGGCGGTTTCAACCATGCGCCAGCCGCCGTTGGGCATCATGGCCCGTTTGAGGGGGACATCTGTTTGTAGGCCGACAATGACGTTGTCGTCTTCTGAGATGTAGCCTGGGGGGAAGGCGTCAATGTCGGCTGGGGTTTGGGTGTCTACGTCGTAGACCCGGTTTTTGCGTTCGATGGAGAGGTAGTTTTTCTCTAGGTGCTCCCAGAGGCGCAGGGTCTTGTGGGTGGGGCCGGCGAGGAAGCTGGCATCGCCCTGGTAAGGAGTGTAGTTGGCTAGAATAAAGCCGCGCACGTCGATCTGGTTCTGCCAGGGGCCGGGGGTAAAGCCTTTCCAGGCTTCTGCTGAATGGTCGTTGAGGAAGAGAGCTTCTTGGGCCTGGAGCTGGATGGTCATTCTAGGTACTCCTTGGGGAGGGAAGAGGTGGGCTGGCCGGGTGGGCTCTAGCCCCGTCCCCCTTATTCTGCCTAGCTTTTGAGTTGACCTTCAAGGGAAAGGGGGAAAGACAAAATTTATAACACTTATATGAAGTAAGGGGTAGATTGACCCTAAAGACTTGGCTTTGAAGGGGGCTCAGAATATCCTCAGCCAGATAGCGTACTCTGGCAGTGAAGAGGCTGATCTTTTCCCATCCTGCCCTGAGAAACCTAGAAGGAACTTACGCCCAGTGACTGCCCTACTCTTTATCCTTGGTGTGCTCATCATGGCCCTGGCTATTGCCTTCTCTATAGCCTTACATGAACTTGGCCACCTGATTCCGGCCAAACTCTTTGGTGTGCGCGTGCCCCAGTACATGGTTGGCTTCGGTAAGACCCTCTTCTCCTTTAGGAGGGGAGAAACCGAATACGGCCTTAAAGCCCTTCCTCTGGGTGGCTATATCTCAATGATTGGCATGTATCCCCCTGGGCCAGAGGGGGAGCGGGCTGGGGGTACCGGGCCCCTGCAGCAGCTGAGCCGCCAGGCTAGGGCCGCTGACGCTGAGCGGATTACAGAAGCAGACCAGGGTAGGCTCTTCTACCAGCTGCCGGTCTATCAGCGGATCATTATTATGCTGGGCGGGCCTAGCATGAACCTGCTGATTGGCCTGCTGGCAACAGGGCTGCTGGTGACCGGTTTTGGCTCCTACCAGCCAACTACGAGCATTAGCAGCATTTCCCAGTGTATTCAGATCGTTGATTCTACAAACGCGGATACAGCTAATTCCAGCCAGTGCGGCCCAGAAGACCCCCAGTCTCCTGCGCAGGCAGCTGGCCTGCAAGCGGGGGACACCATTACCGTCTTTGCCGGGCAGAGCATTAGCAGCTGGGAGCAGTTGACCGAACTGATTAGGGCTAAGGCTAATACTGAGGTTGCCTTGACCGTTGAGCGCCAGGGGCAGAGCCTTGATCTGACCATTACCCCCCTGCTGACGGTCCGCCCTGTCTACGATGAGCTCAGCGGTAGCTACCTGAAGAACCCTGATGGGACCTACCAGACCCAGCAGGTGGGCTTTATTGGCATTAGTCCCAGTAGCCAGCTGGTTCCTGGCAGTATTGATCAGGTGATTCCTACGGTAGGTCAGTCCCTTGAAAGGATTGGCGCTAGCCTGCTGAAGCTACCGGTGCGGGTCTACGGGGTGGCTCAGACCCTGCTGACTAATGGGCAGCGGGAGGCCGATAGCCCAGTTTCTGTGGTGGGGGTGGGCCGGATTGCCGGTGAGATTGCCGCCCATGATCAGATTATTGTGCGTGATAAGGCTGCTTCTCTTATTTCTTTGATTGCCCAGATGAATCTGATGCTCTTTGCCTTCAACCTGATTCCCCTGTTGCCCCTTGATGGCGGGCATGTTCTTGGTGCCTGCTGGGAGGGGCTGCGCAGAAGGCTGGCCCGGCTCCTGGGCCGGAAGGACCCTGGCCCCTTTGACCCGGTGAAGCTGCTTCCCCTGACCTATCTGGTGGCTGGGGCCTTCCTGCTGATGAGCCTGATTTTGATTACCGCTGACCTCTTCAAGCCCGTCTCGGTCTTTTAGCCTCAAGGAAGCTTATTCATAAGGGGTTCCGCAGGCTCACCGCGAAGCTGCTGGCTCGGCGGCTGGCGTGAATCGCCTTGTGAGCGAAGCGAACCAGGCGAGAGGGTCGGCTGCGAGCGTGAGCCTGCTTCACCTTCCCTTATGAATAAGCCTCAGTGTCCCCGCTTAGCTGGCTCAGAAAAAGCGGCAATTTTCCCTAGCCCAGTCACTGCTCCTGGCAAAGCGTGGCAGAATAGATAGGGAATCATCATCTTGTCCTTTTGGAGGAAATTTTGACCTCGGTCGCCCTTGGAATGCCCGCCGCCCCGCCGCCCGTTTTGGCTCCTCGCCGCAAGACCCGCCAGTTTAAGGTAGGGAGTGTAGGGGTTGGGTCGGAGTCCCCTATCTCGGTGCAGTCCATGACCACCACCAAGACCCACGACATTGGGGCTACCCTCCAGCAGATTGCTGAGCTTACAGCAGCTGGCTGTGACATTGTTCGGGTGGCCTGCCCCACCGATAAGGACGCAGAGGCCCTGCCCATTATTGCCAAGCAGTCCCAGATTCCGGTCATTGCCGATATTCACTT
The DNA here is from genome assembly GCA_034090985.1 of Rothia sp. (in: high G+C Gram-positive bacteria). Taxonomy (GTDB): domain Bacteria; phylum Actinomycetota; class Actinomycetes; order Actinomycetales; family Micrococcaceae; genus Rothia. The sequence goes on along the minus strand of JAXDRN010000088.1, from coordinate 34,823 downwards.
CCAGCCTAAGTACGTCTTTGCCGCCATTGAGGCTGGCTGCGGGGCTGTTCGGGTGAACCCGGGTAATATCCGCAAGTTTGATGACCAGGTCAAGGAAATCGCTGCTGCCGCCCAGGAACACGGCACCTCTATCCGTATCGGTGTGAACGCCGGTTCTTTGGATAAGCGCCTACTGGAAAAGTACGGTAAGGCTACCCCTGAGGCCCTGGTTGAGTCTGCTGTCTGGGAGGCCTCTCTCTTTGAGGAGCACGGCTTTAGGGATTTCAAGATTTCTGTTAAGCACAATGACCCTGTGATTATGGTTGAGGCCTACCGGCAGCTGGCTGCTGCCGGGGACTGGCCCCTGCACCTGGGCGTCACTGAGGCAGGCCCTGCCTTCCAGGGCACCATCAAGTCAGCGACCGCCTTTGGGGCCCTGCTTTCTGAGGGCATTGGTGACACCATCCGGGTTTCCCTCTCTGCGCCCCCGGTTGAAGAGGTGAAGGTGGGCTCCCAGATTCTGGAGTCCTTGAACCTGCGCCCCCGCAAGCTTGATATTGTTTCTTGCCCCTCCTGCGGCCGGGCCCAGGTGAACGTCTGGGAGCTGGCTGAGAACGTCACTAAGGGCCTTGAGGGAATGAAGGTTCCCCTGCGGGTGGCTGTGATGGGCTGTGTTGTCAATGGCCCCGGTGAGGCCCGGGAGGCTGACTTGGGCGTTGCCTCTGGTAACGGTAAGGGGCAGATCTTTGTGAAGGGCGAGGTCATTAAGACTGTGCCTGAGGCTGAGATTGTGCAGACCCTGATTGAGGAGGCTAACCGCATTGCCCGTGAAATGGAGGAGCGGGGCGAAATCGACCTTTCCGGTCAGCCGGTAGTTTCTGTCTCCTAGGTGAAGGTGCCAAGGGCTTGTGACTCCCTTTTCCTCCCTCTCCCGCCGGGTTGATGACGCTCTGATTCGCCCCCTGCGGGCTGATGACCGCTTCGAGCTTGAAAGCATGATTAGCCGCGACCCGGTCAGCTACCTTTTTGCTGCTGAGCACCTGCATCAGCTGGGTTTGCCTACCTCTAGTGCCCTACGCCAGGTCAAGGCCCCTTACGGGTTTGTGGGGGTTTTTATGCCCCCCGATGAGCCCCTGGGGGCCCAGGAGGGCCAGCCCCTGCAGGTTTCAGAACCTTTGAGGGCTAGAAGGCTCAACCCTCAGGGCCTGGCCCGCCGCTTCAAGGAGGTAGCTGCTGATGCTAGCTGGTGGGCCTTAGGCAGGGTGGGTAGGGCTGAGGGCGCTCATTTTGCCGATAGTCAGCTCTCTGGCCCCAGTAGCCTGCCTGGTTCAGCTGAGGTGCTCGCTGGCTCCCTTGAGCCCCCACCTGCCCCCAGCTACCGGCTGGTGGGGGCCTTCTGGTTGGGGGCCTACTGTTTTCCCCTTGACCTGCCTGCTGCCTACCACCGGCAGGTAGCGGCCTATATTTGGCGGCATCAGCGGCGCCTGGGGTCTATTTTTGGCCAGCAGGAGGCTGTGATGGGCCTCTGGAGTCACTTAGCTGGCCGGATGCCCACTCCCTTTGATGTGCGGGCTAACCAGCCCCTGATGTACCTAGATCCTAGCTACCAGCTCTCTTCCTTAGCGGCAGCTGATCTTGCCCGCCCCCACTTGGATGCCCCGCCTCTGCTGGGCCCGACCCGCTGGGCTAGGACGGATGACCGGGCTAGTTTGCTCAGGGCTTCGGTGGCTATGTTCCGGGAAGAGGTGGGCTATGATCCTATGACTAGAGATCCGGCTTCTTACCGGCGGCGGGTTGATGATTTGATTAGGACCGGCCGTAGCCTGGTGGCGGTTAATCGGGAGAATCTGGTGGTTTTTAAGGTTGATGTTGGTTTGGCCCACGGCTCTGCTGGCCAGCTGCAGGGGGTTTGGCTGCACCCGGCCTACCGGGGGCAGGGGCTGGCTCCCATCCTGCTAGCTCAGGCTGTTGAACTGATTCGCCCCCGCTTTCCTGAGCTTTCCCTCTATGTGAATGACTACAATCTGAAGGCCCGTTCCCTCTATGAGGGTGGGGGCTGGCAGCAGGTTGGAACCTTCGCCAGTATCCTCTTTTAGGGGGACAAATGCCCTAGTTGCGGGTATATTTAAGGGTGTGTTGCCAGGATCTTTGATAAAAGTTACTTGGTAGTTATTACACATACCTGAATTTTTGCCTCAGCGCTGAGGAATAGGGATAGGAAATTAATATTAATTAAACTATTTCTATACAGTTGCTGAGTCAAGTTCACCTCATGTTCACTCCGTACATTTAGGGGAATACACCATGAAAACCTTAAGCACCGCCCTCAGCCTGACCACCCTCCTAGGCCTCAGCCTCAGCCTGGCCCCAGCAGCCCAGGCAACAGAGGCAGCCAGCACCTCCACCAGCCCCATCGCTGCCTACTGGGCCCAGAACCAGCAGACCCTAGGGGCCCCGCTGAGCCCAGAAGAAACCTTCGCTAACGGCAGCAGCCAGCAGGCCTTCGAAAAGGGCGTCCTAACCTACGGCAAATACGGGGGAGTGCAGGCCATCTTAGGCCAGGCCGGTGAAACCTTCCTCAAGGCCGGCGGGGCTGAAAAGTTCGGCAACGCCGAATCAGCTGCCTGGAAGCACTCCTACTGCGGCCTATCTATCAGCACCCACAGCGGCTCAAGCCGCTGGCTGGTCGTCCTTGACTCCTCAACCCAGGCTGGCTCCTTCATCAAGCTCTCCAGCCCAGAAGCCAAGCAGTGGATCCAAGAGCGCAAGTCAACCGGCTCCTGCTTTAGCAACAACTCCACCCTAGAGACCACCCCAGCCCTACCTGAAGCCCACACCAAGGCCCTAGCTGCAATCCAAACAGCCCGCCAGCAGGCCCAGGCCCAGGGAGTTAGCTTCAGCGGCCAGGCAGCAGCCCTCACCCAGGTCAGCCAAGACCTGATCAGCCAGGATCTGGGCAACAACCTCTCAGCTCTCTACAGCATCTCCCAGGATAAGGCCCTGATCATCAACAGCAACGCCCTAGCTAGCTACCTGCTCAAGCCAGACTACTACGGCAGCTACCTCTACCAGAACGAGTACATCAGCAACAGCCGCACCGGCCAGCTAGAGGTTCGGGCCCTCTTCTACAACAGCAGCGCCCAGAACTGCTCCACCCCCCAAGGCTGGGACGACCACGGTTACGCCCTCTACTCAGCCCCACAGGCTAACGGGGTAATCGGCCAGTACTTCGTTCAGTACGACGACTACGGCACCTGCATCAACTGGGAAAACCAGACCGCAGCAGCTCCCGTAGCCTGGGCTCCCGGCCTGCTTGATAGGACCCCCCAGGGCCAGACCATTGACAGCAGCTACGACTGGTCAAAGGCAACCTACCTAGAAATCCAGCAGGTCCTAGAACTACCCCTAGGTAACGGTAAGGCCGTCTACATCAAGGCTGACCCCAGCGGCAAGCCCCTAGCAGGTGCCCAGCCCGTTGAATCAGACCTTCTTCTAGCCAGCCTAGAATACGCTGACCGGGGCCGCTTCTCCCTCTACAACGAATGGGCCAACGGCGGAGCCTGGAACATCTGGACTAACCCCACCATGCTCGGGGCCCCCATCGCCCCCTCAGTAGAGGGCACCGACGCTGAGGGTGAAGCCATCATGACCCAGGAATTTGAAGGCGGAACCATGACCTGGTTCGTAGGAACCGAACACGGCTTTGCCACCCTCAACGACCTTGGCCAGAAGAAGCTGGCCTGGTACAACTCCCTAGGTCTCTAAGCCCTAGAGGCAGGCTAGAGTCGGCCTAGGGTCCAGAAGGGGCCCAAGCAAGATTCAGCTCTACCCCCTTATCAGCCAGTCAGGCCTCGTCCAGCCCCAGCCAGGGCAAGGACGGGGCCTGACTGGGATAAAATAGGAGTCAAGTATGCCCAGCCGGCCTCTCTAAGCTAGCAACCGGCCCAGGCCCCCCACGAGAGAAGCGAGAAACCACTTGGTCCAGCGCCTGTCCACCCTATTCCTGCGCACCCTGCGCGAAGACCCCGTTGATGCTGAAGTTGCCAGCCACAAGCTGCTAGTTCGGGCCGGTTACATCCGCCGGGCCGCACCCGGTATCTACACCTGGCTACCCCTAGGCCTGAAGGTCCTAGGCAAGGTTGAAGAAATCGTCCGGGAAGAAATGAACGCCATAGGCGCCCAGGAAGTCCACTTCCCGGCCCTGCTGCCCCGCGAACCCTACCAGGCCACCAACCGCTGGGACGAATACGGCGATAACCTCTTCCGCCTCAAGGACCGCAAGGGTGCAGACCTGCTACTGGCCCCCACCCACGAGGAAATGTTCACCCTGCTGGTCAAAGACCTCTACACCTCCTACAAGGACCTACCGGTCTACCTCTACCAGATTCAAACCAAGTACCGGGACGAAGCCCGCCCCCGGGCCGGCCTGCTGCGGGGCCGGGAGTTCATTATGAAAGACTCCTACTCCTTCAACGTAGATGACCAGGGCCTAGAAGAGGCCTACCAGGCCCACCGGGCAGCCTACCTGAAAATCTTTGAGCGCCTAGGGCTAGAAATCGTTATCGTCCAGGCCCAGTCCGGGGCCATGGGTGGCTCCCGCTCCGAAGAGTTCCTGCACCCAACCCCCATCGGCGAAGACACCTTCGTGCGCTCCCAGGGTGGCTATGCAGCGAACGTAGAGGCCGTTACCACCGTAGCCCCCCAGCCGGTGGACGCCAGTCAGACCCCAGCAGCTCACGTTGAGCTCACCCCCGACTCACCGACCATCGAAACCCTGGTGGACCAGTCCAACACCCTGCACCCCCGTCAGGGCCAGCCCTGGACTGCCGCTGACACCCTCAAGAACGTGGTCCTAGCTGTAATTCTGCCCGACGGCAGCCGCCAGCTCGTTGCTATCGGTGTGCCCGGCGACCGGGCCGTAGACCTAGGCCGGGTTGAAGTCAATGTTGGTGCCCTGCTGGGCGTTGGTGGCGAAGTAGAAGTTGAAGCTGCCAGCGAAGAAGACTTCAAGAACTTCCCCCAGCTGGTCAAGGGCTATATTGGCCCCGGCCTGACCCTGAGCGAGAAGCTGCTGGGCAGGGAATCAGCAACCGGCATTCCCTACTTTGTTGATCCCCGAATTGTGGAAGGCTCAGCCTGGATTACCGGCGCTAATGAGGACCAGAAGCATGTCTATGACCTGGTACTGGGCCGTGACTTTGAGGCCGACGGAATCATTGAAGCCTGCGAAGTGCGTGAAGGAGACCCCGCCCCCGACGGATCAGGGCCCCTAGAAGCTGCCCGCGGTATCGAAATGGGCCACATCTTTGCCCTCGGCCGCAAGTACGCAGAGGCCCTAGGCCTGAAGGTCCTAGACCAGAACGGCAAGCTACAGACCGTTACCATGGGATCCTACGGGGTGGGTGTCACCCGGGCCCTGGCTGCCATCGCTGAAGGCAACCACGACGAAAAGGGCCTCATCTGGCCCCGCAACCTAGCCCCAGCTGATGTTCACCTGCTGATGACTGGCAAGGGCGAAGAAATCGCCCAGGGCGCTGAGAAGCTCCTTGCAGACCTTGAAGCTGCCGGCCTAGAGGTCATCTTCGACGACCGGCCCAAGGTTTCCCCCGGTGTTAAGTTCGGCGACGCTGAACTGCTGGGCGTGCCCACCATTGTGGTCGTTGGCCGCGGCTATTCCGAAGGCAGGATCGAAATTAAGGACCGCCGGAGCGGCCAGGCCCGTGAAGTAGCCCTAGAAGAAGCCGTCAGCCAGATCCTAGCTGAGGTCAGAAGCTAGAATGCTTCAGGCCCTGGACCTAGAAGCAACTACCCTTCTGCTGCTGCTCCTAGCAGCCCTGGCAGCCGGTTGGGTAGATGCCCTGGCCGGGGGAGGGGGCCTGATTCAGCTCCCAGCCCTGCTGCTGGTCCCGGGCCTTACACCAGTACAGGCCCTAGCTGTCAATAAGCTAGGGTCTGTTTTTGGCACCCTCACTAGCGCCATCACCTACCTGAGAAGAAGCCCCCTGCCCCTCAGGCAGGTCCTTCCAGCCGCCGGCTTGGCCTTCTTGACCAGCATGGCTGGGGCCCTGCTGGCAACCAGGCTCTCCTCAGACCTCTTTAAGCCCCTCATCCTGTGCGCCCTAATCCTGGTTCTGGCCTATACGATTGCTAAGCCCTCCCTGGGCCAGCAGGCCCGCCCCCGCAGGCAGGGCAGCAAAGAGCTGCTCCTAGGCTTAGGGATAGGGGCAGGGCTGGGTCTCTATGACGGCTTCCTTGGCCCGGGTACAGGATCCTTCCTGCTCCTGGCTCTAGCTGGCCTGATGGGCTACAGCTTCCTTGAAGCAACAGCCCGGGCCAAGCTGATCAACGCCGCAACTAACCTAGGTGCCCTCCTGCTCTTTGCCCTAGCCGGCCAGCAGGTCTGGGCTCTGGGCCTGCTCCTGGGCTTGGCCAACATGTTAGGGGGCTACCTGGGAGCTAGAACAGCCCTGGCCCGCGGTAGTGGCCTCATCCGCTGGGTCCTGATTTTGGTGGTCACAGCCCTGATCTGTAGGCTCAGCCTAGACCTTTTGGGCGGCTTTGAATCCTAGGCTGAAAGGTCAAAGGCCAAGAGAAGGGCTAGGACCTCTAGCTCCTGCTTTTCAAGGGGAAGGCTACTTGCCCCTAGCAGGTCTCTGCTGGTCTGGGCCAGGGCCTGCTCTGAACTGCTGAGGGTAGGGCTGGCCTGATCGGCCGGGGCCAGACTGTAGGCGGGGGCCTGCCCTAGGAGCAGACCCTGGCAGCTGAGCAGGGGGGTAGCAAGGAACCAGGCCGATTCAGCCTTCTGCAGGGCAGTTCGGGCCTGGTCCTGAACCTGCCCATAACCCTGATCAGCCCGAGCCAGATAGTAGCTAGACCGATAGCTGAGCTGATGCAGCTGATCTTGCAGGTTCCCGAAGGGATTTTCCCCCTGCCCACTAGCCTGTTCAGCTCCTTCAAGGGTCTGGGCCGGCTGCTGGCAGCTGTAGTCAGTCAGAAGCTTTTTCTGCTCAGCAAGAGCCGGGGGGTAGGGCTGGTCAGTCAGGCCCTCTAGCTGGGCTGCCCTCCACAGGTCTAGTAGGCCCCAGAAGGCTAGGGCCCGATCCTGAGGGTCCTGGGCCTCAAGGCCAAGGCTGAGCAGGGCCTGGCTGCTAGCCTCAAGCTGATCGGGCAGGGAAGCAGCTAGGCTCAAGGGCTCTTCTTGGCTGAGCTGGCGGGCCGCGGGGGAGAGCAGGCCCAGGGCCTGGCTACTGGCTTCTTGCAAGGAGGTGGCCCCCTCCTGCTCAGCTAGGGTCTCTAGGGCCCCTAGCTGCTGGCCAATAGCTAGCTGGTCAGCTAAATCAGCCCTCAACTGTGAAGATTTCTGCTGGGCTACAAAACCCAGGGCCAGACAGGCCAGAAGGAGCAGGGCCAGGCCCAGGCAGACCCAGGTAGGTAGGCGGCGGGCTGGGGATTTCATGGGGCAACCTCTTTAGGACGACAGCTCAATAGAAGGGCAGCTCAGGCAGACCGGCAGGGTCTGAAAGAAATACGCTTAGGTCCTATTCTGCCAAAAAGAGCCCAGCTAGGGCCCATCTGGCTGGGCGGGGAGAGGAAATAAGCGGTGGTAGTCTGGAAGGCAAGACCAGCAGGACCACACAGAGCGGAAAACCTCTCTCGACGTGAAGGAGAACAATGGCCAGCTCCAAGGCTAAGAAGGAAGCCCCCCGGGCCCGGGAAAGGCGGGCAGCTGCCCGGGAAGCCCAAGGAATCACCCAGAAGGGGCCCCTAGGCAGTTTTGTCAGTGTAGAGCGGGTTCGCCAGGCCCTAGCAGAGGTTGTTGAAGACCAGTTCCAGCTGGTCCTAGAAGAAGTACGCTCCAAGGGCAGTGGAACGAACCGAACCCTTGAAGTGGTCATCGACTACCCAGAAGATAGAACAGATTCCCTAGACCTAGATACCCTAGCTGAAGTCTCTCAGGCCCTCTCTAGCACCCTAGATAGCCTGGACGATGGGGAAGTCCCCTACCAGCTAGAGGTCTCATCCCGCGGGGTGAGCAGCCCCCTGACCGAGCTGCGCCACTGGCGGCGCTCCATCGATCGGCTCCTTCAGATCACAGACAGCAGCGGCCAAACTTACCTGGCCCGCCTAGATTTTGTGACCGAAGAAGGGCCGGTTGTTCGGCCCAAAAAAGAGACAAAAAAAGGGCAGGCTGCCAGCTATAAGGAACCAAAAACCCTGCCCTGGCAGACAATTTCTTCAGCAAAGGTAGAAATTGAATTCAACCGCTAGCACCTTATCGCTAGAATACATAGACTAGAGAGTAAAAACTCAATACATTAAGGCGCTCTGGCCCCAGCCCCGAAAGGGCAGGGGGCAGACCCGCCTGAGGCCAGCCTAGGCAGGCTGGCCTTCTCATACACGGAAGGGCCCCCTATGGATATTGATTTGAGCAACCTTCGCCTGCTCGAAAAAGAGCGGGATATCTCAATCGACACCCTCATTCCCATGATTGAAAACGCAGTCTTGCTGGCCTACCAGAAGCAGCCGGGCGCCATCCGTGGTTCACGTGCCGAACTGAACCGGACCACCGGTGTAGTGACCATCTGGGCACCTGAACTCGATGACCAGGACCAGGTCATCGGTGAATTTGACGACACCCCCAACAACTTTGGCCGAATTGCTGCCTCAACAGCCCGCCAGGTCATCTCCCAGCGTCTGAGGGAAGCCCAGGACTCAGCCGTCCTTGGCGAATTCAAGGACCGGGAAGGTCAGCTGATCTCTGGTGTAATCCAGCAGGGCCCCAACCCCCGCATGATTCACGTTGATCTAGGAACCCTAGAGGCTGTTCTGCCCACCCAGGAGCAGGTTCCCGGGGAACGCTACACCCACAACACCCGGATTAGGGCCTATGTGCTAGAAGCTAAGCGGGGACCAAAGGGGCCCTCAATCCTGCTCTCCCGCTCCCACCCCAACCTGGTTCGCCGCCTCTTTGAACACGAGGTTCCAGAAATCGCTGACGGGCTGGTAGAAATCATGGCTGTTGCCCGAGAAGCAGGCCACCGGACCAAGATTGCTGTACGGGCCACCCAGCCGGGGGTCAATCCTAAGGGATCCTGCATCGGTGAAATGGGGGCCCGAGTGCGGGCTGTGATGGGGGAGCTCAACAATGAGAAGATCGACATTGTTGACTACTCACAAGACCCCGAAGAGTTTATTGCAGCAGCCCTCTCACCGGCTAAGGTTCAAGAGGTCAGCGTTATTGACCGCAAGTCCTCTTCAGCCCGGGCTATCGTTCCAGACGATCAGCTGTCCCTAGCCATTGGTAAGGAAGGGCAGAACGCCCGGCTGGCAGCCAAGCTGACCAACTGGCGGATCGACATTATCTCTTCCTCCAAGTACCAGGCAGCCCTGGAAGCAGCTGAAGCTAGGCGGCAGGCTGAAGAGGCCACCCCAGCCGCTGAAGAAGAGAGCTAAATAACATAATTGCCACTAGCCCCCGTCAGGGGGCTAGACTGGTATAGAGGTTTAATCAGACGACGATGGCCAGACCCGCCTGAAAGGGTGCGGCCAGGCTCTTGCGCGTCTAGAAGGAAAGGAGGGGCAGAAGGCAATGGCTCACACCCCCTTCCGAACCTGCATAGGCTGCCGGGCCAGTCAACCGGCTGAAAACCTCAGCAGAATTGCCCTCAACAGAAACCAGCCTGCCCAGGCAGTGGTTGATGTAGAAAGAAAACTCCCGGGCCGGGGGGCCTGGATTCATCTAGAGACCCCCTGCCTGACCAAGGCCCTGAAAAAAAGGGCCCTAGATCGGGCCTTTAAAACCCGGGTGGACACCAGCAGGCTTGAAGAAATCAACCTTCCTTCAACCCCACCGGTGGCCAAGCAATAAGTCAACGAGTTTGACGACTTACTCTGTAAGAAAGCGAGTCAGAAAACTGATGGAAACCCGATGAGTGCCGACCAATGAGTGCAACCATGTACTCGCCCACCGGCAAAAACCTGGTGCCAGCTGCACTAGAACATCACAAAAACTGAAGGTTCGCCCCTGTTCGGTGCGAACCAGAACAGGAGAAAAGTGGCAAAGCCCCGCGTTCATGAGATCGCAAAAGAACTGGGTATCCCTTCCCGAGAGGCAGTAGCCAAACTGCAAGAACTCGGCGAATTCGTCAAGGGAGCATCCTCAACCCTAGAACCTCCCGTCGTTAAGAAACTTCGGGCCGCCTTCCCGCAGGCTAAGAGCCAGGCAGAAGCCCCGGCCGAGCCCGCAGCGAAGCCCGCCGCCCCCAAGCCCGGTACAACAACCAGCAAGCCCGGTGCAGCAGCCAGCAAGCCCGCTGCTCCCAAGCCCGGCGCAACTGCCAGCAAGCCTGCCGCCCCTAAGCCCGCAGCGGCCCCCAAGCCCGGCGCAGCAGCAAAGCCTGCCGCCCCCAAGCCAGCAGCTAAGCCCGCAAGCAGCCCCCAGGCAGCAGCCGACCCGGCCCCCGCTGCCCCCCAGGCAGAGGCAGCTAAGCCAGCAGGCCCCCGCCCCGGCAACAACCCCTTCACCAGCACTCAGGGCATGGCAGCGCCCAAGCCTGCCGCCCCCAAGCCCGCAGCCCCCAAGCCCTCAGGCGTCAAGCCCGGCCCCCGGCCCGGCAACAACCCCTTCTCAAGCACCCAGGGCATGGGCAAGCGCAACGAACGCGGCGAAGGCGGACGCTCCGGCGGCCCCCGCCCTGCAGGCGGCCGTAACGGCCGGGGCAACAACGCCCCCCGCCCCGCAGCAGGCGCAGCAGGCCCCCGCCCCGCAGGCGGCCGGCCCAACGCCCCCCGCCCCGCAGCCGGTGCAGCCAGCGGCGGGCCTCGCCCAGCAGGCGGCGCACCCCGCCCAGCAGCAGCAGGCGGCAACCGCCCCTCACCGAACATGATGCCCACCAAGATGAGCGGCAACGTCGGCGCAGCAGGAGCCTCAGCCGGAAACGGCCCCCGTCGCGGCTCCGGCGGCCCCGGTAACGGTAACGGTGGCGGCGGCTTCAACCGCGGCCCCGGCCGTGGTGGCCCCGGTGGCGGCCGCGGAAACGCCCAGGGCGCCTTCGGCCGCGGTGGCGGCAAAAAGAAGAAGGGCAAGACCAAATCAGCCCTGCGCCGTGAAGAGCAGCTGCGTCAGCCAACCATCGGTGGCGTAGCCGTACCCCACGGCGACGGCAGCACCGAAATCCGTATGCGTCGCGGTGCCTCACTGATGGACTTCGCTGAGAAAATTGGCGCAAATGCCGCAGCCCTGGTCACCATCCTCATCCACCTCGGTGAAATGGCAACCCAGACCCAGTCCCTCGACGAAGAAACCTTCGAACTGCTCGGCGCTGAACTAGGCTACGTCATCAAGATCGTCTCCCCAGAAGACGAAGAGCGCGAACTGCTCGAATCCTTCGACATCGACCTAGCTGCAGAAGCCGAAGCCGAAGGCGACGAAGTCCTAGAAGTACGCCCCCCTGTCGTAACCGTCATGGGTCACGTCGACCACGGTAAGACCCGCCTACTGGACGCCATCCGCAACACCAACGTCATCGACGGTGAAGCAGGCGGCATCACCCAGCACATCGGCGCCTACCAGATCCACACCGAAGTCGAAGGCGAAGAACGCTACCTGACCTTCATCGACACCCCCGGTCACGAAGCCTTCACCGCCATGCGTGCCCGCGGCGCCAAGGTCACCGACATCGCCATCCTGGTTGTAGCAGCAGACGACGGGGTCATGCCCCAAACCGTCGAAGCCCTCAACCACGCCCAGGCGGCAGACGTACCCATCGTGGTAGCGGTCAACAAGATCGATAAGGAAGGGGCCAACCCCGACAAGATCCGCGGCCAGCTCACCGAATACGGGCTCATCCCCGAAGAATACGGTGGCGACACCATGTTCGTTGACCTTTCAGCCCGCCAGGGAAAGAACATCGACGAACTCCTCGCTGCAGTCACCCTCACCGCCGATGGCGCCCTAGAACTGAAGGCCAACCCCAACAAGGAAGCCCGCGGTGTAGCCATCGAAGCAAACCTGGATAAGGGCCGCGGTGCAGTAGCAACCGTCCTAGTCCAGTCCGGTACCCTCCACGTTGGCGACGCCATCGTTGCAGGCTCCGCCTACGGCCGTGTTCGCGCCATGTTCGACGAAAACGGCAACAACGTAGAAGAAGCCGGCCCCTCACGGCCCGTCCAGGTCCTAGGCCTGAACACCGTACCCCGGGCAGGAGACACCTTCCTCTCCACCGAAGAAGAACGAACCGCCCGCCAGATCGCCGAAAAGCGTGAAGCAGCAGACCGCAACGCCCAGCTGGCCAAGCGCCGCAAGCGCGTCACCCTCGAATCCTTCGACGCCGCCGTAGCAGAAGGCAAGATGGACACCCTCAACCTGATCATCAAGGGCGACGTCTCTGGTGCTGTTGAAGCCCTAGAAGAGTCTCTGATGAAGATCGAGGCAGGTGGCGACGAAGTTCAGCTGCGCGTCATCCACCGCGGTGTTGGTGCCATCACCCAGAACGACGTCAACCTGGCAACTGTCGATAACGCCATCATCATCGGCTTCAACGTTCGCCCCGCAGAGCGCGTTGCAGAACTGGCCGACCGTGAAGGTGTAGAAATGAAGTTCTACTCCGTGATCTACCGGGCCATCGAAGAGGTTGAGGCAGCCGTTAAGGGTATGCTCAAGCCCGAATACGAAGAGGTCGAGCTCGGCTCAGCAGAAATCCGCGAGGTTTTCCGCTCCTCCAAGTGGGGCAACATTGCAGGTTCAATCGTCAAGACCGGCATCATCAAGCGCAACTCCAAGGCCCGCCTGGTGCGCGACGGTGCGGTAGTGGCCGATAACCTGAGCATCGAATCCCTGCGCCGCTTCAAGGACGACGCTACTGAAGTCCGCGAAGGCTACGAGTGTGGTATCGGCCTGGGCTCCTTCAACGACATCAAGGAAGGCGATGTCATTGAAACCTGGGAGATGCAGGAAAAGCCCCGCGTCTAGCTTCTAGGTTGGGAGGCCCCTGCCGCCGGCATCCCTAGCGCCAGACCCGGCCAGCCGGCTCCCGGGCCCTCCCGCCCTGGAGATAGCAGCCCTAACTTCTAGGGTGGGAGGCCCCTGCCGCCGGCATCCCTAACGCCAGACCCGGCCAGCCGGCTCCCGGGCCCTCCCATCCTGGAGATAGCAGCCCTAACTTCTGGGCTGGGAGGCCCCTGCCGCCGGCATCCCTAACGCCAGACCCGGCCAGCCGGCTCCCGGGCCCTCCCACCCTAAAGTTCCTTGCACCCTAGGGTCTGCAGCGAGCCAGTAGCTTCGCCGCAAACCCTAGGGTGCCTTTAGACTTAAAGAAGACACCTCTCTAGAAAAGGAGACCACCATGGCAGATCCGGCCCGCGCCGCCCGCCTAGCAGACCGCATCAAGGTCATCGTAGCCCAGGCCCTAGAACGCCGTATCAAGGACCCCCGCCTCGGCTTCATCACCGTCACCGACGCCCGCGTCACCAACGACCTGCAACACGCCACCATCTACTACACCGTCTTCGGCTCCCCAGAAGAGCAGGCCTCTACCAAGGCCGCCCTCGAATCAGCCAAGGGGATCCTGCGCTCAGAGGTCGGCAAGAATATCACCGCCCGCCTCACCCCCACCCTCACCTTCGTCCCTGATGAGGTTCCCGTCAACGCCGCCCACATCGAAGACCTGCTGCGCAAGACCAAGGAACGGGACGCAGAACTAGCTGCCGCCCGTGAAGGGGCCCAGTACGCCGCTGGGGCGGATGCCTACAAGACCAGCGAAACCGAAGAAGACGAAGCCTAAACCGTGGCCAAGAAAGCACCCACCGGGCCCTCAGGCCTGATCGTTGTTGACAAACCCGCAGGAATGACCAGCCACGACGTGGTCTCCAAAATGCGGTGGATCGCCGGCACCCGCAAGGTTGGGCACGCCGGAACCCTAGACCCCATGGCCACGGGGGTGCTCATCCTTGGTGTCAATAAGGCAACCCGCCTGCTCACCTACCTGGTAGGGGAGAAAAAGACCTACACCGCCACCATCCGGCTCGGGGTATCTACCCTCACCGACGACGCTGACGGCCAGGTCACCTCCATCGCCCAGGAGGGCACCCTAGCAGCCATCAGCCAGGAAGCCATCCAAGCCCAGATCGCCAAACTCACCGGCGATATCATGCAGGTACCCTCAGCCGTATCAGCTATCAAGGTCCAGGGGGTTCGCTCCTACACCCGGGTTCGCTCCGGCGAAGAAGTAGAACTCCAAGCCCGGCCCATCAGCGTCCATTCCTTTGACCTGCACCAGATACGGCCCGCTGCCGCCAGCTACCAGCTAGATGACCAGCAAGTAAAGGTTCAGGCCCTAGACCTGGATGTGACCGTAACCTGCTCAGCAGGCACCTACATCCGCGCCCTAGCCCGCGACCTAGGGGCAGCCCTAGGCGCCGGAGCTCACCTCACAGCCCTGCGCCGCACCGCCATCGGCCAAATACGGGCAGAAGATGCCTATAGCCTCGATGAACTCATCGCCGGCCGGGAAGCAGACCAAGCAGCCCCCCTGCTCCCCCTTGAAGAAGCCGCCCGCCGCCTCTTCCAGACCCGCCAGCTCACAGCCCAAGAGGCAACCGACCTAGCTAACGGCAGGCCCATCAGCCCCAGCCCAGCTGCCAGCGATAGCCCAGCTGCCAGCCTGAGCCCCGCCCCGGCCAGCTGGCCCAAGGCCCGCAGCGGGTCACAAGGCGGGCATGACAAGCCCACCACCGAGGGAATCAGCGCCGCCTTCGCCCCCCAGGGAAGCCTGGTTGCCCTGATTGAAAACACCCGCCTCCGCCGCCAAGAGGTCGCAGCGCCCCTGCTGGTCTTTGAAGCCGGAACAACCTTCAAGGAAAACTAGCCTGCCATGATGATTGCTGGACTCGACTACTGGTTCTGGATCTGCACCCTCCTAGGGGGCGCCTCCCTGATCATCTGCCTGATCCGCTTCTTCCGCGGAGCTGCCCCCGATGACTGGTCCCAAGGCTCAGTTCTTGCCCTTGAAGCCTTCCTGCTGATCTACCTGGTAGGGTCTATCATCATGCAGGCCCTGACCGACGGGCCAAGCGGGGACTGGCTCGAATATTACGGCTACCTACTGACAGCCATGATTATTCCAGTTGGCACCTTCGCCTGGTCCCTGGCCGAAAGAACCCCCTGGTCAACCCTGGTTCTAGGCCTCACCGGCCCGGTCCTGATCATCATGGTCCACCGAATGAACATGCTCTGGTACTACTATTAAGCCGGTAGCAAGGACCATCAGCGCCAGCAAGCAGCAGGGCCCAGCCCCGGCAGCAGAAGGCTGAGCAGAGCAGAAGGCAGAACAGAGCAGAAGCAGGGAAGGAAAAGATGAGCAGAGCCCAAGGAAAAAGAGCAAGAGAGAAAAACAGCGGCTTTGGCCGCCTGCTAGTGGTCATCTACGGGGTCTTCACCCTCTCAGCAGGGGCCCGGGCCCTCTACCAGCTCATCCGCAAATTTGACGAAGCCCCCCTCTCGATCAGCCTCTCAGCCCTCTCAGCCCTCATCTACCTTCTAGCCACCCTAGCCCTGGCCAAGCAGGGGCAGAAGGCCTGGACAGTCTCCCTCCTTGCTGTCAGCATTGAAATGTTTGGGGTCCTTCTCATTGGCCTCTACTCCTACCTAGAACCGGGGCTCTTCCTTATCCCCTCCGTCTGGTCCCACTTCGGATCAGGCTACGGCTACATTCCCCTGATCCTGCCCCTAGTAGGCCTCTTCTGGCTCAACCGAACCCGCCCCAGCGCCCCTGCAGAGGACTGAAGGCAAAGCGCGTAAGATAGAGATGACAGTACCCAAGCAAGGAGCAGAGTGAAGCGCTATACCGACCTGGCCCAGATACCTGCCGACCTAGGGCCCACCGCCGTCACTATCGGCAACTTCGATGGTGTACACATTGGCCACCAAAAACTGCTGACCAGCCTAGTAGAAACCGCCCACCGGGAGGGCCTGAAGGCAGTAGCAGTGTCCTTCGACCCCCACCCGGCCCAAGTCCACCAGCCAGGGAGCGCCCACTGCCAGGTCATGGACCAAGAAGACCGGCAGGCCATCATGACCAGCCTGGGTCTAGATATCTACCTGCTCCTGCACTATGATCTGGCCTTTGCCGCCCAAAGCCCAGAAGAATTCGTAGTAAAAACCTTTGTTCAAGCCCTCAAGGCCAAGTACGTGGTTATCGGTGATGACGTTCGCTTTGGCAAGAAGAACTCAGGGGACCTGAACACCATGAAAGACCTGGGCCAAAAATACGGCTTTGAGGTTCTTGTAGTTCAAGACCTCCTAGCCCCCGACGACCGCCGCTGCTCCTCAACCTCAATCCGGGACTACCTGGCCCAGGGCAAGGTGCAGCAGGCAGCAGAAATCCTAGGCCGCAACCACTACATGAGGGGGCAGGTTGTTCACGGGGCCGCCCGAGGCCGGGAACTGGGTTTCCCCACCGCCAACCTTTCCCCCGACTCCCTAGGCCTAGTCCCAGCCGACGGAGTCTACGCCGGCTGGCTGACAGATCAGGAAGGCAAGCGCCACCCCGTAGCTGTCTCAGTTGGCACTAATCCCACCTTTGAAGGCATAGAAAGCCGGCAGGTAGAAGCCTACGTCATGGGCCGGCCGGCTGAAAGAGTAGAAGACTTTAACCTCTACGGCCAGCAGGTTACCCTAGAATTTGTAGCCTACCTGCGGGGCATGGTGGCCTACCGGGGTGTAGAAGCCCTAATCGAACAGATGCACAGCGACGTTGAGCAGGCCCAGAAGGTCCTTGGCCTCAAAGAATCCTAGGCCAGAAGAACTTCCGGGCCGCCGAGGGCCAGCCCAACAAACCCCCTAAAGGAGAGCTAGGAGGCCTAGAACCAGCTCAGCGCTCCGCCGGGCAACTAGGGGGGCGTCCATGTGGAAATCCTGGTCAGCAGCCGGGCCGCACAGGTCAGATACTCCCCGGATTGCCAGGAAGGGCAGGGACCGGCTCCAGCAAATCTGAGCCAGGGCAGTGGTCTCCATGTCGGTAGACAGGGCCTGGGGGAAAAGCTCGCGGGTATCCTTCACGTTACGGGCTGTTACAAAGGAACCCCCCGCAAGCATCTGCCCCAGCAGGGGCCTGCCCAGCCCAGTGTAGGCGGCAGCAGCCTGCTGGGCCTTCTCTAGCAGGCTAGGGTCAGTCTCATAGGCAACAGGCATCCCCGGAACCTGGCCAAAGGCGTAGCCGAAGGCTGTAGCGTCAGCATCGGTATAGGTGTAGGAGCTACCTAGAACCAGGTCTCCTACCTCAACATCAGCCCGCAGGCCCCCGGCAGTACCGGCTGAAAGAACCAGCCGGGGCCGCTCAACCAGGGCCAGGGCGGCAGTGAGGGCAGTAGCTGCGTTAACCAAACCAATCTTTGAACGCACCAGCAGAAGCCGGTGCTCGCCTGCCTTCAGAGCCCGCGGGTAGAAGAGGGCCTCACCCAAGCTCAGCGGCTCACCGGCAGCCTCAGTCAGCTCAAGGAAGGGGGCGGCCTCTTCATCCATAGCTACCTGAACAATAATGGCCTGCTCAAAGCCTGCAGGAAGCAGCTGAGTCATTAGGCCATCACCTGCTCCCACTCAGCCCGCTTCTGCACAAAGGCGCTCACCGCTGCCTGGGCCTCTTCTAGGGAGTGGTTAGCCCCCCAGCCGCACTGAACCTCATTAGCTGCCGGAACCTCACTGGCCTCAAGCAGGTCCTTCATAGTTGCCTCAAGGATCTGTAGAAAGTCAGCCGGTTCTAGGCCCAAGGTCAGGGCGTAAAAGCCGGTCTGGCAGCCCATGGGTGAAAAATCAATGAGGGCGTCGGTATGGTTTCGCATATGGTGGGCCGTCATATGCTCAATAGAGTGAACAGCCTTCATACCCAGGTGCCCCTGATTAGGCTGGGTAAAGCGCACATCGTACTTAATGAGGGTGTCCCCACCAGGGAGGGTTTTGCGGTCTGCAACCCGCACATAGGGGGCTGCTACCGCTGTATGATCCAGGTCGAAGGATTCAACGTTGGTCTTCTGCTTCTTAAAATTCTCAGGCTTTTGCATGCCTTCTATTCTCCCAGGCTCAGGGCACAAGCGCTAGCTAGGGGAGTAGGCTAAGACATAGGTCTTCACGAATGAATAGGAGAATAAGCATGAAGGTCATCATTCCTACAGTAGCTGCCCTTGCCGGTCTGATGGGCGGCTACAAGATTGCTCGTCTGACCAAGATCCGTGCCCTAGGCGGTCTTGCCCTGGCCGCTGGCGGAGCAGCAGCCTTTGCCGGCTGGAAGAAAAACGCCGGCAGCAGCCGAGCAGCTGCCCTGACCGGCATCTACCTGGGGGCCTTTGGCTACTCCCACGCCCTGCACAAGAAGATCGGGCCCTGGCCTGCTGTTTGCACCGTATCTGCTGTCACCGCCCTGGCCTCACTGCTACTGGGCAGGGAGAAGAAGTAGCAGCCTCTTGATCAGGGGGCTGATGATCAGGGGCAGATGCGGCAGGTGAGCAAGCTACCACTGGCTATCCTCTTCCCCCAGCTGAGGGCAGTAGGGTAGAGTTGATGCTGTCTGTAACCGCAGTCCGTGGCAGTTACAGGCAGCAGCCTTAAGGGAAACCTAAGGCCCTCACCCCGGCAGTAAAAATATTGACCGGGCCGTACACGGCACTAACTCTAGGAGTTAACTATGGCTCTTGATCCTAAGATCAAGCAGGAAATCATGAAGGAATACGCAACCCACGAAGGTGACACCGGTTCACCTGAGGTTCAGGTTGCAGTTCTGTCCCGTCGTATTAGCGACCTGACCGAACACCTCAAGTTCCACAAGCACGACCACCACTCCCGTCGTGGCCTGATGATTCTTGTTGGCCGCCGTCGCAACCTGCTCGGCTACCTCAAGAGCGTCGATATCGACCGTTACCGTAACCTCATTGAGCGTCTCGGTATCCGCCGGTAAAGGTAAATGAGCATGAGGGTGGCAGTTCCCTAAGGCCCCTTTCGCCCCGGCGGGGCATAGGGCAGGTCAGAGAGGGGAAGCTGTCGCCCTTCTGCTCATCCCATTTCAGTAGAAACAAGACACAAGCCGCCAGAACCCACTTTATTCCCGGTCCTCGGTAGCGGTTTACAGAACCTCCCTAGGCTCTGTGGGCCTCAATCGAAGGCCGATGATCTGGCGCTAGAACAGAAAATGGAGGAACCATGGAAGGTCCCGAAATTCAGTTTGCAGAAGCAATCATTGACAATGGCAGGTTTGGCCAGCGGGTCATCCGCTTTGAAACCGGCCGCCTAGCCAAGCAGGCTGCAGGCAGCGCCCTGGTCACTATCGACGATGAGACCACCCTGCTCTCAGCTACCGCTATTGGTAAGAGCCCCCGGGAAGGCTTTGACTTCTTCCCCCTCACCGTTGACGTCGAAGAGCGGATGTACGCAGCCGGTAAGATCCCCGGCTCCTTCTTCCGCCGCGAAGGCCGGCCCTCAACCGAGGCTATCCTCGCTGCCCGCCTGATTGACCGCCCCCTGCGCCCTGCCTTTACCAAGGGCATCCGCAACGAGGTTCAGGTGGTTGTAACCGTCCTGACTATTGACCCGGACGAAATCTACAACACCGTTGCTATCAACGCAGCCTCCTGCTCCACCACCCTCTCAGGTGCCCCCTTCGCTGGCCCCGTCGGTGGCGTGCGCCTGGCCCTGATTGAAGACCAGTGGGTTGCCTTCCCCAAGCACTCCCAGCTAGAGAAGGCCGTCTTTGATATGGCTGTTGCCGGTCGGGTTGTAACCCAGGCTGACGGCAGCGAAGACGTAGCAATCATGATGGTTGAGGCTGAAGCAACCGACACCTCCTGGAACCTGATCAAGGAAGAGGGCGCCACCGCCCCCACCGAAGAGATCGTTGCCCAGGGTCTAGAGGCTGCTAAGCCCTTCATCGCCGCCCTCTGCAAGGCCCAGGCTGACCTGGCTGCCCGGGCCGGTAAGCCCACCCTGGAGCTGCCCATCTTTGGTGAGCGGGCCCCCGAAATTGACCAGGCCGTTAAGGCCTTTGAGCCTAAGATCGTTCAGGTCTACTCCATTGCCGGAAAGCAGGAGCGGGAAATCGCCTCAGCTGACCTGCAGCAGGAAGTTCTTGAGAGCCTGACCGCTGAGGGCAAGGAATTTGAGGGCCGGGAAGAGGAAGTTAACGCCTCCTTCAACGCCCTGACCAAGCACCTGGTGCGCCAGCGGATCCTGACCGAGCAGGTTCGTATCGACGGCCGTGGTCTGACCGACATTCGCCAGCTGACCGCTGAGG
Organism: Rothia sp. (in: high G+C Gram-positive bacteria); assembly: GCA_034090985.1. Lineage (GTDB taxonomy): Bacteria > Actinomycetota > Actinomycetes > Actinomycetales > Micrococcaceae > Rothia. Next base: position 14,571 of record JAXDRN010000088.1, on the reverse strand, counting down.
TTGAGGTGCTGCCCCGGGTTCACGGTTCAGCGATCTTCGAGCGCGGCGAAACCCAGATTATGGGTGTTACCACCTTGAACATGCTCAAGATGGAGCAGCAGCTTGACTCCCTCTACCCGGTCAAGTCCAAGCGCTACATCCACCACTACAACTTCCCGCCCTACTCAACCGGTGAAACCGGCCGTGTGGGCTCACCCAAGCGCCGGGAAATCGGCCACGGTGCCCTGGCTGAGCGGGCCCTGACCCCCGTTCTGCCCTCCCGCGAGGAATTCCCCTACGCTATCCGTCAGGTCTCTGAGGCCCTGGGCTCCAACGGCTCAACCTCTATGGGTTCTGTCTGCGCCTCAACCCTGTCCCTGCTTAACGCCGGCGTGCCCCTGCGGGCCCCCGTTGCCGGTATCGCTATGGGCCTGGTCTCTGACCAGGTTGATGGGGAGACCCGCTACGCAGCCCTGACCGATATTCTGGGTGCTGAAGATGCCCTGGGCGATATGGACTTCAAGGTTGCAGGTACCTCTGAGTTTGTGACCGCTATTCAGCTGGACACCAAGCTAGATGGTATTCCCGCCTCTGTTCTGGCTGCTGCCCTCACCCAGGCCCGTGAGGCCCGTCTGCACATTCTTGAGGTCATCAATGCCGCCATTGATGCCCCCGATGAGATGAGCGACTACGCCCCCCGCGTGATCTCTGTTCAGGTGCCTGTTGCTAAGATCGGTGAGGTCATTGGCCCTAAGGGTAAGATGATCAACCAGATCCAGGAAGACACCGGAACTGACATCTCTATTGAAGATGACGGTACTGTCTACATTGGTGCTACTGACGGCCCCTCTGCTGAGGCTGCCCGGGCAGCTATCAACGCGATCGCTAACCCCCAGGTTCCTGAGGTTGGCGAGCGCTACTTGGGTACTGTTGTGAAGACTACTACCTTCGGCGCCTTCGTCTCGCTGACTCCCGGTAAGGACGGCCTGCTGCACATTTCTGAGCTGCGTAAGCTCAATGATGGTAAGCGGGTAGATGACGTTGAGGACGTTATTGGTGTTGGCCAGAAGGTCCAGGTTGAAATCTCTAAGATTGATGACCGGGGCAAGCTGTCTCTGGTTCCGGTTGTTGCCGGTGAGGAAGCAGAAGCCGACGCTTCATAAAGTGCTATAAATTACATAGCCTAGAGGGGGTTCAGACCTGGTCTGAGCCCCCTTTTATGTACCTATTGTAGTCAAATATGGGGGCATTTAACTGTCTGAAAAGTAGCGGCAAATAAAGGATGAGCTGGGAAAAGTGATGTATTGCAGTCGGTTGATTGATTGACACCCCGCTGGAGATTAGGGGATAATGGTTACTAGGAAAATCGCTATTATATTCCCCCATTAATCTAAAGGCAAATGGGTGTGTTAGAGAAGATAGGTTGAGGGTGCGAATACTACATGTAACCGAATGCTACGGCGGAGGCGTGAGCAAGGCAATTAATACCTTTACGGAACTTGCCCCTGGCGATGTAGAGCATTATCTGCTGTGGACTGGTGAAGATAGCCCTGAATATCAGAATAACTTTTCGGTGACCCGTTCCTTTTCTGATGGAACCCTCAGCCGGATTCAGGATGTTCGCCGTTTTGCCCGCAGTGTACAGCCCGATTTGATCTTGGCTCACTCCAGCTGGGCCGGTTTTTATGCCCGCCTAGGGATTAAAGACATTCCGGTTATTTACCAGCCCCACTGCTATGTTTTTGAAGATAAGTCCCGTAGCCTGCTATCCCGCGGAGTCTTTTATGCGGCAGAAAAGGTTTTGAGCCTCAATACCAAGGCAACTGTTGTTCTATCCCCCCGGGAAAATAAGCTCTCCCGGTCCCTGAACCCCCTGGTCTCAACCATTATGCTTCCTAACGTTAATTCCCTAGGAATTGTCTACCAGGAAAAAACAGACAAGGAACTAGAAAACTTTATTGCTGGCAAGTCTGGTCAGCGGACCACTATTTCAATGCTGGGCCGTATTACCCGCCAGAAGGACCCCCACTGGTTCCTAGAAGCAGTGAAGATTTACCGCAGGGCCTTCCCCCAGCAGCAGGCAGACTTCCTCTGGATTGGCGATGGGGATGAAGAAACCCGCAAGCAGCTAGAAGAAGCTGGAATTACCGTCACCGGCTGGAAGAACTCTTCCGAGATCCGCCAGATCCTTGAAGGAACAGACATCTACCTGCACTCAGCTAGCTACGAGGGCTTCCCCCTGGCCGTCCTTGATGCCCTCAGCCTAGACATTCCGGCCCTGGTTCGGGGAATTCCTGCCTACGAGGGCACCAGCCTCAAGCTGGTCTCTAGCCCGGCTGAGGCAGCTAACCAGCTGGGCCGACTGGCTGAAAGCAACCAGGAAAAGATTAAGCTGATTAAGCAGCAGCGCCAGCTGATGAAGACCATGAATCAAGAGACCCAGGCTGAAGCTATCCGCAAGATCCTCAGCCACTAGCCAGCAGCTAAGCAGCAACTCAGGGCAAGCAAAAGAAGGGGCGGGGCCGCTAGGACAATTACCTAGCAGCCCCGCCCCTTCTCTACCCCTTTAAGAGAAATTCTTCGGGTTCTGGTGGTTGAGCACCAGGCCAAGGAGCTTACCCTGGGTGCGGGCAAAACGGGCCTGGGTCTTGAGCAGAGAATCAATCTTTGAGCGGGAATCAAGCACCAGCAAGGTCCCATCGGTAGCAGCTGATAGGGCCAGGGCATCAGTGTATTCCAGGCTGGCAGGGGCATCAATAACAACCATAAAGCTAGAGCGCAGCTCAGCAAGAAGGTCAGCCATAGCCTGAGAGCTCAGAAGGTCGCTGGGGTTAGGAACAAGCTGACCGGTTGAGAGCAGGTAGAGGTAGCTAGAGGAAGGATCAGTGATGGTCACCTCATCGAAGCTGGCCTTACCGGCAAGAACCTCAGTCAAACCCTGGGGAAGGTCCTGGCCGAAGGTCAGGGCAACAGCCGGATCCCGGTAGTCAGCATCAATCAAAACCGTTGGGGTTCCCGTCAAAGCCAAAGAAAGGGCCAGGTTAGCTGCCAGGGTGGTCTTACCCTCACCGGCCTGGGGGCTGGTAACCAGCAGGACCCGGGGGGCCTGCTCCTGGGCAGTGAACTGCAGGTTAGTGCGCAGGGACCGGGTAGACTCAGCCAGGGTTGAGATAGGGGCCGGGCTATCGGGGCGGGCAATATCCATATAGAGCCGGTTCCCGGAGCTCAGGTCAGCAGCCTGGGGCAGGGTTCCAAGAACCTTCAGGCCGCTGATCTGCTCCACCTTGGCGGGGCTGCTCATGGTCCGGTCAAGGCGCTCACGGAGCAGGGCAAAAGCTAAGCCAGCGAGCAGACCTAGCAGCAGACCAACAAGAAGGTTGAGCTTCAGGTTAGGGGAAAGGGGGCTAGTGGGCAAAGAGGCTGAATCCTGAACCAGTAGGTAGAGGTCGCCGCGGGTCTGCTCAGAACCGGTCTCAAGGCGGTTGATTTCAAGGGCCAGGCCCTCAGCCCAGACCTGGGCAAGTTCCTGGGCCTGCTGGGCAGACTCAGCCTGGGTATCAATCCGAATCAGGAGGGACTGGGCCGGGTGGGAAACCTTCACCTGCTGGAGCAGCTGCTCGGGGCTGGTCTGAAGGTTCAGCTCATCAATAGCGTACTGGGCCAGGGTTCGGGTAGAACCAAGCTGCAGGTAAGAGGGGATCTTAGCCTGGGCCAGGTTGTTATTAGCGTAGTTAGCCGTCGGGTTGCTCTGGGCCCCCTGGTTCAGGGGGGCAGAGACCAGGGCCGTAGTGTTTGAGCTGTAGGACTGGGGGGTTAGGGCCGTGACCGCACCTGCAAGCAGCAAGCCCAGCAGGGTGAAGGCAAGCAGGGAGGACCAGCGGGCCTTCAGAAGGGCAATAATATCTTTAATATCCATGGATAGTCCTAGGAGGCTGAGGGGGAGAGGGCTTGAAGGTCAGCAATGAGCCGGCTCTTAGCCGTAAAACGGGACTCTTCAGTTCCAGCAATAGCCTGGTCATAGGCTGCCCGGGCCTCAGGATTATTCAGAAGCTGATCAACAAGGTCAGCAACCTGGCTGGGTGAAAAACTATTGACGTTAAAGACGTAGTCCTTCAAACCCAGGTCCTCAAAGGCACCAAAGCCCTTACGCTCGTAAGAAAGATGAACCACATAGTGGCCAGCCCGCAGGGCCATCAGGGCAGCATGCAGGCGGACAGCAACAATCACCCGAGGTCCAGCTGAGGGAACCATCAGCTCCTCCCTGGGCAAGATGCTGGAGTAGTTCAGAGTCTCAGTAGCTGGGATATCGTTATTGCCGCCAGTGGTGGACTGAATATAGGTGTCGAAGGTTGGCAGCAGCTTTTCTAGCTCATAGATACCAGCAGGCACAGTGCCGCGAATAGCCCGAATTGAGAGAACCGGTAGGGGATCAACCTGCCGGGTCTCTAGGGAGCGGCTGACATCAAGGGCAGCAAGGTCAGGGAAGCGGACAGCATTGGGCAAGGCTAGCTCGCTGATGCTGCGCTGATCGCGCAGGTAGACCCGGCTGGTCTTAGCCAGCAGGGCCCGGAAGGGGCGCAGGGAACCACCGCGCAGGGGGCCAATGCTCTGGGGCAGGTAGACTGAGGGCTTACCGGCTAGGGCCGTAGCAGCCAGCTGGGGCAGATGAACCAGGCCGGTCTTCAGCATCTCAAGAGGGTAGCCCATGCGCATGTAGCCGCCACCGACAGCAACAATGAAGTCAAAGCTCTTGAACTGGGTGAGTAGCTTCAGATACTCCAGGCTGTAGCCCCGAGAATTAGGGGCAGAGCGGACCATCCGAATACCGGGCAGGTCAAAGGTCTCTGGGTAGTGGGTGGCAAGGGTAATGCTCGTATCCTGCCCAAAGGCCTGACGAACAATATCAATAGTTTCTTCTACTAGCAGGCCATCGCCAAGATTCTTAGCAGAAAAACCGTGAGTAATCAGTACCTTCATTTAGCGTAGAACTTCCTTATAGACATCAAGATGGGCCTGGACACTAGCCTCCCAGGAAAAGGCAGAAGCCCACTGCCGGCCCTGCTCCAAGCAGGTTTGGCGCAGCTGCTGGCTGCTAGCAGCCTCAACCAGGCCAGCAGCGATCCCCTCTACCGACAGGTCCTCTAGGGCAATGGCAGGGCCAGCGACCTCAGCCAAGGAGCCCCGGCGGGAGGCTAAGACAACAGTGCCAGCAGCGAGGGCCTCTAGGACGGGGAAGCCAAACCCCTCATAGAGGCTGGGGAAGACAAAGAGCTCAGCAGCCTGCATCAGGGCCCGGCGGTCATCGTCAGAAACAAAACCCAGATGCACCGTATTAGGGGTGCGCTCAAGCTCTGCCATGGTCTCAGCGAAGTCCCAGGCCGGCTTACCGGCAATGACCAGCTGCAAGCCTAGGGCCTGAACCTCAGGGGTCTGGAAGGCCTTGAGCAGGGGAACTAGGTTCTTGCGGGGCTCAATATTGCCCAGGTAGAGAACGTAGGGGCCGGTAATCTTAGCCTGGTTCTCGGGGGAAATCTGGGTGGGGGTGGCAAAGAAGTCAGCGTCAATGCCGTGGGGAATGACAGTAATAGACTTCTGATCAATCCCAAAGACCTCAGCAACATCATCAGCAGAGGAATGAGAAACCGTAATGACCCGGTCAGTGAGGTCAATTGCCTTCTGCACCCGGGTACGCCATACCCAGTCAGCTGACTTAGAGCGGGCTACATCAATCCAGCGACTAGCAACCCCGTGAACTGTAACCACGGAAGGGTAGCGGGGCTTAAGGAGGGGGCCAGTATCAGCTACATAGTGGATTAGCTCCTGGGAAGAAGCTGGCTTCTTGAGCCCAAAGAGGGTCTCCTTGACCATAGTCAGCTGGGGGCGGGAGGCAGGCTTAATAGACTCCACCTGGTGGCCCTGGGCCAGCAAACCGTCACGAATATGGCGGGAGTAGACCGTATTTCCACCAACATGGCCATCAACAATACGGCCGGGCATATAAACCTTCATTTATCCATTCCTCGATTCACTGGGGGCAGAGCCAGCAGCCCGACCCAATAGTTTGCGTAGTAGGTTCAACTGGAGCAGCAAGATCCCAAGCTCCGATAGGGCGTAGGCGGCCATCACACCAAAACCACCCCAGAGCAGGGCAGCAGGGTAGAGGGCCAGCAGCAAGATCAGCAGGGCAGCCAGAGAGTAGCGGGCAACAGTTCCGGTCCGGCCCAGCAGCACCAGGGAGGTATTACCGGTTACCGTGGTAGCAAAGACCAGACCCAAAACAGCACCCACCACAAAGGAGATAGGCCAAGAGAGCTGAATCTGCCCCGTCGACATGGGCCCGCTACCCCAGTAGGTGACCCCTGTTGCCACTAGGGTCAGCAGGCTAGAGAGCAGGGCTACCAGCTTGGTACCCCGAATAATCTGCTGGGGCAGGCTGCCGGGGCTGCGGGGAATACCGGTCTGAACGAACTGCATAATCGGGGTCATAGCCGTATTACCCCAGCGCATGAACTTATCGGCCAGAGCCACCATAGTGGCAGCTTCTGGAATCAGCAGGGGAGCGGCCAGAACCGGCAGGCTCATGCGGGCACTCATCACAAAACCAATCACAAAGCCACTGACCCCCTGCCGAATGGACTGAAGGATCTCAGACCAGCTCAGCAGCCAGGACTCAAGCCCAAGCTGGGCCTTAAGGCGCAGATGGTAGATCCAGGGGCCCAGGGCAGAGATGGCGTTGCCCAGAATAATAGTGCCTGCAAAGACCTCAACCCGGGGAAAGAGCAGAACCAGGCCGGTAGCAGCAAAAATACCTAGGGTGCGGGGCAAAGAATCAAAGAGCAGGAGCTTACCTGGCTCCCTGGCCCCAATAAAGACCCAGGAACCTGACAGGCCCAAAACAGCCCCAGCCAGAGCCATCAGGTAGAGGCCAGAGGCAGAGGCAACGGGCATAAACAGGGCAACTGGGACCAGAATCAGAGCCGTCAGGCAGAAAAGCACCAGCCGAACCGGCATAGAACGCAGGTAGTAGAGGGTGCGCTGCCGCTGATCCATAGAAGCCACCAGGGACAGGCCGGTTGAATTCCAGCCCCAAATGGTCAGCAGGCGGGCCAGCTCACCGGCCGTTTGCCCCACCGCAATACTCAACCAGACCTGATCGCCTAAGACATGCAAGGTCACTGGAACAGAGAGGATAGAGGCCAGGGAAATTACCACAGGGGCAAGACCAAAGGCCCCTAAATTTTTGAAAAGACTAAGAAACTTCTGCACGAACAGGACCTTCTTGGGGTGGAAGTGACGGGAAAGCGAGGGGAGGGGGGCTTACAGGGTTCTTCTCTTCCCCCGCAGGGGCAGAATCCTGGCTAGCAGGCAGAGGGCCGGGGGAGGAGGCCAGCAGGGCAAAGAAAACCCAAATGGGAAGGAAGGTAAGGGTGGATTGGGTTGAAATGCCAAAAAGCACAAAGGCAGCAAAGCCAAGGAGGCCAGCCTGCCGGCTCTTGAAGGCCTGCCAGGCTAGGGCCAGCAGGAAGAGGAGGAAAAAGGCAAAGCCAAAGAGACCGAATTCGGCAGCTACCTGGGCGTAGATATTTTCAGCAATGGCCCGGTGATTATCCCGAAAATAGTAGTAGGGCATATCAAAGGACTGAGGGTAGTCAAAGAAATAAATTGAGTAGCGGCCTGGCCCAACCCCCAGCAGGGGGAAGTCCTGCATGATCTCAAAACCAATCTCACTCTTGAGGGAGCGAACATCAAGAGAGACCGTATAGCGCTCGCCCAGGTTAGCTGCTGTTGAAAAGCCCAGCTTCTCTAGCTGCAGGTAAACAAAGTCCCTAAAAGGGGTAATGAAGGCAAAGGAGAGGAAGAGGACAAGAAGGGAGCCGAGGAAGAGGGAAACAGTTGAGACTGAAGCCCTGAGGATGAGGACCAGCAGCAGGGCTAGCCCCAGGCCCAAGATGGCGGTTGTGGACTGGGAGTAGAAGATGCACGCTAGCAGGCCCAAGGCTGTGAAGAAGCGGCGCCGGTAGAGGGCTAGAATCAGCAGGCTGCCGGTGAAGAAGCCCAGGTGCTGGCCCTCCTTGAAGGGGCCGTTGCGGGTAGAAACTAGCCGGTCCTCAACGCGGCCCTGGGATTCAAAGCCCAGGGCCTCAACCAGGCCCAGGTTGCCGCTAGCAACCCCTAGGGCCTGGAAGAGGACTGCCCCAATGCAGAGCCAGCTGGCTATGATCAGGGCCCTTTCAATCTTGGCCCGCTCTAGGCTGGCTAGAACCTTCCAGGCGAGGAGGGCAAAGAGGGTGAAGACCGTATAGAAGATGATGTCGCCTGTTTGGCTTCTGGTGTAGCCGCGGGCTAGTAGGGGCAGGCTGGTTGCCGTGCCTACATAGTGAATCAGGGCTGAGACGATGAAGACCAGGCTAAAGAGCAGAAGGGGTAGCTGGCCTGCTGGCCGCCTTTTGACCCAGCTGGAGAAGGGAAAGAGGGCAATAGCGAGCCCTAAAAGGAGTTCTGAGATTTTTAGGGGTGACCCCCCAAGGTTGAGAGTAAGGGCCAGTTGGAAGGGGGTAAAGCAAATGGCCAGGAAAACAAGTTGTTCCAGCCTGCGATCGACCCATGTTTCTTTAGTGGCTGCCTGTGCAGCTTTCTGCCCTCTATGCACCTGCAACCTTCCCTTGCTCTTAGACTCAAACAGCTTACCTGTTTTCAAGGGCCCCAGCTAGGCTAAGGGGCCTGTTATATCTGTTACGTACAGGCCCGGTTTTTACCTTGTTATTTATTTGTTGCTTGAAAGAAATAGACCGCTACCGGCCTTTTGGGGGCCCTGACTGCCAGCTTCTGTCCACAGCTTGGGGGAGGGGAGCTGGGGGAGGGGGCCTGTCTGGAGGAAGTCGGCCCCTGCTCTGCCCTTTCTTAAAACATGTGGGCTACTTGGAGGGCCTTGCCCACCTAATGACTGGCTATTGTGAGAGAAAAGTTACAGAAGGCATTTTATTTATCCACTTTTTAGGGGGCAAAGTTCCTGTAGTCTAGGGGACTGTACTAGACCTAAAGAGAAATAATCAGGGGGGTAGATGGGATACATAACTGGCCACAACAGAGATAGGGACTCTTACCAGCTCATAGCGGCCCTAGCAGAAGACAATCAATTAGACCGCTTCGTCACCGACTACTACGAGGGGGTTGGCCCCAGCCTGCCCAGCCTCAGCCACCGGCAGCACCCCCTGATTAGCCCAAGGCTCGTTAGCCAGTCCTACCGGGCCTTCTTCGCCCAGCTGCCGTACGAATTCAAGCGGCGGATCGATAAGTCAACCGATTTTCCCAGCTACCGGGTAGAAAAGGCCCTGGGTAAAAGCATCGCAGCCCAGGCCCGCCGCAACCCCCAGTCAGACCTGCTCATCTACTCAGGCTCAGCCCTCTGGGCCTTCCAGGGCCCTAGCCAGGGCAGGCGGGTCCTCTTCCAGTACCACCCCTCACCCCACTTCATCGCCCGCACCCTTGAAGGAATTGACGAACTAGCCAGCTGGCGCCCCTGGCAGCAGGAAGCCGAAGTTCTAGACCCAGCCCTCCAGGACCTTCACGCCCAGGAAGTAGCCCTCGCAGATCTAGTCCTCTGCGCCTCAAGCCTGACCAAGGCCGGCCTGCTCGAACAGGGCCTAGCTGAAGAGCAGATTAAGGTGATTCCCTACGGCTGCCCCCCCATCACCCAAAACCCCCAGGGCCCAGCAGATCCCACCTGCCGTTTCCTCTTTGTTGGTCAGGGCGTCACCCGCAAGGGCCTACACCTGCTGATCGAAGCCTGGCGGCAGGCGGGCCTCAAGGGCTCAAGCCTGACCGTGGTAGCCTCCCGCCTAGACCCAGAAATAAAGGACTTCGCCGCTGGTCTAGAAAACTTTGAACTCAAGGGCAGGGTTAGCCAAGAGGAACTGACCAAACTGATGGAAGAGGCAGATACCTTCCTTCTGCCCTCCCTTCTAGAAGGCTTTGGCCTGGTCCTAAGCGAGGCCCTAGCAGCTGGCTGCCGGCTCATAGCCAGCGATCACACCGGCCTAGTTGATATGAATCTAGGCCCTGAACTGAGCCAGGTGATCCCAGCTGGCCGCCTTCAGCCCCTCATTGATGCCCTCAAGCAGGCTGAGGAAAGCTATGACCCTCAGCGGCCCTACCGCCAGCAGGCCCTAGAAGAAGCTAAGGCCCTCTCCTGGGAGAACTTCCGTAGCCAGGTTCGCCAGGCCCTGCAAACCAGCTAAGACAGGCACAACAAACAAAACAGAGACAAACTGAAACAAGCTCCCCCAAAAAAACTCGCCCCTAAAGATCACTCCCGCCGCCCCTCCACAACTTCGCACCCCCGAAAGAAGTAGCCCCCATGCGTATTGTCCTTATGGTTCACCGATTCTCCCCAGACTTTGGGGGAGTAGAAGTTACCGCAGAACTCCTAGCCCGTGGCTTCGTTGAGCGCCACCAGGCTCAGGTCATTGTTGTCACCCACACGACCGAAGAACCCAAAGACAAGACCTTCCCCTTCACCGTCCTACGCCAGCCTGGCCCCCTGACCCTCTGGAAGGCCATCGCCGGAGCAGACGTGGTCTTTCACAACAACCCCTGCATGCAGTTCTACTGGCCCCAGCTCCTGCTCAAAAAACCCTGGGTTGTAGCCCTCCGCACCTGGATTACCCTGCCCGGCCAAAAGCTCAACCCCCTGGAAAAGGTCAAATACGCCCTCAAATACGCCCTGGTTGAGCGGGCTGACCTGCTGATTGGCAATTCAAAGGTCCTAGCCGGGCACGTTAAAGCCCCGGCAGAGGTCATCTACAACAGCTACCGGGATGACATCTTCACTATCAGCAACACCGGCCCCCGAGACCCCCAAAGCCTGGTCTACCTTGGGCGCCTGAGCTCAGATAAGGGAATTGACCTGCTCCTAGAAGCCCTAGCCCGCCTCAGGGAGCGGGGCCATGAGCCCACCCTCTCCCTGATCGGTGGCGGCGACTACCAGCCAGAGGTAGAAGCCCTGATTGAAAAATTCAAGCTCCAGGACTGCGTTACCCTCCACGGCCCCCAAGAGGGGCCCGCTATCGCCCAGATCCTTAACCAGAAGGCCATTGCCGTTGTTCCTTCCCGAATCCCTGAGCCCTTTGGCACCGTCACCCTAGAGGCAGCAGCCTCAGGCTGCGTGGTTCTGGTAGCCAACCACGGCGGCCTGCCTGAAGCTATCGGTGAAGCAGGGCCCAGCTTTGAACCTAACCAGGTAGAGTCCCTGACCGATCAGCTCGAACGGCTGATGACAGACCCTGACTACTACCAGTCCTACCGGGATAAAATTCCCGGCCATGTAGCTAACTACAAGGAACATGTCTTTATCGACAAGTTCTACCAGGCCATGCTTAGGGCCTACCAGGCTGGCAAGAAGGCCTAGATGTGAAGGAAGAAAAAGCAGCCCTGGCCCTGATCGCTGCCCGAGACGTGACCTCTGCCCGCACCGGCAGGATCGCGGTCCTGGAAACAGCCGTCCGCGCCCTCAAGGAGGCCGGCCACCCGGTTATCATTATCGCCATCACCAATCACAAGGGGCCCTCTAGCTGGCTGGGTAGCCCCGTCTTTAGGGTGCCCACCCCGCCCTTCTACAGCATGCCAGGTAGCGCCCTGCGCTCCCTGGTGCGGGGTAAAACCCTCAATGAGTCCCTCTTTGACTCTGCCAAGGTTCGCCACCAGGTTCTAGATATCTGCATCAGCATGGGGGTCAGGGCCGTGATTGCCGATAATATCCGCACCTGGGACGCCGCCCAGGCCACCGGTCTGCCGGTGCTCATGCACCTTGATGACCTGCTCTCTAGCCGCTACTCCTCACCGGAGTTTCGTAAGGCCAACGACTCAGTCTTTGGCTACTTTAGCGACCAGATCCCCCTGGGGGTTCGCCCAGCCCTAGAAGAGCTGGTCAAGCACCTTTTAGGCCTAGAGGCCAAGCTGGCCTACCGGCGGGAAATTGAAATCAGCCAGCAGGCAGCAGCTACCGCCCTGACTAGCGCCAGCGAAGCTGACCTGCTGGCCGGCCGGGCTAAGACCAGTGTGTGGGGCCTTCCCATGGCCGTAGCCCAGCAGACCCCCTCAACCCCCAGCGCTAATCCTGCCCACAAGGTGGTTTTCTTAGGCTATATGCACTACGGGCCTAACATGGGGGCCCTGCGCTACCTGCGCGATGAGGTGCTACCGATCTTGCAGGAGCACGGCCGGAAGGTAGAAATTACCGTTATTGGTCAGGCTGATGAGGAGCAGAAGGCAGAATTTGCCCAGCACCCTATTAGCTTCAAGGGCTATGTAGAAGACCTCTACCGGGAACTAGCCCAGCACCGGCTCTTCGTCTCACCGGTCCAAAGCGGAACCGGGGTTAAAACTAAGGTCCTTGATGCCCTGAGCGTAGGTATTCCGGTGGTTGCCACCCCCTTAGGGATTGAGGGGATACCTGCAACCCACGGCCATGAATACCTGGTGGGCCACACCCCCCTTGAATTTGCCCAGCACATTGAATACCTGATGGATAACCCTGAGGGTGCTGATGCCATTGGAGCTGCCGGTTATGAGCTTCTGGGGCGGTCAATGAACCCCCAGAAGGTCTACCAGGACTGGGCTCAGGCTGTAGAAGAAGCCCTGGAAGGAGAAAGAAGCTATGCCCACTCAGCTCACTAAGGCCCAGGAACTGGGAATCTTTGAAACCAGCCCCCTAGGCCTGGGGACCTCCCGGCTAGGTGCCTTCTGGCAAAAGAGGAGCCCAGCCCAGGGGCTGGCCACCCTAGAGGCGGCCCTTGATGCTGGTATTAGCCTGATTGACACCGCAGACGTTTACGCCCGGGGAATAAGCGAAAGACTGGTGGGGAAGGCAACCCGCCAGCGGCCAGAGGTGACCGTGATGACCAAGGTCGGCCTGCTCAAAACTCCTCGGGGGATCCTTGAGGCCCGCCGCCACCAGAAGAAGCTGGACCTACAGGGCCTGGCAGCAGCTAGCCTACCTGGCACCTGCTTCGCCCCCGACTATGTTCAGGCCGCAGCTTACCGCTGCCTCAAACGCCAGGGCCGGGCAGAGCTAGATATTCTGCTCCTGCACGAACCCCAGCCAGCTGACCTGGCCCGCCCTGAGCTGATAGAGCGGCTTAACCAGCTCCAGCAGAGGGGCATGATCAGGGCCTGGGGGGCTTCAGTCCGTAACCAGGAGGCCGCCCTAGCTGCCAGCCAGGCTGAGGGGCTGCGCATCCTGCAAATCCCCAGCCCCCTAGGCCGGCAGCAGATAGCCGATAGCCTGCTTGAGCGCCGGGAAGGCATTAGCCTGATCGGCCTGGCCCTGCTGGGGGATGGGACCCTGCTACCCCGGCTTACCCAGGCCGGGCTCAGCCCCGACCAGGCCCTAGCTGCCCTAGTGCATGGGGCCTATCAGCACCCGGCCCTGGATGCCATCCTGCTAGGAATGAGCAGGCCAGGGCATGTTCAGGCTAACCTTGCTGCCCTCAGCGAACCCCTTGACCCCCAGGTCCTTCAGACTGCCCAGAGCCTCCTTGAAAGGGAAGAAGCATGACCATTATCGACGCCAGAACCCTGCCCGAAGGGGCCCATCTCACTGCCAGCCTTGTGGTAGTAGGAACCGGCCCTGCAGGAGTTAGCCTGCTCCGCCAGCTAGCCCCCAGCGGGCTTGATATTCTGATCCTTGAAGGCGGGGCCCTGAAGGGGTCAGCTGACCATGACGACACCCTCAAGGCTGATGCCCGCTCCCAGCAGGTTGAGCCCCTTGAAAAGGCTAGGACTAAGCGGCTCGGTGGTGCCTCAACCCAGTGGGGTGGGCGAACCTACCCCTTTGACGCCCTGGACTTTGAAGAAAGGACCGTTGAGGGAACCAGCTTTAAGGGCTGGCCCATTGACCGGCAGGAACTGGAGCCCTACTACCGGCGGGCAACCGTGGTAGCTGGGGTAAAGAACATGGAATACACCGCCGTGCAGGCCATCGACGGGGCCAAGCGGCAGCTGCTGGGGGAGAACCCCCTCATTAACTCCCAGGGCATTTGGCGCTGGGGCCCGCCGGTCAACTTTGGCAAGCTCCTGCTTGAGGAACTTTCCCAGTGGCCTAATGTTCGCCTGCTTCACCACGCTAATGTCACCGAACTGGTTCAGGACCCCAAGACTCAGAAGATTAGCTCCCTGAAAGCCCAGTCGCTACCTGGCCGGAACCTGAGCGTGAGCGGTCAGAAGGTTGTGCTGGCTACCGGCGGCCTAGAAACGGCCCGCCTGCTGCTGAACTCCTCGGTAGGCAACGAGCATGATCAGGTGGGCCGCTACTACACGATTCACCCCATCGGTGAAGTCGGTAAGCTGACCCTCAAGGACCCGGCCTCTGAAGGCCATGCAGTGACCTACACCAAGAGCCACGATGGGGTGTGGGTGCGCCGTAACCTTCAGCTCAAGGAAGAGGTCCGCCGCGAAGAGGGGCTGCTGAATATGGGTTTTGCGATCTGGTATGCAGAGCCTAGGAACCCTGACCATAAGGATCCGCTGCTGAGCTCCTTCGCCCTGGTCCGTAAGGGCCTGACCCTGACCGGCGGCTTTAAGGGCACCGGCATG
>JAXDRN010000087.1:0-29657 GCA_034090985.1 Rothia sp. (in: high G+C Gram-positive bacteria) | reverse complement strand
CTGGCTGCAGCCAAGGGCGAAAAGGCTGAGTCAACTGTTAAGCCTGTTGACGCCAAGCCTGAGTTCGTTGTTCCCGAAAAGGGTTCGGTCATCCTTCCCGAGGCAATCACCCCCAAGGGCGAGGACAAGGCTGAAGAAGCTCCCGCTGAAGAGGCTGCTGAAGAAGCAGCTTCTGAGGAAGCAGCTGAGTAATCATGTTGGCTGACGCTCTCGAACACCTCGTTCGGGGTATCGTCGACAATCCAGAGGATGTTCAGGTTCGGTCTAAACCAGGCCGCTGGGGCGAAACTCTGGAGGTTCGTGTGAACCCTGATGACCTTGGACGTGTGATTGGCCGTTCAGGCCGCACTGCTAAGAGCATCCGCACCGTGGTCAACGCCATCAACGACGGCGACCCAGTGCGCGTGGATGTTATCGATACCGACAAGCGACGCTAACTGAATACTTATCAAGACCTCGCATAGATTTTTCTATGCGAGGTCTTGACGTAACCAGGGGCATAATCTACACTTGGTCTTACTTGAAGATAATCTCAAAATAAAATGTGAGATGTTGTGGTGTAGTGAGTTTAATGTATTGCTCTTTCAGGCAGTCACATAAACATCTCATTTTCTGTAGAGATATCATTTTAATATTTTAGAAAGGTTGCATTTCAATGGTGAAAAGATCGTTTCTGAAAAACATTGTTATTCTTCCGCTGGTGTTCTCACTTTGCGGGGTGCTATCTTCGCCTGCTAATGCTCAAGCTGCGGAAAGCATTGAGGCTTATTCATAAGGGTAGGTGAAGCAGGGTCACAGCGAGCGTGAGCCTGCGGAACCCCTTATGAATAAGCTTCGGTGTAATGGATTGTGGGCCTGGAAGCCTCCTTGTGAATGGGGACTACTGCAGGTGCTTAATCTTTGGCTGGGGCTTATAGAATTTTAGTGGTTAGGCTTGAGCGGATGATATTTATCATTGCATCATTTTATATACTCCTATTGGTTCAGAAGATAATAAGCAATTCATCCTCCATTGAAATCATAGTTTATGTCATTATCTATTCTCTACTTTTCTATGATTTATCAATAAGAAGGGTTGTTAGGGGGAGTATTGCTTCTGGCCATATTTTTATATTGCTAGTGGGTTTTTGGGCTATAATTATTGCCATACTAGCCAAAATCCCCTACATGTATCTGATTGGGTTTTTCTCTTTTGTTTCAATCTATTCCTTAACTGAAAGAAAAGTGGAGGGGATGCAAGGCAAGCAGATGATGAATTTTCACAATAAAGGGATGTTTATTCATAAGGGTAGGTGAAGCAGGTTCACAGCGAAGCTGCTGGCTCGGGGCTGGCGTGAATCGCCTTGTGAGCGAAGCGAACCAGGCGAGAGGGGCGGCAATGAGCGTGAGCCTGCGGAACCCCTAATGAATAAGCTTCAGGGGTGAGTTCGGTATTTACCCCTGAACTTAAACTCCTACTCTTACATTCTTCGATGGGAGTCCTTGGGGTGCCACTGGCTAATATTCTTTTGCTCCTGCCTACGGTCAATAGCACTGTAGCCAGAGCACTGTAGGCAGGAGCCAAAGCGCCTAGGGGTGTAGGTCGATGGCGGTAAATCGAAGGCGGTAAAATGAGATTCAAAGCCCCACATCTCAACACGCAAGGAGAACCCATGCAGGTACAGGTCGCCCGCATCGGCAAGCCCCACGGCATCCGCGGCGAAGTCACCGTCCAGCTCTTCACTGACGCCCCAGAAGACCGCTTTGCCCCCGGATCCGTCCTGGAGATTGAAAACTTCAACCCTTCAGGCCCCGCAGGTTCAATAGCCCCAGCTGGCACCCTGACCGTCAAAAAATCCCGCTGGAACAAAAAAATCCTGGTCGTAGCCTTCGAAGAAGTCAGCAACCGCAACCAGGCCGAAGAACTGCGCGACACCCGCCTCACCTTCGACTCGGCAGCAGAAACAGACGCTGACAGCGATGATGAAGGCTACTACGAGCATGAACTGCTCGACTTGCCGGTCTACCTGGCTGCCGAGATCAAAGACGGCTACCTGCCCGAAGAGCCGGTTGCCATCGTCACCGGCCTGCAGACCATGCCCACCCAGGACCTTCTGGTTCTGGAAAAGACCGCAGACGGTGAAGAAATTATGATTCCCTTCGTCGAAGAGCTCGTCCCGGCCATCGACACCGAAGAGGGCTACATCGTTATTAACCCGCCCGCCGGCCTGCTCGAACTCAACAGCGACGACGAAAGTGAGCGGGACTAAGCCCCATGCGCTTTGACGTCATTACCATCTTCCCCGAATATCTGGCCCCGCTCGAGCTCTCCCTCATGGGTAAAGCCCGCGAATCGGGCAAGGTCGATTTGCACCTGACCAACCTGCGGGACTTCGCCTTTGACCGGCACAAGACCGTGGATGATACCCCCTACGGCGGGGGAGCGGGCATGGTCATGAAACCCGAGCCCTGGGGCCTGGCCCTGGATCAGGCCCTTGCCGCCTCACCGGTCTCTGCCCGAATGGATGGGGGTAAGCCCCTGCTGATTGTGCCCTCACCTGCCGGAACCGTCTTCAACCAGCAGCTGGCCTACGATCTGGCCGAAGAAGAGCACATCGTCTTCGCCCCTGCCCGCTATGAGGGGATTGATGAGCGCGTGCTTGACTGGGCCGAGACTGAATTTAGGGTGCTGCCGGTATCCATCGGCGACTATGTACTCTACGGCGGTGAAGTAGCTGTGATGGTTATGATTGAGGCCATTACCCGCCTGATTCCCGGCGCAATGGGCAACCCCGAGTCCCTAGCTGAAGAGTCCCACACCGGTGGCCTGCTGGAATACCCGGTCTACACCAAGCCAGCTAGCTGGCGGGACCAAGAAGTACCGCCGGTCCTGCTCTCAGGCAACCACGGGGCTATTGCCCGCTGGAGGCGGGATGAGCAAATCAAGCGCACCTTTACCCGCCGGCCCGATATGCTCAAGGCCTACCCAACAGAAGGCTGGGATAAGAAGGACCGCAAGCTCCTACAGGAACTACACACCGAGCAGAAAGCTGCCCAGAAAAGGGCAGCTCAGAGCGAACCGGCAGAATAGCGCAGCTAAAGTAGGTAAGCTCACACTTAAGTTAAGGACGCCTGCCCCAGCACCCCTGGCGGCGGCAGCTTATCTATGGGATAATTTAGCCTTGTGTTCGTGTTGGGCACGCCCCTGCCGCAGGGGGAAGAGCGACCGGAACAGCACGAACCACCGGAACCCAAGCAGTGGGTGCCGGTGCAGCACACTTACTCGTAGACAGCACCAGTCTGGTTTCTTCGGAAGCCCTCAGACACTGCCTACGCTGAATCAGAATATGTTTGACCTGCGGCAGAGATATTCATGGAGATAACTCAATGCAGACTCTTGACTTCATTGACAACAAGTCCCTTCGTTCCGACATCCCCGACTTCGGTCCCGGCGACACCCTCAACGTTCACGTCAACATTGTTGAAGGTAACCGTAGCCGTGTTCAGGTCTTCAAGGGCTTCGTTGTTGGCCGTCAGGGCGCCGGCGTTCGCGAAACCTTCACCGTCCGCAAGGTTTCCTTCGGTGTTGGTGTAGAGCGTACCTTCCCCGTACACTCTCCCGTCATCGAAAAGATCGAGCTCGTAACCCGCGGTGACGTTCGCCGCGCCAAGCTCTACTACATGCGCGACCGCCACGGTAAGGCTGCTCGTATCCGCGAGAAGCGCGAAGCCTAAGCCTTTTAGCGCAGGTTTACCTGTCGTGGAGACTAATCCACAGGCTGAAATTTCACAGTCAAGGCGCCAACCCTTCCTTAAGGGCTGGCGCCTTCTGCTACTTGCCCTGGGCCTGGCCCTCATCTTCCTCCAGATCATCAGGGCCTTCCTCTGGGATGTCTACCTGATTCCCAGCTCTTCCATGGAGCCAACCTTACTTCCGGGGGACCGGATCATTGTCTCTAAGCTAAAGCGGGAACCGGTCAGGGGTCAGCTGATCGTTTTTGACGGCCAGGGATCCCTAGCCCCCTACCGTTCCCTGGCCGACCGCCTGGCTGAAGAACCCCTTGCAACCCTAGGGCAGTGGGCCGGCCTGAAGGGCTCTGAAACAACCTTTATTAAGCGGGTCATTGCCCTAGAGGGTGATACGGTTCACTGCTGTAATGACCAGGGGCAGCTAACCCTCAACGGCCAGCTCCTAGAAGAACCCTACCTACCTGCTGACCTGCCAGCTGGAACAGTTGAGTTTACTGTCACAGTCCCTGAGGGGCGGATGTGGGTGATGGGTGATAACCGGCCAGAATCTAGGGATTCTAGGGCCCTATTGGGGGCACCAGGCGGGGGAATGATCAGGGTTGAGAAGGTTATTGGCCAGCCTATCTGGCTTATCTCACCTGCCAACGGCCTCGGACCAAGCCCCTAGGGTCAGCCTAAGCCAGTAAACTAACCACTAGTCATGAAGATCAAGAAGGAGCAGAGGTAATGATGGAGCAAGAGCAGCAAGACCAGCCAACAGAAAACCAGCCAGTCACCGGTGAACAGGCAGTCGTAAAACCTAAGGGTGGTAAGCGGCGGCGGGAAAATAGCGCCCTGAAAGAATACGCCCTGATTATTTTTTACGCAGTGCTCATTGCCTTCTTGCTCAAGACCTTCCTGGTGCGCGGATTCTACATTCCTTCTAGCTCCATGGAAGATACCCTGCAGGTCAACGACCGGGTTTTTGTGAACGTAGCTGGCTCCCTCTTTGGAGAAGCCGAGCGGGGCGACATTGTTGTCTTTAAGGACCGTCAGTCCTGGATGCCGGTGGCAACTGGCTCCAACCCGGTCCGTGATGCCCTGGCCTTTGTGGGAATTATGCCCGACTCATCCTCTAACTATCTGGTCAAGCGAGTTATTGGCGTTGGGGGCGATCATGTGGTGGGAACCGCCGATGGTCGGGTGCTGGTCAACGGGGTTGAAATTAAGGAAACCTACCTGAAGCCTGGTGTTTTGCCTACTGAGCTACCCTTTGATGTGATCGTTCCAGAAAATTCTTATTTTGTGATGGGCGATAACCGGCCTAACTCAGCAGACTCCCGCTACCATATTCAAACCGGCACTGAATTCATTAACGAAGCTGACGTAGTCGGTGAAGTCTTCCTGGTGGCCTGGCCCCTGTCCCACTTCTCCTTCCTAGGTTCAGAGGCTGATGTTTTTGAATCTGTTCCCTCTAGCGAATAGGGGAGCCCATGACTGTACGGTCAGCAGCTGATCTTTCCTACGAGGAGCAGTTCTGGGAGCAGGGCTTAGGCTATGTTGCTGGTATGGATGAGGTAGGTCGCGGAGCCCTTGCTGGGCCGGTGACCGTTGGCCTTACCGCCCTCAAGGCTGGCACGAGCCTTCAACTAGAGGGGCTCACTGATTCTAAGGCCCTCACTGAGAAGAAAAGGCTGGCCCTAGCCCCCTTGATTCGCCAGTGGGCTGCCGGGGCTGTGGGCCATGCTAGCCCGGCTGAAATTGATGCTCTGGGAATGACTCTGGCCCTTCGTCTTGCAGGTCAGCGGGCCCTAGCCCGCTTAGCTGCTGAGGGGATTTACCCAGATGCCCTGCTCCTTGATGGCAAGCACAACTGGTTACAGGCCCAGGCAGATCTTTTTGCTGACCTTGACCCAGCCCAGCAGCTTTACAGGAGCCTCTGCGCCCAAGCCTGGGAGGGGCTAGTAGGCGGGCCTGAAGGCTGGATTGGGCCGGTGCGGATGCTCATTGGGGGAGACTACCTTGCTGCCTCTATTTCAGCTGCCTCGGTGCTAGCTAAGGTTGAACGAG
The DNA here is from genome assembly GCA_034090985.1 of Rothia sp. (in: high G+C Gram-positive bacteria). Taxonomy (GTDB): domain Bacteria; phylum Actinomycetota; class Actinomycetes; order Actinomycetales; family Micrococcaceae; genus Rothia. The sequence goes on along the minus strand of JAXDRN010000087.1, from coordinate 23,879 downwards.
ACCAGATTATGCAGACCCTAGCCTCCTCTTACCCTGCCTACGATTGGCAGAAAAATAAGGGCTATGGGTCAGCCCAGCACCGCCAGCAAATCCAGGCCCTTGGGCCCAGCCCCCTGCACCGTCTAAGCTGGTCCCTACCGGTGACCGCCCAGCAGCTGAAGGCAGCCTACCAGGAAAGAGAGAAGAAGAGTGTCTAGTGAGGAACTTGAGGGCTACGAATCCGCAGCCCAGCTGACCCTCTATGAGGAGTACAAGAATGTGGCTAGTCTTTTTACCTTTGTGGTTGAGACTGACCGCAGGTTTTATCTTGCCAATTCGGTTCAGGTAAGTCCCCGTTGCCAGGACGGTGCCCTCTACTTTGAGGTTGAGATGCAGGACGTCTGGGTGTGGGATACCTTCCGCTCCTCCCGTTTTGTAAAAAATGTTCGGGTCTTTTCTGTCAAGGACGTCAATATTGAGGAGCGGGCTGCAGGCGATGATCTGCTTCTGCCCTCTCCAGAGGATTTTGACCAGGCTTCAGCTGACCCCAGCTAAGGGGGCCCCGGCCCTGGGCCTGCCCCTGTGGATAGGCCCAGCTAGAGGGCCCTCAGCCTGTCATCTTCTGTCATCCTTTCCCACCTTTGACCCCCTCTCCTGGGCTCTACGGGCCCAGGGGCGGGGTTTTCTTTTATCCACAGCCAGCCCTGAGCCAGCTGGTCTTCTGCTCACTGGGGCAGGCTGGGCCTAAGAGATAAAGTGGCAGGGAGGTTGCTAATGATAGGTAAGCAAAAGGCAGGGGCAGACGCTGAACACCTGCACCTGGGGCGGTGGGGCGAAGAGCTGACAGCCCTGATTCTGAGCACCCAGGGTTACCGGCTAGTCTGCCAGAACTGGAGGCCCCAGACCCCGGGCCTGGGCCGCTTAGGGGAAATTGATCTAGTCTTTGAAGACCCAGCAGGCCAGCTCGTTTTCTGCGAGGTAAAAACCCGCTCCGCCCTAGGCTACGGTCACCCCTTTGAGGCTGTGCACCAGAAGAAGGCTAGGCGGCTTCGCCAGCTGGCCCTAGCCTGGAGCCAGGAGAAGCCGGGAACATACCTGGGCTACAGGATTGATCTGGTTGCTATCTGCGGGCAGGCGGATTCCTTTAGTTTTGAACACCTACAGGCGGTGGTCTAGCAATGCCCTTCGCCCGAACCTACTCAGTGGCCCTGGTGGGTCTCAAGGGGCACCTTGTTGAGGTTGAGGCCGATATTTCATCTGCCCTGCCGAACTTTTTGCTGCTGGGCCTACCCGATAGTTCCCTTTCTGAGGCCCGGGATAGGGTCAGAAGCGCAGCCAAGAACTCCGGTCTTCCCCTGACCAGTAGAAAGCTGACGGTTAACCTGACTCCTGCCACCTTGCCAAAGAAGGGCTCAGCCTTTGATCTTGCCCTGGTCCTAGCAGCCCTACAGGCTGATGGGCAGGTCAAGCCTAGCGGCCGGCAGGTCTTCCTAGGGGAGCTGGGCCTAGATGGGAGCCTGAGGCCTATTGCCGGGGTTCTACCTGCTGTTATGGCTGCCCTTGAGGCTGGTTTTGAACAGCTGGTTGTGCCCCAGGCTAATGAGGCTGAAGCTAAGCTGGTCCCCGGTGCCCAGGTTCAGGCCTACAGCTCCTTAGCTGATGTTCTTGCTGATCTGGGGGTCAAGGACCCCAGCCAGCTGATCCGCCCCCAGGCTGGAACCCAGCAGGAACCCCCTAGAAGCCCGGAGCCAGAGGCTAAAGCTGCTGATATGGCTGATGTGCTGGGCCAGGCTGAGGGCCGCCTGGCCCTTGAAATCGCTGCTGCTGGCGGCCACCACCTGCTGCTGACCGGCCCGCCGGGGTCGGGTAAGACTATGCTTGCTGAACGGCTGCCGGGGATTCTTCCGCCCCTGGATGACCAGGCTGCTATGGAAGTGACCGCTATTCATTCCCTGTGCTCCCGGCAGGGGGTGAGCCTGAAGGGACTGATAAGAACCCCGCCCTTTGAGGCCCCTCACCATACCTGTAGCGCCCCGGCCCTGCTGGGAGGTGGGGCAGGAATCCCTAGGCCCGGGGCCATCTCAAAGGCCCACCGGGGGGTTCTCTTCTTGGATGAAGCCCCTGAGTTTAAACGCTCAGTTCTTGATTCTCTGCGTCAGCCCCTGGAACTGGGGTCGATCACCTTAGATAGGTCCCTAGCCTCAGCCCAGTACCCGGCTCGTTTCCAGCTGGTTCTTGCAGCTAATCCCTGCCCCTGTGGAAAGGACATAGGGGCGGGGCAGGACTGCCGCTGTAGCAGCAGGGAGCGGCGGGCCTACTATGGGCGGCTGTCAGGCCCGCTTTTGGACAGGATTGACCTGCAGGTCTTTGTTCCAAGGATTAAGGCCGGTGAGCTCCTTGCAGGTGGGCAGGCTGAGAGCTCAGCTGCTATTCGCCAAAGGGTTGAAGAGGCCCGTTTAGCTCAAAGGGAGCGGCTTGAACCCTTAGGGGTGAGAACCAACGCTGAGGCTCAGGGTAAGATCCTGCGCGGCCCACTCAAACTTGATGCGCAGATAACGGGCAGGCTTGGGGTGGAGGTTGACCGGGGGACCTTAACAGCCAGGGGCTATGACCGGGTGCTGCGAACTGCCTGGACGCTCGCTGACCTTGAAGGGGCCACTAGCCCCGGTAGAGATCATCTTGATTTAGCCCTCTATTTTAGGAATATGGCTCAGATGAAGGGGGGACTGCGATGAGCAGAATACCAAGTGGCTACCCTCAAGGGCAGGAGGGGCTAGAGGGGAAGGGCAAGCAGCTAGAGGAGCTGCGGCTAGCCAGGGCTAGTCTTTTGAGGGCTATTGAGCCTCAGGACCAGCTTGCCTCCCTCCTGGTTAGCTCCATGGGGGCAGTGGCCCTAGCCGACCTTATCAAGCAGGAAGGGGAGCCTACAGACCAGCAGCTAGCTGGCCTGAGGGAGCTCATCTACCAGCAGCTAGGGCAAGAGGCTTCTGCCTTTGAGAAAATCCTGCCCCAGCGGCTGAGCCTCTGGCGGCGGCGGGTGAGGCTCCTGAGCCCAGAGCAAGAGGCCCAGATGGCCCGCAGCTGCTCGGCCTGGCTTGCTATCCCTGAAGATCCAGACTGGCCCCCAGCCTTAGAGGATTTAGGGGATATGGCCCCTTTAGGGCTCTGGGGTAGGGGCCAACGTCAGCTTCTGAGGATTCTGGCCCAGCAGCCGGGGCCAGCCCTGGTAGGTTCTAGGGATATTAGCCCCTATGGCAGCTCTGCAACAGCCCACCTTGCTAGCGACCTTGCCCTGAAGGGCTTCACCATTATTTCTGGTGGTGCCTTTGGGGTTGATGCCTGCGCCCACCGTTCAGCCCTAGCCCAGGGCAGGGGAGCCCTTCCAACCCTGGCCCTCATGGCCGGTGGGCTTGATCGGCTCTACCCGCGCGGTAATGAGCAGCTTTTGCAGGACATCATTGACCGGGGCTTGGTCCTCTCGGAGCGGCCCTTAGGGCAGAGGCCCACCCGCTACGGCTTCTTACAGCGCAATAGGATTATTGCTGCCCTAGCTAGCTGCCTGATTGTTGTTGAGGCCCGTTGGCGTTCTGGGGCTCTGAATACTGCCCACCACGCCCTTGAGATGGGCCGGCCGGTATATGCGGTACCTGGGCCAATCTTTGCCCCCACCTCTGAAGGCTGCCACCGGCTTATTAGGGAGGGGCTAGCTAGCCTCATTACTGATGCCAGCCAGCTTGACCTAGGCCCCTTGCAGCTTGACCTCTTAGAGGAAAGTAGCCTACTAGAGGCCGGGCAGACCCAGCAGCGGCCAGAAGATCAGCTCAGTGAAAGCCAGCGGATCATCTGGGACGCCCTTGGCCTGGGGCAGGGAAGGAGCCTGGAGGACGTAGCCCTGGCCACTGGGGCTAGCAATCGGCTTCTACTTGTGACCTTGAGCCAGCTAGAGCAGCTGGGCTTGGCCAGGCGGACAGAGCTTGGCTGGGCCAAGGGCAGGAAAGGCTAGGATAGAGGAAGTAGAAAGGAGGACAGCAACTGTGAACCTTGCCGATAGGCTACCGCCACCAACTACCCTAAAGATTGGGGCCTCAGCGGTTGAAGAAGACCGGGAGCTGGTCAGAGCCCTAGAATCCTTTGAACGCTACCTCACCTATGAGCTGCATCGGTCAGAGGCAACTGTAAGGGCCTACCGTAGTGACCTTCTTGATTTCTTTGCCTTTGCCCGCCGCCAGGGCTGTAGCCACCTTTCCCATATGGACCTAGATCTTTTGCGCTCCTGGCTCGCTGGCCACTACCGGCGGGGAGCGGCCAGTTCCTCAATGGCCCGGCGCACCTCAAGCCTGCGTTCCTTCTTCCGCTGGGCCCAGGAAGAAGAAATCCTGACCATTGACCCCAGCGCCCGGCTGGCAACAGCTAAGGTTGATAAAAGACTGCCCAAGGTCCTCAAGCAGGAGCAGATTCAGAGCCTGCTAGAAACCCTGCACAGGGCCCTGCAGGAGCAGCCTAGGCAGCCTCGGCTGCTGAGGCTCCTGGCTGTTACTGAGCTACTCTACGCCAGTGGGATTAGAATTTCAGAGCTGACGGGCCTGAACCTTGAGAGTGTAGACCGTCAGCGACTGACCCTTCGGGTTCTCGGTAAGGGCTCAAAGGAGAGGGTCGTTCCCTTTGGCCAGCCAGCTATGGAAGCCCTCAACAGCTGGGTTAGTCTAGGGCGGCCCCAGTGGCTTGCCCCCCAAGGTCAGGGGGTTCAGCCTGCTCTCTTTATTGGGCCTCAGGGCCGGCGGGCCAACCCCCGCCAGATCCGCCAGGACCTCAGCTCCCTGCTAGCAACCCTAGAGGGCACCGACTTTTCTGGGGCCCATATCTTTCGCCACTCAACAGCAACCCACCTGGTAGATGGTGGGGCTGATATCCGCTCAGTCCAGGAACTCCTAGGCCACTCTTCTCTAGCAACTACTCAGGTCTATACCCATGTTTCCCTAGACCGTCTGGCAGCTAGCTACCGGCAGGCCCACCCCCGGGCTTAGGGCTAAACCTGTCCCCCTGGGCTTAAGGCTAACCTGGGCAGAAAAGGGGCCTAGATTCAAAAAGGCCCTAGCGGCAAAAAGGGCCCGCCCCCGGTGTGTACGGGGGCAGGCCCAGAAAGAAAACCCTTATAGCTTACTGCTGGTAGCTTCTAAAGGCTGCAACAGCGTTATGACCACCAAAACCGAAGGAGTTAGAGACCGCTGCAATCTGACCGCTGGGAAGGTCACGGGCCTCGGTCACAACATCAAGGTCAATCTCAGGGTCCTTGTTCTCTAGGTTAATGGTACAAGGAGCCTTGCGGTGGAAGAGGGCCAGAACAGTCAGCACGGCCTCAAGGGCACCGGCACCACCCAACAGGTGGCCGGTCATGGACTTGGTGGCAGAAACAGCAACCTGGGGGGTGTGCTCCCCGAAGACCTCTCGCAGGGCCAGAGACTCAGGAATATCCCCAACCGGGGTAGAGGTTGCGTGGGCGTTGACGTGAACAACCTCTTCAGGGGCAATCTGGCCATCGCTCAGGGCCTCGCGGAGGGCGCGGGTAGCGCCCAGGGCTGCCGGGTCTGGGGCTGTGATGTGGTAGGCATCAGCTGAAACACCGGTGCCTGCCAGCTCAGCGTAAATTCGGGCCCCACGGGCTAGGGCGTGCTCCTCGGATTCAAGGATCAGGGCAGCTCCGCCTTCACCCATCACAAAGCCGTCCCGGCCAGTGTCGTAGGGGCGGGAGGCAGCTGCCGGGTCGTCATTACGGGTTGAAAGGGCCTGCATCTTTGCAAAGGCACCAATGGTCATGGGGTGAATGGCTGCCTCAGAGCCGCCAGCAATCACCACATCAGCCTTACCTGAGCGAATAAGCATCAGGCCAAGTTCCAGGGCCTCAGTAGAAGAGGCACAGGCTGAAACAACGGTCTGGGCTGAGCCCCGGGCCTTAAGGTTCATTGACACCGCAGCGGCGTTAGAGTTAGGCATCAGCATAGGAACAGTCATCGGCAGCATCCGGCGGGGGCCTTTTTCACGCAAGGTATCCCAGGCATCAAGCAGGGTCCAGACCCCACCAATGCCGGTACCGAAGGCTACAGCGGTCCTCATGGGGTCACATTCGGCTGCTGCATCAGCATCGGGGCCAGAAAAACCTGCGTCCTCCCAGGCTTCGCGGGCAGCAACAAGAGCTAGCTGGCCTGAGGGGTCCAGGCGCTTGGCCTCAACCTTGCTCAGGCGGCCTGATTCAACGGCAGGAACAGCAACCCGGCCAGCAATGGAAACGGGCAGGTCATATTCTTCAACCCAGGGTTCAGTCAGGGAGCTAATCCCAGACTCCCCAGCTAGTGCCTTCTCCCAGGTGGTTGGGACGTCTCCGCCAAGGGGAGTGGTGGCGCCTAGGCCAGTTACCACAACTTTACGAGTCACGTTTGAATCCTTTGAATCGTCAGACTTCAGCTCAGAAATAAGAAAGGGGGCTAGGTACATGGTGAAGTAGCACCCAACCCCCCTCCATTTTTAAGGTTTAAGGCAGCTTAGGAGGCGTTTGCAATGAAGCTAACGGCATCGCCAACGGTCTTGAGGTTCTTGACCTCTTCGTCGGGGATGGTGACGCCAAACTTCTCTTCAGCGTTAACCACGATGGTCATCATGGAAATAGAGTCAATATCTAGGTCTTCAGTGAAGGACTTCTCCAGCTGAACGTCCTCAACCTCAACGCCGGTTTCTTCATTGACGATCTCTGCCAGACCTGCCAGGATTTCGTTCTGATCTGCCATCTTAGCTCCTTCTAGGTAATAGGGGCAGCCATCTGCCGCCCTGAGTTTTCTACCGGCCAAGAGCCGGTGGTGGTTTTCTGCCGGCCAGCTGCCGGCAATGGCCAGGTTGGGGCACCCTTCCTTAAGCCTCAAGAATGAGTGTAGTGCCTAGCTCAGGGAAAGGGCCTGACTGACAACACCCAAAATTTGAAAAAATTAGGGTTTGTCTTCAAAAAGGCACCCCTCCCTGAGCATAGTAAAGGCTAGGGCAAAAGCACAACCTGAGCGGCAAAGGCCAGGCCAGCACCAAAGCCGATCTGCAGGGCGTAGCGGCCTGAAAGCTCAGGGTTCTCAGTGAGCAGGCGGTGGGCAGCGAGGGGAACTGAAGCAGCTGAGGTGTTGCCTGAACATTCAATATCCCGGGCAACAAGAACAGTCTCAGGTAGCTTGAGGGTCTTGACCATCTGGTCAATAATCCGCATATTAGCCTGGTGGGTTACTAGGGCCCCCAGGTCCTCAGGCTTCAGCCCGGCAGCCTCAAGGGCCTGCTGGGCTACCTTAGCCATCTCCCACACGGCCCAGCGGAAGACGGCCTGACCGTCCTGGCGCAGGGTAGGCCAGATCTTTTCGCCGGGCTGAACGGGGTTGGCCTGGAAGTCCCGGTTGCGAATATCGAGCAGGGAGTGGGTTACACCAACAGCGTCCCAGCGGGCCCCATCTGATCCCCAGATGGTCGGACCAATGCCGGGCTGGTCGGATGCCCCCACCACAGCGGCCCCAGCCCCGTCCCCTAGCAGGAAGGAGATGGTCCGTTCAGTGTTATCAATAAAGTCTGAGAGCTTCTCAACCCCGATAACCAGCACCTTAGCTGCAAGGCCGGAGCGGACTAGGGCATCGGCCTGGGCGATACCGTAGCAGAAGCCTGCGCAGGCGGCAGAGATGTCGTAGGCTGGGGCCTTTGAGTCGATAGCCTCTGCAACCAGGGTTGCAAGGGCGGGAGTGGCGTAGGGGTGAGAGATGGTGGCAACAATAACAGCGTCGATCTCTTCCCCCTCAAGGCCTGAGGCCTTCAGAGCGTCCTGAGCTGCCCCAACAGCCAGGTCGGTTACAGAAATCTTCTCTGAGGCCCGGTGGCGGGTCTTGATGCCGGTGCGCTGAACAATCCATTCATCAGAGGAGTCGATAGGCCCGGCGATATCGTCATTGCTGACGATCAGGTCGGGGCGGGCTGCCCCGTAGCCGAGGATTCGGGAATAGGGGGTGGGGCTTACTTGGAGGAGCTGAGGCATTCTGGCTGGTCCTTTCTAGGATTCAAAGGTCAGGGCGGCTAGATCTTCTGGGCTGTTAATGGCCTGGGTGGGAATACCCTTCAGGGCCCGCTTAGCCAGACCCAGCAGGGTTCCTGCCGGGGCTAGTTCCAGCAAGTGGCTGACCTGCTGGGCCTGGAGGGTTTCCATGCACAGATCCCAGCGAACCGGGCGGGTGACCTGGGCAACCAGGGAATCTAGGGCCTGCTGGCCGCTGGCTACAGGCTGACCATCGTAGTTAGAAAGCAGGGTAGCTTGGGGATCGCGGGGGCTGAGGCCGGCTGCAAACTGGGCCAGGGGTTCCTGGGCGCTGGCCATGTAGGGGCTGTGGAAGGCCCCAGCAACCTTAAGGGGAATGACCCGGCTGCGGGCAGGGGGAGTGGCGACCAGGGCCTCTAGGCTGCTGAGGCTACCTGCTGCAACAATCTGGCCTGCCCCGTTGGAGTTGGCGGCAGTCAGGCCAGCAGCCTCAATGGCCTGGCGCACCTGCTGCTCAACCCCACCGAGAACAGCTGCCATGCCGCTTGGCTCCTGGGCTGCGGCCTGGGCCATGGCCCCGGCCCTGACCTTAATGAAGTGCATAGCTTCCTGGTCGGTTAGCACCCCAGCTAGGGCGCTGGCGGTAATTTCACCCACTGAGTGGCCAGCGTAGATGATCTCTTGGCCCTCTAGGGCCTTCTGCGTCAGGCGGCCAGTGACCAGGCCAGCTGCCACAATCAGCGGCTGGGCTACGGCGGTGTCCTTGATGGTTTCTTCATCAGCCTGGGTGCCGTAGTGAATCAGGTCAAGGTCAGCTGCCTCTGAAAGGGCTTCGAGCTGCTCTTTAACCCCCTCTAGCTGGAGCCAGGGGGTAAGGAAACCTGGTTTTTGGGAGCCCTGACCTGGGCTGAGGACTGCAATCACGTGTTTATACCTTTTCAGTGGAGAAAGGGGACTGGTCTTGAAAGAAAGGCTGACTTTCTTCAAATAGCTATAGCTATCCTACAGGTAGGGAGCTAGAAGGCCTAGGAGGGGAGGGGCCCAGTAGGCAAATACCCCTAAGTTTGGCTGGCCTGGGACGTAAAACCCCCGGGCCCCTGATCGCTAGGTTGAACAGGAGCCCGGGGGGTCTAATAAGGGGGTGAGCTAGGCCTAAACTTTAGGCGTCGCCACCTGCACTGCCAGAGGTGCCAGCATTGACGTTGTTCAGGTCGTACTGGGCAAAGGCCTTAGCCGGTGCGTCAGCAGGTACCTCGCCACGCTTGGCCAGCATCTGAAGGGTGCGAACAACGATTGACTCGGCGTCGATCTTGAAGAAGCGGCGAGCGCCTGCCCGGGTATCTGAGAAGCCGAAGCCGTCAGCGCCCAGGGTGGCAAATTCGTTGGGTAGGAACTGGCGCACACCGTCCATGAGGTCGGTCTGGTAGTCAGAGACTGCAATGACCGGGCCGGTTGCCCCTTCCATCTGGCGGGTGATGAAGGGGGTGCGGGGGGTTGCGGTGGGGTCGTTGAGCAGTTCGCGTTCTGCTGCTAGGCCGTCCCGGCGCAGGTTGGTCCAGGAGGTTACTGACCAGATGTCAGCAGATACGCCCCAGTCTTCAGCTAGCAGCTGCTGGGCCTTTTCAGCCCAGGGAACTGCCACACCGGAAGCTAGGAGCTGGGCCCGGGGGCCGTCATTCTTAGCTTCGCTGATCCGGTAGATACCACCGAGTAGACCTTCAACGTCTAGGTTTTCTGGTTCAGCCGGGTGCTGGATGGGCTCGTTGTAGACGGTGATGTAGTACATCACGTTGTGGTCTTCATCCTTGGTCCCGTACATGTGCTCAATACCGCGCTTGACGATGTGGCTAATTTCGTAGCCGTAGGCAGGGTCGTAGTGGATGATAGCTGGGTTGGTGCCAGCCAGGATGGGGGAGTGACCGTCTGCGTGCTGCAGGCCTTCACCGGTGAGGGTGGTACGGCCGGCAGTTGCGCCCATGATGAAGCCGCGGGCCAGCTGGTCGCCGGCAGCCCAGAAGGCGTCGCCGGTGCGCTGGAAGCCGAACATGGAGTAGAAGATGTAGACCGGGATCATGGGTTCACCGTGGGTGTCGTAGGAGGTTCCTACGGCGGTGAAGGCTGAGGTGCCGCCTGCTTCGTTGATGCCAACGTGAATAATCTTGCCTTCAGGTGATTCCTTGTAGGCGAGCATGAGTTCACGGTCAACAGCTAGGTAGTTCTGGCCGTTGGGGTTGTAAATCTTGGCGGTGGGGAAGTAGGAGTCCATGCCGAAGGTGCGGGCCTCATCGGGGATGATGGGCACAATGCGGTGACCGAAGTCCTTCTCTCGCATCAGGTCCTTGAGCAGGCGCACGAAGGTCATGGTGGTGGCAGCCATCTGCTTGCCAGTGCCCTTGAGGGCAGCCTTGTAGGCCTTCTCTGAGGGCAGGGGGATGGCAGGCTGGGTGTTTTTGCGGGAGGGAACAAAGCCGCCTAGGGCCTCACGGCGGGCCATGAGGTACTTGTATTCCTCTGAGTCCTTACCGGGGTGGTAGTAGGGCGGGTTGTAGAGGTCCTTCTCTAGTTCCTCATCGGAGATGGGGATCCGCAGGTGGTCACGGAAGAGCTTGAGGTCTTCCATGGACAGCTTCTTCATCTGGTGGGTGGCGTTGCGGGCCTCGAAGGAGGCACCTAGGCCGTAGCCCTTAACAGACTGTGCAAGAACGACGGTGGGCTGACCCTTGTGCTCAACGGCTGCCTTGAAGGCTGAGTAAACCTTCTGGTAGTCGTGGGCGCCACGCTTCATGGCCCAGATTTCGTCATCGGTCATATCTGCAACCAGTTCCTTGGTTTCAGGGGTCTGACCGAAGAAGTGCTCGCGGATGAAGCCGCCGGATTCAGCCTTGTAGGTCTGGTAGTCGCCGTCGCGGGTTTCGTTCATGATGCGAACGAGTTCACCGGACTTGTCCTTCTCTAGCAGGGCGTCCCATTCGCGGCCCCAGAGGACCTTGATGACGTTCCAGCCGGCGCCGCGGAAGAAGGCTTCAAGTTCCTGAACGATCTTGCCGTTACCGCGGACGGGGCCGTCCAGGCGCTGCAGGTTGCAGTTGACGACGAAGGTGAGGTTATCGAGCTTGTCGTTGGCTGCTAGCTGCAGGGCACCGCGTGACTCTGGCTCGTCCATTTCGCCGTCGCCCAGGAAAGCCCAGACATGCTGGTCTGAGGTGTCCTTGATGCCGCGGTTGTGCAGGTACTTGTTGAACTGGGCCTGGTGGATGGCGTTGAGGGGGCCAAGACCCATGGAAACGGTGGGGAACTGCCAGAAGTCGGGCAGGTTCCGGGGGTGGGGGTAGGAGGGCAGGTGGGTGCCGGCCTTGGTCTTTTCCTGCCGGAAGCCATCGAGCTGCTCTTCGGTAATGCGGCCCTCTAGGAAGGCTCGGGCGTAGTTACCGGGTGAGGAGTGGCCCTGGAAGAAGATCTGGTCGCCGCCGCCGGGGTGGTTGCGGCCACGGAAGAAGTGGTTGAAGCCTACCTCGTAGAGGGTAGCTACACCGGCGTAGGAGGAAATATGCCCGCCAACACCGATGGTTGCCTTCTGGGCCCGCTGAACCATCATGGCTGCGTTCCAGCGCAGGATAGCCCGGTAGCGGCGCTCAATCTGCTCATCACCGGGGTATTCGGGTTCCTGGTCAACAGGGATGGTGTTGACGTAGTCGGTGGTTGTTACCATCGGTACGGTGATGGACTTCTGGCCTGCCCGCTGCATGAGGGAGCGAACAATGAACTGGGCACGTTCAGTTCCGTGGGCTTCAACTAGGTCGTCGAAGGACTCAATCCATTCGCTGGTCTCTTCGGGGTCAATGTCGGTGAAGCTGTTGGTCAGTGCACTCAAAACGTGATCGTTCGTTTCTGAGGGTCCCACTAGTCAACCTCTCTTTGTTGTAGGGGTAGCACAATGGCGCAGGTTTACTGGGCCGGCGCCGGCTCTGGGTTTGTGCCCAGGGGGGACTTTTCCTCGCCTAGGCAGCATCCCTTCTATGTTGTCACACAGACCCTCTTTCCGCCCATTTTCCCCCAGGCCTTGGAGTGTGAATTAGCCGTCACTTAGGGGGTGCTGACCTTTTGGGGGAGGGCTTTGGCTGGACTTTGCCCCTGCTTCTGGGGGCTTCTGGGGGGCTTTGGGGGATGGGTAGGAAAAAATTAAAATAATTTTTCTAGATTATTTAGCCTAGTCAGGCCAGTATTAGCTAAGACCTGTAGGGGGTAAATGGGCAGAAAAACCCCCTCTTGGCAGCTTTTGAACTTGCAGGGCCGATTGATCCTGCGTAGAGTAGTAGATGTCGCCGCGGCAAAGAGCTGTGAGTGATGGAATGGGTCTTTAGCTCAGCTGGTAGAGCGCCACGTTTACACCGTGGATGTCATCGGTTCGATCCCGGTAGGACCCACCAGCTAAAACCCCACATCAGCAGATGTGGGGTTTTTCTGTATATCCTTTCCTCTTGAGAACGACCAGCAGGCCCAGCTGGATCCAGAAAAAGGTAGATCAATGACAAGAAACTACAAGCCCCGCAACATAACAGCCCTTCTGCTGTCAGTCTCCTGGCTGCTGATCTCCATCTTCCTCTACCAGCAGGGCACCTACCAGCTTTTCTGGGCCATCTTCGCCCTGATCGCTGGCCTGCTAGCAGCAGCCGCCCTCTGGGTCCTGCTCACCGACAGGCCAGAGGGCCCATAAGGCTTCTCAGCTCAGGGCAGATGAGCCGCCCAGCATGTGAGAGTTTTGCCCTTCTAAGCCCTCGAAAGTCCCCAAAGTCAAAGACACCGCGTAGTCTTATAAGCATGACTGAAAATAACACTGCTCCAAAGGCTCACATTGGTGTCACTGGCCTGGCGGTCATGGGTGCAAACCTGGCCCGCAACCTGGCCCGCAACGGCTACACTGTGGCCCTTCACAACCGTTCAGTAGAAAAAACAGATGCCCTCCTTGAAGCCCACGGCTCAGAAGGTAACTTCATTCGCACTGAAACCCTTCAGGAACTCGTTGACTCCCTAGAATCCCCCCGCCGGATTCTCATCATGGTCAAGGCCGGTGCCCCGGTAGACGCTGTCATCGACCAGCTGGTGCCCCTGCTAGACCAGGACGATGTCATCATCGACGGCGGTAACTCCCACTTCCCTGACACCATCCGTCGGGAGCGGGCCCTAGCCGAAAAGGGCCTGCACTTTGTAGGTATCGGTGTATCCGGCGGTGAAGAAGGCGCCATCAACGGCCCCTCCATCATGCCCGGCGGCTCAGCAAAGTCCTATGAGTCCCTTGGTCCCCTGCTAGAGACCATCTCCGCTAAGGCCCCTAATGGCGACCCCTGCTGCGCCTGGATCTCAACTGACGGTGCCGGCCACTTCGTCAAGATGGTCCACAACGGCATTGAGTACGCTGATATGCAGGTTATCGGTGAGGCCTACGACCTGCTACGGACCGTTGCAGGCATTGAACCGGCTGAGCAGGCTGAAATCTTCAAGCAGTGGAACAGCACCGACCTGAACTCCTACCTGATTGAAATCACCGCCGAAGTCCTAGCCCAGGTAGACGCTAAGACCGGCAAGCCCCTGGTCGATATCATCGTTGACGAAGCCGGCCAGAAGGGCACCGGCCGCTGGACCGTCCAGGCCGCCCTAGACCTAGGCGCACCGGTATCAGGTATCGCAGAATCCGTCTTTGCCCGGGCCCTTTCCTCAAGCGCCCCTGAAGCCCGCAAGCAGGCCCAGGAAGAACTACCTGCCGGCCTGATCGCCACCACCGCTGTAGCCCAGGCTGACCCTGAGTTCGTTGAAGACGTCCGCAAGGCCCTCTTCGCCTCTAAGCTGGTCTCCTACGCCCAGGGTCTAGACATGCTAGAGAAGGCCGGTAAAGAATACGGCTGGGATCTGAAGCTAGATGTTATTGCCGGCCTCTGGCGGGCAGGCTGCATTATTCGGGCCGAACTGCTGGGCGAAATCATGGAAGCCTACAAGAACGAAACTCCCGCCAACATGCTCCTAGCCCCCGGCTTTAAGAGCCTGATGGAAGAACTCGTTCCCTCCTGGCGCCGGGTTGTTGCCAAGGCAACTGCTGAAGGTGTACCCGTACCGGTCTTCGCCTCATCCCTGAGCTACTACGACGGTCTGCGCCGCAAGCGTCTACCTGCCGCCCTGATCCAGGGCCAGCGGGACTTCTTCGGTGCCCACACCTACGGCCGCGTTGATGCCGAAGGCATGTGGCACACCGAATGGAGCGGGGACCGCAGCGAAATCAACGCTGAAGACTCCCACACCCACTAAACCCACCGTATAACCCACAGAGAGTTACAAAAGGGGGGCCGGCTTAAGAAAGTCGGCCCCCCCTTTTTTTATGAGCGAATTTTCAGGAGCAAGAACATTCGCAGAAAAACTCAAGGGAAAGAGGAAATCCCTAGATCCACATGGTCGGATCAACATACTCCACAGCATCGACCAAGGGTTTCTTAGCCTCAGCCGTACGGGGGCGGGAGCGGGCCGGAATACCGGTAATAATAGAGTCAGCAGGGTGATCGTGAACCACCACAGAATTGCCCCCAATAGCAGACCCAGCCCCAATATGAACCGGGCCCAAGACCTTAGCCCCAGCCCCCACTGTAACCCTATCGCCTAGGGTAGGGTGACGCTTGCCCTTTTCTAGGGACCGGCCCCCTAAGGTCACCCCGTGGTAGAGCATGACGTCATCACCAATTTCAGCGGTCTCACCAATGACCACCCCCATGCCGTGATCAATAAAAAAGCGGCGGCCAATAGTAGCCCCAGGGTGAATCTCAACCCCGGTCAAAAAGCGGGTGAACTGGCTTAAGGTTCTTGCCAGAGACCTGGTCTTCTCAACTTGCCAGAGCCTATGGGCCAGGCGGTGGGACCAGATTGCGTGCATCCCAGAATAATTCAGCATAATCTCAACATTGCCCCGGGCAGCTGGATCATGGGACTTCACGGTCTGCAAATCTTCCCTCAAACGGGATCTAAAGGTCATGGCTCTCCTTCGGCGTGGGGCCAGTCCCACTCAACAGACTAGCCAGCTCAAGACTATACAACAGCAGGCCCAGACAACCTATTCCCAAACCCAGAATGAAAAAGGGAACTCAGCACAAAAAGAGAACCCAGCAGGGATAGACCAGCAGGGGCTCAAGCCCTAGCCAGGGCAGAGGAGGGGAGGGCCGGCAGAAAAGGGGCACCTGCACTCATCAGCGCAGGTGCCCCAGAAGCTAGTAACCTAGGGTCAAACTAGTTGCGAATATCCTCATAGAGGACGGTTGAAATGTAGCGCTCGCCAAAGTCGGGAACAACAGCAACGATCAGCTTGCCAGCGTTCTCACTCTTCTTAGCCTCTTCCAGGGCGGCCCAAACAGCTGCACCAGCAGAGATACCGCCCAAGATGCCTTCTTCAGTGCCCAGCTTCCGGGAGGTTGCAACAGCGTCCTCTAGGGCAACATCAGTGACAGCATCATAGATGTCCCGGTTGAGGGTGTCGGGTACGAAGTTAGCGCCCAGCCCCTGAATCTTGTGGGGGCCAGCCTTGCCCTCGGTCAGGAGGGGAGAGTCCTTAGGTTCAACGGCAACAACCTTAATCTGGGGGTTCTTCTCCTTCAGGTACTTGCCGGTACCAGAGACAGTTCCACCGGTGCCAACACCGGCAACAAAGATATCAACCTTACCCTCAGTGTCTTCCCAGACCTCAGGGCCGGTAGTCTTGTAGTGAATTTCGGGGTTAGCCTCGTTAGAGAACTGGGAGGCTAGAATGGCGTTTTCGGTGGAGGCTACGATTTCCTTAGCCTTCTCAACAGCGCCGCGCATACCTTCAGAACCGGGGGTTAGAACAATTTCTGCACCGTAGGCCCGTAGCATGACCCGACGCTCGTTGCTCATCGTCTCAGGCATGGTCAGAATAACCTTGTAGCCGCGGGCTGCACCGACCATGGCCAGGGCAATACCGGTGTTACCAGAAGTACCCTCAACAATGGTTCCCCCAGGCTTGAGAACTCCAGCCTTCTCAGCAGCATCAATAATTGCAACGCCGATCCGGTCCTTGACCGAATTTGCGGGGTTATAGAATTCAAGCTTGACAGCAACCTGGCCAGGCAGACCAGCAGCTAGACGGTTCAGGCGCACTAGGGGAGTGCGGCCAACAACCTCAGTAATGTTATTGAAGATCTGTGACATCTCACTGCCTTTCATCAACGGTTCTCAGAAGAGCTTTTCACCTAGTTTACGGAAGTCCCAGGCTTCAAGGGGGCTTTAAGAAAAGAAACGTAATCTTGCCTAGTCTTAGCCAGCTTTGGGTTGATGACCGCCTGACAGTAGCCCTGGTAGGGGTTGAGGGCATAGTAGTTCTGGTGGTAAGCCTCAGCCTCATAAAAGGTTCCCAGGGGCTCTAGAACCGTCACAAGGGGCCGATCCCACAGGCCCTGAGCCCTCTGAAGGGCTGCTTCAAAGAGGGCCTTCTGCTCTTCATTCTGATAGTAGAGGGCTGAACGGTACTGGGGGCCAGCATCTGCCCCCTGCCGGTCCCAGCTGGTTGGGTCATGGGAGCTAAAGAAAATATCAAGTACGGTGCTAGCTGGAATGATGGTCGGATCAAACTCTACCTTGACCACCTCAACATGGCCGGAAGCCCCTGAACAGACCTGCCGGTAGGTGGGATTTTCGATCTGCCCACCCGTGTAGCCACAGATGCTGGCGCTAATACCTTCAAACTGGCGGAATACGGCATCAATGCACCAGAAGCAGCCGCCGCCTAGAACAAAACTTTCCATACTTCCTCTAACCGGGCGGGGCTCAGTCTTATTCCCCCTAGAAGCTAGCATGACAGAATAGGGGCATGACTGAACTGAAAACACCCACCCTAGGCGATGTTCTTGCTGCCTTCCACCAGATTTTCCCTCCTGCACTTGCAGAGAAGTGGGATGCTTCCGGCCTTGTTGTCGGTCGGGCAGGGGCCCCGGTCAGTAGGGTAGGCTTTGCCGTGGATCCTACCCTAGCAACAGCCCGTGAGGCTGTAGAACAGGGCGCTGGGCTGCTGATTACTCACCATCCCCTGCTCCTGCGTGGGGCCTCCTTCCTGCCCGATACCGACTATAAGGGCAATATTGTTCACACCCTCATTGAGGGGGGCTGCGGCCTGCTGGGGGCCCACACCAATGTTGACTCAGCCCCGCACGGAACCAACGAAGCCTTTATGAATAAGCTGGGTATCTCTGAGAGCCAGATACTGGCAGATCAGGCAACTGCCCTCATTGAAGGGAAGGAGGTTCTGACCGGCATTGGGCGGATCGGTAGCCTAGCTGAACCCATCAGCCTTGAAGAACTGGCCCAAAAAATCGCTGAATTTCTGCCCCCTACAGCCGCAGGTCTGCGCATTGCCGGGCGCAAGGACCAGCTAGTTCAAAAAATTGCCCTCTGCACCGGAGCCGGAGACTCCCTTCTGGGGCAGGCTAGGGCAAGCGGGGCTGATGTCTACATCACCGCAGACCTGCGCCACCACCCGGCCTCAGAAGCCCGCGAACAGGCCCTGATCAGCGGTGGCAGCCCGGCCCTGATTGACTGCTCCCACTTTGCGAGCGAATGGGTCTGGATGGATAGGGCTGCCGACCTGCTGATCGATAAACTAGAAAAGCAGGGTTATGGGATTGATACCTACGTCTCAAGGTTGAACACCGATCCCTGGGACTTTACGCTAGAGACCGGGCAGGTGGCAGGTTCAGCCTCTACCCGTTAGAGCCCCTAGTCCCTCACCAGAAGAGTTAGGGTGCCTGGCTTCTTCTCGGTGGGGGAGAGGAGCTCTACCTCAAAGCCAGCAGATAGGGCCTCAGCTAGCTCGGTGGCCTGCTCAAGGCCGGTCAGCTTCTGCTGCACCAGGTAGCGCCCTAGCAGGCCCCGATAATGCTTGGCCATATGGGAGACCACCTTTCGGCTACCATCAGCCCCTAGTCGTTCAACCCGAACCAGCAGGTGGCGCTGGGGGGCTGGTGCCCAAGCCTTAGCATAGGCTGCAGAACGGCCGTCTACCACCAGTTGATCTTTAGCCAGCTCATCTAAGGGCCCCTTGAGCTCCCCCCTCCAAAACTTCGCAAGATCACCGAGCTGACCGAGCCTGGTCGCCATAGAAAGCCGGTAGGCAGGAATCCGGTCCGTCAAACGCACCGCACCCCAGGCCGCTGAAATAACCAGTACAGCCTGATCAGCTAGCTCCTTAGCCTCTGGGGACAAGGATCCATACCCGAAGGCCTCAAAAAGAACCCCAGAATAGATCTCAGCAGCAGGTGAAGCAGGCTCAGACCAGAGGCGCCTATTGCGCTCAAGCTCAGCTAGCAGGGAAGGGCCCACCTTCAAAAGCTCTCCAGCATCCGGCAGGCTACTGACCCGCACCAGCTCATCTACAACAGCCTCCCTGGCCTCAGTGAGTTCAGGGGCCAGCAGGTCCCCTAGGTCAAGGGGATGATCAGATGTGGCAGGAGTCTTACCTTCAGAAGGCGGAAACAAAATCAACATACCCACCAGTGTAGTAAAGTAGAAGGCCAGAACGGGATGCCCAGGCAATCGCGATCCTGCCCTGCAGGGTCGAGGAAAGTCCGGGCTCCACAGCACAGGGTGGTCGATAACGTCGACTCAGGGTAACCTGCAGGAAAGTGCCACAGAAAAGAAACCGCCCCCTCGCGGGGTAAGGGTGAAAAGGTGAGGTAAGGGCTCACCAGTGCTGTAGGTGACTACAGTAGCTTGGTAAACCCCACTCGGAGCAAGGCCAAACAGGGCGTGCTAGTAGCTAGTGCGGTCAAACGCCCGGGTAGGCTGCTTGAACCTACCGGCAACGGTAGGTCTAGATGGATGATTGCCACCTGCCTTAGGGCAGGTACAGAACCCGGCTTATCGGGCATCCCGTTCTTTTGCTAACAGGTCTGGGCCGGGTTCTGAGCTTCGAAGGGCTTACTGATTCAGCCCCTCTTTCAGGGCCCTAGTGCCCAAAGGGGTCAGGGTCTACTCCCGGCAGCCAGCTCTTACCATCAACATTCCAGCCTTCAGTCTTGACAACCTTCTTGTACTTCTTGCTGTACTTAGCGTTCAGGCGGTTAACGTAGAGCTTTCCATCAAGATGGTCCGTCTCATGCTGCATGACCCGGGCAAACCAGCCAGTAGCCTCAAACTTCAGAGGCTTGCCTTCAGCATCAAAACCGTTCACCATCACCCAGTCAGCCCGCTTGAGGGGGAAGGAATAACCGGGGAAGGACAGGCAGCCCTCCACCTCTTCGTAGGGGTCCGGGTCAGCTGTTGAAATTTTCCCCAGGGTCAAAATCGGGTTAACCACCACACCGAGGGGAGGAACCCCATCCTCATTCTCAAACTTGTAGGTAAAGAGCCTCAGGCCAACACCTACCTGAGGGGCTGCCAGGCCAACCCCGTTAGAAACCTCCTGAGTCTCATACATATCAGCAATGAGCTGACGCAGCTCACTATCAAAGGAGGTCACAGGGGCAGCAGGCCGGTGAAGAACGGGGTTTCCGTGAATCACAATAGGTAGGACAGTCAAGGATCAGCCTCTCTTGAAGAGCGGGAAAATAGGAAAACAAAAGGGGCCGCTACGCATCAACGTAACGGCCCCTTTATTCGGGGTGATCGACGGGGGTTGAACCCGCGACCTCCTGGACCACAACCAGGCGCTCTGCCAACTGAGCTACGACCACCATGTGTTCAAAACTGACCGGTGTAATCACCGGGCTGTCTTGGCAACAGATACTAGCTTACACACTGCCCTGATGATTGTGCAAGTCAAAAGCTGCCTTCAGGGGGTGACTATCATCACCAGGCTTTCTGGGGGAGGAGGGGAGGCCCCAGGCCCTGGGGTAAACTGGGGGCAGATTAGCAAGACAGGGGCAGGTATGAGAAGAACTGCCCTCCCTCACCTGCACTCAAAGGCATCAGACCCAACAATGACCCAAGAACGCACCACCTACCCCTGGGTAGGCTTTATCATCTTAGCTGCCGTCATTATCGGCCACTGCCACTACTCCCTGACCGTCGGCGGCCTAGACTTCTCGGTCTACCGCTCAGGGGCCATGACCATCTTCAACAACGAAGGCTTTACCAAAGAGCTCTACCAGATTGACC
Organism: Rothia sp. (in: high G+C Gram-positive bacteria); assembly: GCA_034090985.1. Lineage (GTDB taxonomy): Bacteria > Actinomycetota > Actinomycetes > Actinomycetales > Micrococcaceae > Rothia. The sequence goes on along the minus strand of JAXDRN010000087.1, from coordinate 3,718 downwards.
TGCACAAAATCAGCGACACCTTCTGGCTACCCTTCACCTACCCGCCCTTCGCGGCCCTGCTCTTCCTCCCCTTCGCCTTCATCCCCTCCTGGCTGGGCATCAGCCTCATGCTGGCCCTCTCCTTCGCTGTCGCCTGGTGGATTGCCAGCCTCAGCTACAGCTACGCCAACCAGCGCGGGATCACCATCCCCTTCCAAGACCGGCTAGGGCCAAAGGGCACCATCGCCCTGCTGACCGCCCTGATCCTCATCACCGGTCCCTGGCGGCGGGGGCTAGGGCTGGTTCAAATCAACCCCCTGATCATGCTCCTGGTCATGCTCGATCTGCTCCGCCCGGCAACTAAGCTACCCCGCGGCGTCCTGATCGGCATTGCAGGGGGCATCAAACTTACCCCCCTAGCCTTCGGCCTGATCCTGCTCATGCGAAAGGACATCAAGGGCGTTATCAGCCTAGGGGTCAGCTTTGCTAGCACCATCGCCATCGGCGCCCTGCTACTGCCCCAGGAAGCCAAAGACTTCTGGTTCTCTGCCATTTCAGATCCTTCCCGGGTAGGAAACATCAACTACCCCGATAACATCGCCATACTCGGCTGGCTCATGCACCTAGGAATCCCAGAAGGCAGCCTGCTCAAGATCCTGCAATACGCCCTGATTCTTCTGCTGCTCCTAGGCACAGCCGCCCTGCTGCCCATCTTGCATGCAAGGGGCATGATCATCAGCGAAATCGCCCTCAACGCCTTCCTGATGATGTCCATGTCACCTATCTCCTGGTCCCACCACAACACCTGGCTACCGCTGATCGCCCTAGCCTTGTGGGTAGATGCCTTCGGAACCTTCTTCAGCCCGGGGCAGCTACTGACCCAGGTAGCTAAAATCCTCAGCTGGATTGCGATCCTTGGCCTGAGCATCTCGCCGCTCAAAATCGCAGAAATCATTGACCCGCACAGCCAGGACCTCAACTACGCCAGCGCCCCAGCCCTGGTTATCTCTGCCCTGCCCATCATCAGCCTCTACCTGGTGATCCTCCTCTGGATCTGGACGGGGCTGAGCAAACGGAAGCAGCTGCTGGCCCCAACCCCCTAAGAGGGGCAGGGCACAAGAAAAGAGGCGGTAGCACACAGTGCTACCGCCTCAGCAGAAGAAGGGCTCTAGGCACCTAGCTGCTGGCGGGTCTGAACCACCTGGCTAGCAACCTGCTGGCAGCTACTGCTCTCAGGACCAGGGGAAGGAACAAAAACTGTACCCCGGTAGTAGCGCAGTTCGTCAATGGAATCCTGAATATCACCCAAGGCCCGGTGATTACCGGTCTTAGCAGGGGAGTTATAGGCAGCCTTCTCAAACCAGCGGCGGGAAAGCTCCTTAATGGTAGAAACATCAATAACACGGTAGTGAAGATAATCCACCAGCTCAGGCATATCCCTGACCAGGAAGGTCTTATCAGTGCCCACAGAATTACCAGCCAAAACAGCCTTACCAGCCTCAGGGACCCACTGCTTAATGTAGGCCAGCACCAGCTGCTGAGCCTCAGGAAGAGAAAGGCCCTGCTCTAGGTCATCTAGCAGACCAGAACTGGTGTGCATCTGCCGCACAAAATCATTCATCTGCTCCAGGGCCTCAGGCTCAGGCTTAATAACCACCTGAACCCCAGAACCCAAAATATTGAGATCCCCATCTGTCACCAGGGCTGCAACCTCAATCAAGGCATCAGACTCCAGCGACAGGCCAGTCATCTCACAATCAATCCAGACAATACGTTCACTTGAAATAGACACAGCACTAATCTACCCCCCCTCAGGCCAAGAGCAGAAGACGCACGGCAAAAAAAGAAGCAGTACCGCCCGGTGAAGCCTCAAGCCCTCAAGGGGTAAAATTCAGGTAAAGATTCCACCGACCAGGAGAAGTATGAGCCCCAGGACCCAACCGGCTCGCCAGGAAAAAATACCAGTCCACCAGCACCGGCCCCGCCAGGCCCACTATGTGACCGGCAGCCCCCTGCGCACCCTCATCTTTGGAACCATCGGTTCCCTACTGATTATGGTTGCCTCCTTCGGTGTCGGCTGGCTAGCAGATGCCTCACCCTTTAGGCAGGTGAGCTGGATTATCCCCCTGCGCTACACAGCAACCGGGCTCATCAGCTGCATTACCCTTCTGGTAATCGGATCTATGATGCTCTGCCGCGAATGGCTACGCATGGTCCAAAAGCTCATTGTCTGGGACCAAAGAGCTGCCCGCTGGGCCAGCATCACCGCCCTCTGCTGGATAACCCCCCAGCTCTTTGCCTTCCCCCTCTACAGCCGGGACGTCTTCTCCTACTTCGCCCAAGGCAGGGTCATGGCCTCAGGGCTCAATCCCTACGACTACGGGGTATCCTCAGTCAATAACTTCTTCCAATACGGGGCAGATACCCTCTGGGCTGAATCAGCGCCCCCCTATGGGCCGGTCTTCCTGCTGATTGAACAGGCTGTAGCAAACCTAGCAGGCAACTCAGTGGATACAGCCCTCTATCTCTTTAGAGGAGTAGCCCTGATCGGGGTAGGCCTGATCGCCTACTATGTGCCCAAACTGGCCCAGCTGCACGGAATCAATGGGGCTAGGGCCAACTGGCTCGTAGTAGCCAACCCCCTCTTTATCGCAGCCTTCATCACCTCATCCCATAACGACGCCCTGATGACCGGCCTGATCCTGGCTGGAGTCTACTACGCAGCCCGCTACAGAAACCCCCTGGGAGGCTGCCTAGGGACCCTCTTGGTGACCCTAGCAATCGCCGTCAAACCTATCGCCCTCATTGCCCTGCCCTTTATTGGCCTCTTCTGGGCCGGACGGGGGGCCTCCTGGCTCCGCCGCTTCCTCCACTGGGCCATCAGCGGCAGCCTCAGCCTAGCCCTCCTAGCCCTCATGGGGTGGGTAACCGACCTAGGCTTCGGCTGGATTGGGGCCCTGGCAACAACCGGTGGCCAATACATCTGGTACACCCCCATCGGTTTCATCGGCCTACAAATAGCCCAAATCGTTAGCTCCATCAGCGGCAATGGGGAGCTAGCAACCAGCATTAGAGATAGCTTCTACAGCCTAGCCAAACTCATTGGCATGCTAGCCTCAGTGCTGATCATGTTCCTGGGCAGGGATCAAAACCTCATCCGCCGGGTAGGGCTAGCCATTGCAATGGTGGTGATTTTCTCACCCATGCTCCAATCCTGGTACCTGCTCTGGTTTATCCCCCTGCTGGTAGTAGCCGGCATCAGAACAGACTGGCAGCTAGACTTCTACTTTCTAACCACCCTCTTCTTCACCATCTACGGCGTATCAGACCAGCTGGCTGTTTCGCCCTACCTCGATGATTTTGACCAGAATATGGGCCGGCTCCTAGCAGCAGTGCTCTGCCTGGCCTACGCCTTCTGGCTGATCTTCTTCGACCCAGCAACCCGCAGGGTCCTACGCCGCCAGCAGCGCTCCTCCCTCTACGAAATCAGCATCTAAGCAGGGACAGCAGCCAATGATAGCCCAGGGTCAAAAGTGACTTTTAGGCCCAGAAGAGTTAGGATGGACAGCGCTAGCCTCAGTAGCTCAGTGGATAGAGCAGGAGCCTTCTAATCTCTTGGTCGGGGGTTCGACTCCCTCCTGGGGCGCTCAATGTATCCCTCACTTGGTAAAACAAGTGGGGGATATTTTTATTATCAAGCAAAAAAGCGATAGGTCATCTAGTGGTCATCTACTGCTTT
>JAXDRN010000086.1:0-32732 GCA_034090985.1 Rothia sp. (in: high G+C Gram-positive bacteria) | reverse complement strand
TCCATGTCAAGGAAGTGCGCTACCGCTGCGCCAATCGCGCTAGACACTCGCAAGGAGTGTTGCGAGCGGTTGACGAGACTTGAACTCGCGACATCCACCTTGGCAAGGTGGTGCTCTACCAACTGAGCTACAACCGCATATCAATTCAATTCCTGAGGGAACCGAACCAACGAGTAAATACTATACAGACTTTTCCAGCCCCTGCCAAATCGGGACACACCCCCTCTCATGCCCCACTTTGCCGTGTGTTTTCAGGGTTTTCACCCGTCAGAGATGATCCGGGTCAAAATTTTTTCTCTATGCCTTGCGCCACAATATGCTGTGGGTAGACTACACATAAGGACTACTACCCAAGGATGAGCCTGCTATGCACCCTCAACTTTTAGCTGAACGTTTCACCCTGCGCCCCCTGCGGACGACTGATGCCAGGGCCCTTCAAAGCGCCTGCCAGGACCCTGAGATTACCCGCTTTTGCCTCTCTGTTCCTCTTGATTACAGTGAGCAGACTGCCCGTGATTTTATTGACTACACGCATTTGGCCGCTGAAAGCGGACACGAGCTGGTTTGGGCTATTGATGCCAGTGGTCTTCTTGCCGGCGTAGTCAGTCTTTTCAATATTGGGGACTCATCGGCTGAGGTGGGCTATTGGCTGGCGCCTGCTAGCCGGGGGCAGGGCTTTGCAACCCAGGCCCTGAAGCTGGCGGTTGCCTTCGCCTTAGACCCCCAGGGGCTGGGCCTTGATCGGGTAACCTGGAAGGCTTTGGCCGCTAATGGGCCGTCGCAGAAGGTAGCTAGCAGGGTGGGCTTTAGGGGGTTTAGCCTGCTGAAGCGCAGTGAGCCGGGCAGGCCGCTAGCGGACGGGTCGATTCCCCTGCTTGATATGCAGGTTGCGGAGCTGACCCGCCAGCAGTGGGCTGAGCTGGCCTTTCCCGACTAAGGGCAGAAGGCGGGACGGAGTGAGCGGCTGCGAGCGGGCGAGCAGGTTGGGAGCGAACGGAGTGGTTTCACGCCTCCCTTTCGTCTAGCATTCCTTCCCGGGCCAGGGCTGTGAGGCGGGACGGAGTGAGCGGCTGCGAGCGCGCGAGCAGGTTAGGAGCGAACGGAGTGGTTTCACGCCTCCCTTTCGTCCAGCATCCCTTCCCGGGCTAGAGCTGTCAGGCGTGAAACCGCCCGGAAGTATTTTTTCTGGTAGCCGCCGGTCATCATTTCTTCGGTGAAGACCTGGTCGAAGGGCACCCCTGAGGCCAGGATGGGCAGGTCCTTGTCGTAGAGGCGGTCTGCTAGTACCACGAAGCGTAGGGCTAGGGCCTGCTGGTTGATGGTGCTGACCTTGCGCCAGGCGATGGCATCGATTCCGTCGATGAGCTGGCGGTAGCGGGAGGGGTGGACCTTGGAGAGGTGGTTGATGAGGTCTTCGAAGCTGTCGATGGCTACTGTGGCCTGGGGGTCGAGGCGCTTTTCGATTTGGCTTTCTAGGTCGCTGTCGGCTAGGGGGGCTGGGGCGGCGGGTAGGCCGCGGTGGCGGAAGTCTTCACCGTCGACGCGTAGTACGTCGAACTGGCTGGCTAGGACTTGGATTTCGCGTTTGAAGTCGGCGGCGGCAAAGCGTCCTTCGCCGAGGGCGCCGGGCAGGGTGTTGGAGGTGGCTACTAGTTTGACGCCGGCTTCTGCAAGTTCGCGCATGAGGCGGGACATGAGGACGGTGTCTCCTGGGTCGTCGAGTTCGAATTCGTCGATGCAGACTAGCTTGTAGCCGGAGAGGGCTTCTACGGTTTTGCGGAAGGTGAGGGCACCGACCAGGTTGGTGTATTCGACGAAGGTTCCGAAGGCTTTGGGCCCTTCGACCATGTGCCAGAGGGAGGCTAGCAGGTGGGTTTTGCCGACGCCGAAGCCGCCGTCAAGGTAGAGGCCGGCTTTGCTGTCGTCCTTCTTTTTTCCGCCGCCGAAGAGTTTGCTGAAGAAGCCGCCGCTTGATCCTGGGCCCTGGTTGATGGCTTGGCCGAAGGCTTTGAGGGCTTCTACTGCCGCCTGCTGGCTGGGTTGGGCGGGGTCGGGCCGGTAGCTTGTGAAGGATACTTCACCGAAGCGTTCTGAGGGTTTGAAGCCTGCTAGGAGTTCGTCTGCTGTGATTTGGGGGGTTCGGTCGGTGAGGTGGGTGTAGGTTGCCACGTGAGGTCTTTCCCTTGGGCGCGACGGTGCGCTGTTCTTTGGTACACCCATAGTTTAGTTCCTGGGGGCTTCCTTGCCCAATGTTGCAGTTCTTGCCCTTGTCTGGGCGGGGGCGGGTAGGGTCTTGGCGGCTGGACAGGGCCTTGGACGACTAGCTGGTGTGGGCTTACTTCTGGGCGGCAGCTATCTGGGCGGGTAGATCCTTAGTGCCTTCTTGACCCTAAGCTGGTTGGCTTTTTCACACTTGCCACCTGGGGCCCTTCCTGGGCCTCTGGCCCTTCTCTCTTCGTTTTAGGCTGGTAGGTACTTGACTGTTTTTGCGAAAGGATTGGCCCAATGGCTAAGGCTAAGAAGAAGGGGGCTGCTACTGCTGCAGTTGCCCTCTTACAGGAGACTCAGACCGCTTTTGAACTGCGGGAGTATGAGCATGTTGACGGTGAGACTAATTTTGGTTTAGAAGCTGCCCAGAAGCTGGGCCGGTCCCCTGAGCAGGTCTTTAAGACCCTGATGATTTGCTTTGAGAATCAGTTTGCTATTTGTGTTGTTCCTGTAGGGGGCAAGCTGAATGTGAAGGCTGCGGCAGCCAGCCTGGGCTGGAAGTCAGCTAAGCTAGCTGCCCCTGCTGTGGCCGAGAAGCGAACCGGCTATGTAGTAGGCGGCATTTCTCCCCTGGGGCAGAAGATGGCCCACCCTACCCTTGTGGATGAGACCGCTCAGCTTTTTGACACGATTCTGGTCTCTGGCGGCCGGCGGGGGCTGGATGTAGAGCTGGCAGCAGATGATCTGCTAGCCTTGACTGCCGGTTCCTACGCCGATATTGCGGCCCCTTAGCCAGCTGCTCACAGCCTGGGTCCAGCCCTGGGGGTCAACATTCCATTCCCTGGTGTGGCTGGCTCGTTCGAAGGGGATGAAGTCTACTAGGTCTGAGAGCTGGGAGAGAACCTGGGAGGGCTGGTAGGGGACGTAGCTGTCGTCGATGGAGTGCAGGATCAGGGTTGGTAGTTGAATGTCGCCTGCCCGGTGGGGCCAGGAGATTTGTTCTAGGCTGATGGGTTCTTTGAGGCCGGTAAAGGCGGTTAGGGGCGGGCGGGTAATCATGCTGATACCTAGCTGGCCAATCCGCAGGGGAATCTTGTTCAGGTCAGTGTGGTACTCGATTAGCCCTAGCCAGTCTAGGGCTGGTCCGTCGAGGACGAGGGCTTGAATGGCCCGGCGGTTGCGGGCTAGGTCTGCTGTTTGGAGGGCAATTGATCCGCCCATGGACCAGCCGAAGAGCACTACCTGCTGGGCCCCGTGGCTTAGGGCGTAGTCGATGGCTACTTCTACGTCCTTCCATTCGGTAAAGCCTAGGCCGTAGCGGCCATCTTCACTTGAGGGGGCTTCTCGGTCGTTGCGGTAGCTCATGTGCAGGCTGCTGAGGCCTAGGGCCTGGGTGGCTTCTAGGGCGCGAAGGGTTTCTGCCCGGGTTGCCCCCATTCCGTGGATCATGATGGCCCAGCAGCTACTGGGCTTACCTGCTGGGGCCTGGTCGCTGCCCTGATCACTACCCTGGTCGCTGGCCTGGTCGCCTTGGGCTGCTTGGGGGTGGATGAGCCAGGCCGGCGATGGCCCATTGGGCAGATTCAGTTCAATGTCTTTGGCCCGGTAGCCGGCTTCTTGGGGGGTTCTGGCCACTACCCCGCTCAGGCGGCCGCGCTTAATACCGGTCATATCCCCCTGAAAGATTTTTTCAATGGGCCGCTCCAGTCTTCCTTCACTGGGGTGGTAGGAAATCACCTCACCGAGCAGGGCAAAGCCAGCCCCGGCTGAGAAGTAGAAGCCGTAGGAGCCTGGAGCCAGGGTTGAGGCGGTTGCTTCTAGGCTGATGGTGCTAGGCTGAGCCCCCGGGCCCTGGTCGGTGCTGGGGTAGCCCAGGGAGTGGACTTTGACGTTTTCTGCTGGCGCCTTGGGCGGGACCACGATTTTTCGGGCCAAGTGGCTAGCTAGCCCGGCTGCCCCTAGGGCTCCTGCGAAGGCGAGAGAGGCGCCAGCTGCCCCTAGGCCCCCAGCTAGGGTGGCTAGAGTGAGGGTGCGAGCTGGCAGGGAATGCGCTTTCTGTCTGGCCATGCTGCCTAGTTTACGGGAATTTTTTGCCCCCTGCCCTCCTTATACTGGTGAAAGTTATCGGCACAGATCAGGCTAAAGGGAGTAGACCTTGAATAGCTCTTTACCGGGAGTAGGAAGAATTGCTAAAAACTGGAGGGAGGTTCTCAACCCCCAGGAGTTTGCTGTTCTGCGGCAGGGCGGAACCGAACCTGCCTATAGCGGCAAGTATTGGGATTCTAAGGCTGAGGGAACCTATTCCTGTAGGGCCTGTGGAACTGAGCTTTTTAGGTCAACTGAGAAGTTCTCTAGCCACTGCGGCTGGCCCTCCTTCTTCCAGCCGCTAGCTGAGGACCGGGTGCGTTACCTGCACGATCGGTCAGCTGGGATGATTCGAACTGAGGTGCGCTGTGCAGCCTGTGACTCCCACCTGGGGCATGTTTTTGAGGGCGAGGGTTTTGCCACCCCAACTGACCTGCGCTACTGCATCAACTCAGTCTGCCTCACCTTTGAAGAGTCCCCCTCTAAGGCCTAGCTTTTGGCATAATAGGGGCAGACCTTCAAGAACCCCAAGCTGAAAGTAGAGCACTGTGGACCACCCAGAGCAAGCGCCCGCTGCTAAGCAGGATTCGGCGCAGCTTAAGCTCCCTGCTGGCCTTGTTATTCCAGAAACTGTTTTTCTGAGTGAACCGGCAGGTGGGGTTCCTTCCGTCATTAGCACCCCCCGAGCCCTGGAGCGGGCAGCTGAGCTTTTAGCCGCCCAGCAGGGCCCGGTTGCCCTTGATACGGAGCGGGCCTCTGGGATTCGCTACGGGCAGCGGGCCTTCTTGGTGCAGATCAAGCGGGGCGATTCTGGGGTGATTCTGATTGACCCGGAATGTTTTGCTGACCTTTCAATCATTGACCAGGCCCTGAAAGGCGCTGAGTGGGTTATTCATGCCTCAAGCCAGGATTTGCCCTGCCTGGCTGAACTGGGTATGACCCCCTCCCGGCTTTTTGATACTGAGCTAGCTGGCCGCCTTGCTGGTTTTGAGCGGGTTGGTTTAGGGGCCATGGTAGAGAACCTTTTAGGCTACAAGCTGGCCAAGGAACATTCTGCTGTGGACTGGTCCCACAGGCCCCTGCCCAGTGACTGGTTGAACTATGCTGCCTTAGATGTTGAGATTCTGCTCGATCTGCGTGACGCTGTTGAAGAGGAACTCATCAACCAGGGCAAGTTAGACTACGCCCTAGAGGAGTTTGCCTTTCTCTGCCAGGGCCCAGGCAAGGAGGCTAAGGCTGACCCCTGGCGTAAGACGAAGGGCATTAGGGATCTGAAGACCCGCAGGCAGCTTACAGCCCTGCGCAACCTCTGGTATGAGCGCGACCGGCTGGCCCAGGCTAAGGACATCGCCCCTAAGCGGCTGCTGCCGGATTCGTCCTTGATTAGTGCAGCCCGCCTCATGCCCCGCTCTGTTCCTGCTATCTTGCAGGTGCCCGGTTTTCAGACCCGGGCCCTGAAAAGGGAGGCCCCCCGCTGGGTGAAGGCTGTAGCTGCTGCCCGTTCTGATCAGAACCCGGTCCCCTTTACAACTCCAGCAAGCGGCCCTCCTCCCCTCAAGGCCTGGGAGGCTAAGCGACCCCAGTCAGCCCAGCTCATTAGTGAATCCAAGCAGGCCCTACAGACCCTGGGCCATGAGCTGGGAATCCCCCAAGAGAACATTCTGGCCCCTGACCTGCTGCGCCGTCTATGCTGGGATCCCCCGCAGGGCCAGGCCCCTGAGGACCTAAGCCAGACCCTAGGCAGCCTTGGGGCTAGGGGCTGGCAGCGGCAGTTAGTTGCAGCTCCCCTGGCGCAGATTTTTTCCCGTCTTCTGACCCCTTCAACCTAAGTGAGGTTTACTATGTGCTCTAACCATCCGTCCAGTGAGCAGGATCAGCAGCAGGGCTGCGGGCTTTCCCGCCGTCAGGCCCTAGCTGGCGGAGCTGGTCTTGCTGCCGGTTCTAGCCTGCTCCTATCGGCCTGTTCCTCCCAGGAGCAGGATTCTACTGCCCTGACCGAAGAAACAGGCCGCCCTGCCCAGCCAACAGAGATGGCAGCTAGTTCAGATGTACCTGTGGGCGGGGTTATTCGAGCTACGGCTGATGGGGTGAGTGTGATGATTACTCAGCCCCAGGAAAATGAGTTTCACGCCTTTAGCTCAGTCTGCACCCACCAGGGCTGCCAGCTCAATGCGGTCAAGGATAAGACCCTAGCCTGCCCCTGCCATGCCTCCCAGTTTGACCTCAGCACCGGGGCCGTTTTGGGCGGTCCAGCTGAGACTCCCCTACCCGAGTTCACGGTTGAAGTAAAAGAGGGGAAAATCTGGGTCAGCTAGACCCGGATTTTCCCCCTCCCCCCGGGGCCTAGGCCTGGGTGTGCTTGGGCTTTTCCCCAGCTGTGCGGGCGAAGGGAACCATTGACCCTTCAAGCTGGGCTAGGATGTCGCTACTGATCTTCTCTGGGGTCAGGCCAACTTCTTCTAGGATTTCGCTGCGCTCAGCGTGCTTGATGAACTCTGCCGGTAGACCCAGTTCGTTGAGGGCTGTATCAATACCAGCTGCCCGCATTTCCTGGCGGATCCTTGAGCCCACTCCCCCAGCCCGAACCCCGTCTTCTAGGCAGACTACAATCCGGTGTTCGCCAGCTAGGTTCAGCAGGCTGCTGGCAACAGGCATTACCCAGCGCGGGTCAATGACCGTGACGCTCACCCCCTGCTGGCCTAGCAGGTCAGCTGTTTCTAGGGCCAGGCGGGCAAAGGCACCGACCCCAATGAGCAGGACGTCCCTCTGGCCGCTTTCAGGATTGGGCTCACCGATACGGGCCAGCAGGTCTACCCCGTCAGCTAGGCGCTCAAGGGCAGGGATATCGGGGCCAACAGAGCCCTTAGGGTAGCGGATAACGGTGGGGGCGTTATCAATGGCAACTGCTTCTTGCAGTTCCTCTCTGAGGGTTGCTGCATCCCTGGGGGCTGCCAGGTACAGGCCGGGGATGAACTGGAGCAGGGCTAGATCCCACATGCCGTGGTGGCTGGCCCCATCAGGGCCGGTGACCCCTGACCGGTCTAGAACCAGGGTCACCCCGGCCTTGTGCAGGGCAACATCCATCAGGAGCTGGTCAAAGCCCCGGTTCAGGAAGGTGGCGTAGAGGGCGATCACCGGGTGCTGACCGCCGTAGGCTAGGCCGGCACTCATGGCTATAGCGTGCTGCTCGGCAATACCCACATCAATCACCCGGTCAGGGTGGGCAGCTGCCATGGGCTTGAGGCCAACGGGGATGAGCATGGCCCCGGTCACCCCCACCAGGTCTGGCCGCTGGTCGGCTAGTTCTTTAATTTCCTGAGCAAAGACGCTGGTCCAGGACTGGCCAGAAGACTTTGCTAGGGCCTCACCGGTGTCAGGATCAATCACCCCAACAGCGTGGAACATGTCGTCCTTATCGCTGACGGCTGGCCCGTAGCCGTGGCCCTTTTCAGTAATGGCGTGCACCAAAACCGGCCCGCCAAAGTTCTTGGCAGCCTCTAGGGCCTGTTCAACGGCTTCAAGGTCGTGACCGTCAATGGGGCCCAGGTACTTCATGCCCAGGTCTTCAAAGATACCCTGGGGGACCATAACGTCCTTAATGCCAACCTTCATCCCGTGCAGGCCCCGGTAGACCATCTGCCCTAGGGAACCGCCCCTTTGAAGGGTGTTCCGCCCCAGGCTCAGGGCCCGCTCGTAGCGGGAATCTAGGCGAACCTTATCCAGCCGGTTTTGCAGTTCGTGCTGAAGGGCAGCCAGGTGGTTAGCGAAGCCACCTACGGTAGGGGCGTAGGAGCGGCCATTATCGTTGACAATGATAACGACCTTCCGGCTCTTATCTGCTGCAATGTTATTGACAGCCTCCCAGGCCATGCCACCGGTTAGAGCCCCGTCACCAATCAGGGCCACCGTGTAGCGGTCATCCTGGCCGGTAAGCTGGTAGGCCCTAGAAATACCGTCAGCCCAAGAGAGGGAGGACGAAGCGTGGGAGGACTCTACAATATCGTGCTCAGATTCAGCCCGCTCCGGGTAGCCAGAAAGCCCACCCTTCTGCCGAAGGGTGTCAAAGTTCTGCCGGCCGGTTAGTAGCTTATGCACATAGGACTGGTGGCCGGTATCAAAGATGAGGGAGTCCTTAGGGGACTGAAAGACCCGGTGCATTCCAAGGGTTAGCTCTACAACACCCAGGTTAGGGCCCAGATGCCCGCCTGTCTTAGCCACCTTTGCCACCAGAAAGTCCCGGATTTCTTGGGCTAGGGTCTCAAGCTCTTCCCGCTTTAAGGTTGCTAGATCAGCAGGTGCGTGAATCTGTTCTAGTAGGCCCACTTGTGCTCCCTCCCTGGCCTAAGCCACAGCCTACCCTCAGGCCTGCTAGGGGCTGAAGGGGCCAAGGTAGATACGGCCAATCATAGTCTTTCAGACTAGTAACTTTACCTGCTTGAAGGGCTTTTAGCGATTTCCCCAGGCTCTTACAGGCTGAGACCTTTTGTTTCCAGTCGGTTAAATGGCGCGTGGCTACTTCCCTCTAGGGGCATCAGGTCCTAATATTTTTGTTCAGCACCTCACACTGTGCATTGGAACATAGATCTGGGCAACATCTTTCCCTGCCCGCATCTTCCCACAGGCCCCCCAACGGGGGTAGCCTCTTGACGATTGGAAACTGCCATGACAGCAGTCATTGAATGGGCCAACAGTATTATTTGGTCCCCAGTGATGGTCTATCTCTGCCTAGCAGTAGGTATCTATTTCACCATTCGAACCCGTCTGCTCCAGGTTCGCCAAATTCCCACCATGCTTCGGGCAACCTTCAAAGGCGAGTCCTCCCAGGATGGTGTTTCATCCTTCCAGGCCCTAGCCATGTCTCTAGCAGGCCGCGTGGGCACCGGTAATATTGCCGGTGTTGCAACCGCCATTGCCTTCGGTGGGCCTGGCGCGGTCTTCTGGATGTGGGCTATGGCCTTCCTGGGAGCCTCAACCTCCTTCATTGAATGTACCCTAGGGCAGATTTACAAGGAGCGGGATAAGGTCACCGGCGAATACCGCGGCGGGCCTGCCTACTACTTTGAGAAGGCCTACCGGCACACCAAGTACTCTGGCCTCTTTAAGGTCTACGCCTCTATCTTCGCCTTTGCAACCGTCCTAGCCTGCGGCTTCTTCCTGCCCGGCGTTCAGGCCAACGGTATTGCCACCTCCATTGAAGGGGCCTTCCCCAGCATCCACCCCTGGATGACTGCAACCGGCATCACCATTCTGCTGGCCTTCATTGTGGTCGGTGGCGTTAAGCGTATTGCTACCTTCGCCTCTGTAGTGGTTCCCTTCATGGCTATCATCTACATTGTTTTGGCCATGATCGTTGCCTTCGTCAACATCAACATGCTCGGTGATGTGATCAACCTGGTCTTCAGCTCAGCCTTTGGCCTGCACGCCACCTTCGGCGCCATTGTGGGCACCGCTGTTGAATGGGGCGTCAAGCGAGGCATCTACTCTAACGAAGCAGGCCAGGGCACCGGCCCCCACGCTGCAGCAGCTGCTGAAGTTAAGCACCCAGCCTCCCAGGGCTTTGTTCAGGCCATGGCCGTCTACATTGACACCCTCTTCGTTTGCTCCGCCACTGCCTTCCTGATTCTTTCAACCGGCATGTACCGGGTCTACCAGGGCGGCTCAGCTGACACCCCCGTCCTAGCTGAAGGAGCAGGGAACCTGGCCCAGGATGCAACCGTTGGCCCAGCCTTCGCCCAGGCCGCCTTCGACACCTTTATCAGCGGTGCTGGCCCCATCTTCATTGCCGTCTCTTTGGGCTTCTTCGCCTTCACCACCATTGTGGCCTACTACTACATGGCAGAAACCAACCTGCGCTACCTAACCCGCAACATCAAGAATGAGGCAGTCAACAGCACCCTTCTACGCCTGCTCCAGCTGCTGATTCTCACCGCAACCGTTGTAGGCTGCGTTAGCACCTCAGGGGCCGCCTGGGCCCTGGGTGATATTGGGGTGGGTCTGATGGCCTGGCTCAACATTATTGGTATTCTGATTATTCAGAAGCCGGCTCTGCAGGTGCTCAAGGACTACGAGCAGCAGCAGAAGCAGGGCCTTGATCCCCTCTTTGATCCTAGGCCTCTTGGTATTAAGAACGCCGACTTCTGGGAGAACTACTACGATGTCAAGACCGGCGCTATTCCGGTCACTGGCCGCAAGTAAGCCCTAGTCAGTAAAAGCTCAAAGGCCCTGGCCCCCTGAAAAGGGGGCCAGGGCCTTTAGCTTGGCTGAGACTCTAGCCTGCTAAGACTCTAGCTAGGAGCCACGAACCAGGTTGCGTAGCACGTACTGCAAGATACCACCATTGCGGTAGTAGTCAGCTTCACCGGGGGTGTCAATGCGAACTACAGCATCGAACTCGGTGACCTTGCCGTCTTCAGCGGTAGCAGTGACCTTCAGGGTCTTAGGAGTAGTGCCCTCGTTCAGCTCAGTCAGGCCGGTAATATCGAAGGTTTCGGTACCGGTCAGGCCCAGTGACTCGTGGGATTCACCGGCGGGGAACTGCAGGGGAACAACACCCATACCGATCAGGTTAGACCGGTGGATACGCTCGAAGGACTCAGCAATAACAGCCTTGACCCCCAGCAGGGTGGTGCCCTTAGCAGCCCAGTCACGGGAGGAACCTGTTCCGTATTCCTTACCGCCTAGGACAACCAGAGGAATACCAGCAGCCTGGTAGTTCATGGATGCATCGTAAACGGTTGACTGTTCGCCGCCCTGGGTGAAGTCGCGGGTAAAGCCACCTTCAACCCCGTCCAGCAGCTGGTTCTTGATGCGGATGTTAGCGAAGGTACCGCGGATCATCACCTCGTGGTTACCACGGCGGGAACCGTAGGAGTTGAAGTCCTTACGCTCAACACCGTGAGCAATCAGGTACTGACCGGCAGGGGTCTCTGCCTTGAAGGAGCCAGCCGGAGAAATGTGGTCGGTAGTTACCGAATCCCCCAGCTTGAGCAGAACCCGAGCACCCTTGATGTCTTCAACGGGGCTAGTTTCCATGGTCATGCCCTCAAAGTAAGGGGGCTTACGCACATAGGTGGATTCCTGATCCCACTCAAAGGTTGAACCGGTGGGGGTCTCCAGAGCCTGCCAGCGCTCGTCACCGTCGAAGATGGTGCCGTACTCCTTGGCGTACATTTCAGTATCCAGGGATTCGTCAATGATCTTCTGAACCTCAGCCGGATCGGGCCAGATGTCCTTGAGGTAAACTTCCTTACCTTCAGCGTCGGTGCCCAGGGGGTCCTTCTCAAAGTCGAAGTCCATGGTGCCGGCCAGGGCGTAGGCAATCACCAACGGAGGTGAGGCCAGGTAGTTCATCTTCACATCAGGTGAGATGCGGCCCTCAAAGTTGCGGTTACCGGAAAGAACGGCAGTGACCGAAAGATCTTCAGCCTGGATGGCTTCTGAAATTTCTGGCTCTAGGGGGCCGGAGTTACCAATGCAGGTGGCACAACCGTAACCAACGACGAAGAAGCCCAGCTTCTCAAGGTCAGGTAGCAGGCCAGCCTTCTGGTAGTAGTCGGTAACAACCTTTGAACCGGGGGCGATAGAGGTCTTGACCCAGGGCTTAGCGGTCAGGCCCTTAGCTGCTGCGTTGCGGGCAAGAACACCTGCTGCCATCATCACGGAGGGGTTTGAGGTGTTGGTGCAGGAGGTAATTGAAGCAATCGCTACCGCACCGTTCTTGAGCTCAAAGTCCCGGCCGTCAGCCATAGTGACCTGAGCTGACTTGTCGGCTTCGCCGTCCTTGGAATAGGTCTTGATGTCTGATTCGAACTGGCTCTTAGACTCTGACAGCAGGATCCGGTCCTGGGGGCGCTTGGGCCCAGCGATGGAGGGAACAACAGTAGAGAGGTCTAGTTCCAGGTACTCAGAGTACTCAACATCAACAGAAGGATCGTGCCAGAGGCCCTGCTCCTTGGTGTAGGCCTCAACCAGGGCAACCTGCTCCTCGCTGCGGCCGGTCAGGCGCAGGTAGTCTAGGGTGTTCTCGTCGATGGGGAACATGGCTGCGGTAGAGCCAAATTCGGGGCTCATGTTGCCAATAGTGGCCCGGTTGGCCAGAGGAACCTGGCTAACACCTTCACCGTAGAATTCAACGAACTTACCGACTACCCCGTGCTGGCGGAGCATTTCAGTGATGGTAAGAACAACGTCGGTTGCGGTGGCCCCTGAGGGGATGGAGCCGGTGAGCTTGAAGCCAACAACGCGGGGAATGAGCATAGAAACGGGCTGGCCGAGCATGGCTGCCTCAGCTTCAATACCGCCAACACCCCAGCCTAGAACGCCAAGGCCATTGACCATGGTGGTGTGGGAGTCAGTACCAACAACAGTGTCAGGGTAGGCGCGCAGAACCCCGTCTACCTCGCGGGCCATAACGGTGCGGGCCAGGTACTCAATGTTGACCTGGTGAACAATGCCCATGCCGGGGGGAACAACCTTGAAGTCATCAAAGGCGGTCTGGCCCCAGCGCAGGAACTTGTAGCGTTCACCGTTGCGCTGGTATTCAATGTCCATGTTCCGGCTGATAGCGTCGGCGGTGCCGAAGGTATCAATCTGCACTGAGTGGTCAATGACCAGTTCTGCAGGTGCTAGGGGGTTGATCTTAGAGGGATCACCGCCTAGCTCCTTGACAGCCTCACGCATGGTTGCCAGGTCAACAACACAGGGAACGCCGGTGAAGTCCTGCATAATAACGCGGGCTGGAGTGAACTGAATTTCGGTGTCAGGTTCCGCACTAGGATCCCAGCTAGCTAGGGCCTTAATGTGGCCTTCAGTGATGTTTGCACCGTCTTCGGTGCGCAGAAGATTCTCTAGTAGAACCTTCAGGGAGTAAGGCAGTTTTTCTGAGCCTTCTACTGCCTTTAGACGGAAAATTTCATAGTCGGTTCCCTTGACGGAAAGTACGCCCTTTGAACCGAAGCTATCCACAGTGCTCATATGTGGGACTCCTCTCGACACTGTCTGATTCTTGGCCCTGCCCCACTGGCACCCGTCGCTACTGTGCAAGGGAGCGCCTCTGCTCACGGTTGAGCAGGTGGGCACAGGTCCACTGCCTCCAGTGTACCGGGTATCACGTTGTTCACATATTTTGAGGACGGTTCGTAAGCAAATGTTTCATCCTCTCTTCCAGTCCTGAAGTGAAGACCTGCCAGTGTGAGGCGGAATATCAATTTTAGAAACAAAAGTTTGATCTAAATATTTTTCTTTTTCAGTCACCAGCAGCAGCGGCCCCAGCCAGCTGCCTATCCCAGCCCAACTGACAGCTACAGAAGCTAGAGAACACGTTAGAATGGATGAGCCTATGTTTGGAACACCCAGGAAGAGGTCTCGATGGCTCGCCGCAGCACCGCCCAGGATGACTACCCCACCGACATCCAAGAAAATATCGTCGATATTGATGTCACCAGCGAGATGGAAACCAGCTTCCTGGAGTACTCCTACTCAGTCATCTACTCCCGGGCCCTGCCCGACGCCCGCGACGGCCTCAAACCCGTCCAGCGGCGCATCCTCTACATGATGCAGCAGATGGGCCTGCGCCCCGATAAGGGCCACGTCAAAAGTGCCCGCGTGATCGGTGAGGTCATGGGTAAGCTCCACCCCCACGGTGACGGGGCCATCTACGATGCCATGGTCCGCCTAGCCCAGCCCTTCTCCATGCGCCTACCCGTAGTCGATGGTCACGGCAACTTCGGATCCCTCGACGACGGGCCGGCAGCCTCCCGCTACACCGAGGTTCGCATGGCACCTGCGGCCCTGGCCATGACTGCCAACCTAGATGAAGACGTTGTAGACTTTGTGCCCAACTACGACAACCAGTTCATGCAACCGGCCGTCCTGCCCGCAGCCTACCCCAACCTGCTGGTCAACGGCTCAGCCGGTATCGCTGTTGGTATGGCCACCAATATGGCCCCCCACAACCTGCGCGAGGTGATTGCCGCAGCCCGCCACCTGCTCGATTACCCTGAGGCTAGCCTCAAGGACATCATGAAGTTCATCCCCGGCCCCGATTTACCCTCAGGCGGCACCATTGTGGGAACCAGCGGCATTAAGGACGCCTACGAAAAGGGCCGCGGCATCTTCAAAACCCGCGCCAAAGTCTCCATTGAGCAGGTGAGCGCCCGTAAGCAGGGCCTTGTGGTGACAGAACTGCCCTACCTGGTTGGCCCCGAAAAGGTCATTGAAAAAATCAAGGACGGGGTCAATTCTAAGAAGCTCCAGGGCATCTCTGATGTAGTTGACCTGACCGACCGTAAAAACGGCCTGCGCATGGTCATTGAAATCAAAAACGGTTTCAACCCCAAGGCCGTGCTGGCCGCCCTCTACAAGCACACCCCCCTAGAAGATTCCTTCGGCATTAACAATGTAGCCCTGGTTGACGGTCAGCCTCAGACCCTGGGCCTGCTCGACCTCCTACGGGTCTACGTTGACCACCGGCTAGATGTGGTCCGCCGCCGCACCAGCTACCGCCTGGGCAAGCGCCGAGACCGCCTGCACCTGGTTGAGGGCCTGCTGGTGGCCATTGTTGATATTGATGAGGTCATTCAGCTCATTCGCTCCTCAGAGGAAACCGCCCAGGCTCGCCAGCGCCTAATGCAGATCTA
Organism: Rothia sp. (in: high G+C Gram-positive bacteria); assembly: GCA_034090985.1. Lineage (GTDB taxonomy): Bacteria > Actinomycetota > Actinomycetes > Actinomycetales > Micrococcaceae > Rothia. Next base: position 17,802 of record JAXDRN010000086.1, on the reverse strand, counting down.
TGATTTGAGCGAGCTTCAGGCCAACCACATCCTTGAGCTGCGCCTGCGCCAGCTGACCAAATACTCACGGATTGAGCTTGAAACCGAACGCGATGAGCTGCTTGCTGACATTGCCTCCCTCGAAGAGATCCTAGGCTCAGATCAGAAGCTACGGGCCCTGGTATCTGAAGAGCTGCAGCAGGTAGCTGACCAGTACGGTAGCGACCGCCGCACCAAGATCGTGACCAAGGACGAACTGGCTGATGCTGTTGCCGCCCTAGCCCCATCAGCCTCTAAGGCTAAGAAAGAGGCCGGCCTCTCCCTGGAAATCGCAGACGACCCCTGCTGGGTTCTGCTTTCCACCTCAGGTCAGCTAGGTCGCACGGCCGGAGTTAAGGGCCAGCGTCCTGCCCTTGTTGATCCGGGCAAGCGCATTAAGCATGACGCCTACCTCTCCTTGGTGCCAACTAGCGCCCGCGGTGAAATTGGTGCCGTCACCTCAGCTGGCCGCCTGATTCGAGTGCCGGTCATTGACCTTCCCGTACTCGAAGAGGCAGCTGGTACGCCCCAGCTAACCAGTGGGGTCAAGGCTACAGAGGCCATTAGCCTTGCCCGCGGGGAGAAGCTGGTGGGCCTGGTTCCCCTCAACGCTATTTTGGCCCTGGCCACTGAAGCTGGCGTTATTAAGCGGGTTAACCCTGACTACCCCCTGAACGCCAGTGAGTTTGAGATTATCAAGCTCAAGGATAAGGACACCCTGATTGCTGCTTGGGTCTGTGCTGATGAGGCCGCCCAGCTGACCTTCATCACAGAACAGGCTAAGTTGCTGACCTTTGACGCTGCTAAGGTGCGGCCCCAGGGCCGTAGCGGCGGCGGGATGGCTGGCATAAAGCTGGCTGAGGGCGACCGCCTGCTTGCCTTCGGTGTGACCACCCCCGGCACTGATGCCCAGGTTGTAACCATTACCGACGGGGGCGATGAGGGATCTACCGCCAAGGTCACCCAGCTGGCTGATTTTCCCCAGAAGGGGCGGGCTACAGGCGGTGTGCGGGCCCACCGCTTCCTTAAGGGTGAGAGCGCCCTGGCCCTAGCCTGGGTGGGAGTCGGCCCTGCTAAGGCTGTTTCCGCTGCCGGTGTTGCCCGCACCCTGCCCACCGAGTTCGGCCCCCGCGACGGCTCAGGTGTTCTGCTGGCCCAGAGCGTTGACGCTATCGGCCCCAACTACCAGCTGCTCAGCTCCCTTCCAGCCGCTCTAGCGCCTGAAGCTGGGGCTGGTGCTGAAGTTGGAGCTGGGGCTGAGGCTGAAGTTGGAGCTGGTGCTGGGGCTGGTTCTGCCGGGCTTGCTTCTGGGGCTGCTGAAGAGGCTCTCTTCTAGCCCCTCTCCCCTCCTCCTACGTCCTCCCGCTTTTCCCCGCTCTCCTTCTTCCCGCTCCCTCTCTCCCCCGCTATGTACCAGCTCGCTCTGTAAATCCGCAGATAATCTGAGGAATTAGAGAGCCAGCTGGTACATTGCAAGGAAGTGCTGGGGGTTGCGGACGGACGCCGTCACCCGGCTGCCATTGGCCAGGGTAAAGGTGACGGAGGGTCCGCCGGTCAGGTAGCCGGTGTTACCTCCACCCAAAACCCTCAGACCAGCCCCCTGTACCAGACCAGTGACTGGGCCAACCTCCACATTCGCAATCTGGCTGTAGGCCAGCTCTTTTGAGAAGAACTTCATGGTGGTGATTTTGACCGACGCATCAAGCAGGTCAATACGGGTGCTCGAAAAAATTATTGGAATCAGAGAAAGCGCTACAGCTACACCCACAATCAGTGAAATCAGCGATTCCTGGCTGATATCGCCTGAGCCTTGAGAGCCAAAAATAAGTACAGGCAAGGTGACACTCACCAGCACAAAAGCTAGCACTCCGCCAAGAAATAGTTTGAAATTCTTGGTCAGGGGCGCAACGAAGCTTCGTTCGTGAAAAGTGGTCACGGGATCCTCTTCCTATCTGTCTAAGCCGCTTCCATCCATGTGTTATCTAGAACTCATTTTACTCCCGCCTCCTCAAGGAACCTCTCCCTATGTACCAGTTCACTCTGTTAGTCCGCAGATAATCTGAGGATTTACAGAGTGAGCTGGTACATCGGAAAAAAGAAGGAGGGCGGCAAGGCCCCTTGATGCAGAACGCTTTACAGCACACAAAAACCCGCCCAGTGACCTCCCTTCAGAAGGACCGGGCGGGTCTTTTCTTGATGACTACCGAAGCTTCACCACGGTATCGCAGGCGGCGATATCCTCAGCCCGGTGAGAGACCAGAACAACAGCAGGTAGCTTCGTTGTGCCACCCAGCTTCTGCTTGGGGTCCTGCTTAGTTCCGCGGGCCACCTCATTGATCAGAGCAACAGCGGCAGGGGCATCCAGGTGGGCAGTCGGCTCATCCATGAGCAGCAGGGGTGAATCAACCAGCAGGGTGCGGGCAATAGCAATCCGCTGCCGCTGACCACCTGAAACGTAGGAACCACCGGCCCCCACCAGGGTTTGCAAGCCAGCTGGAAGAGAGCGCACAAAATCACCCAGGCCCACCCGGTCCAGAACCTCGTACATCTCCTCATCGCTGGGCCGCTCATCAGCAGAGCGGGCAATGGCCAGGTTATTGGCGATGGTAGATTCAAAGATATAGGCAGACTGGGGGCACCAGGCGGCGTAACCCCGCAAGGAGCGGGCATCAAAACTGCGGCCATTGACCCGAATTTCACCCTCTTCTACCGGCAAGAAGCCCAGCAGAGTTGCCAGGGCCGTGGTCTTACCTGAACCTGACGGGCCGGTAATGCCCAGCCACTGGCCAGAAGAAACCGAAGCTGATAGGCCCTTGAAGATTGGATGGTCCATATCAGGCCAGCGGGTTGCCAGTGAATCCAGCTCCAGGGTGATGGAGCTGTGGGCATTACGCTTCTTAGCGCCAATACCTGGATCGCCCAGAATATCCCGAATCGGCCCTTCGCCCTCTTCAAGGGCATCCATTGAGGCTGCGTCTACTACCTCAAAGTTCTTGCGGGTCTCTTCAAGCAGGGCAGCGAAGCTAGGCCAGCTCCTTATGGCCTCAAGATAGGAAGAGGTGCTTTCAAAGAGGGCGGTCATCATCAAAATCAGCACCGCCGCCGTGGGGGCTGTGACTGACCCAGCCTCAACAGCGGGCCAGAGGCTGACTGTCACCAGCAGGGCGGCGCCCCACCAAATCAGGGCAGTAAGGCCCTGACCGACCCCAACAGCCCTGGAGCTGTGCAGGCGGGAGGCCTGGGCTAGGCCGTCCTGGCGGGAAATAGCCAGGGATACAGTCTGGTCCAGCCCGTTATTGTGCAGGTCGCTCGCAGCGTCAAGGGCCGAGACACCCAAACGGAGCATGGCAGAGGTCTGCTGGCGGTTGACCTTATCAGCCCGGGCATCAGCTCTCAAAACCACCAGGGGTAGCAGCAGGCTAGCCAGTAGGGCTGCAAGAATAACCGGCAGCAGGGCCACTGGGGCCAGCCAGGCAGTTACCCCCACCACCAGGATCATGACCAGCAGGTGGGAGGCCAGAGGCAGTAGCACCCGGGGAATGGCGTCGCGGATTTCGTCAATGTCGCTCACCAGCCGGTCTAGGATTCGGTCACCCCGCAGCAGGGAGCGAACAGAAAGGACGGTTCGGCCAGCAGCGTCCCAGGCCCTGACCCGCAGATTGTTGGTTGCAGCTAGAACGAGGTCGTGGGTGCGCAGGCGTTCAAAGTAGCGGCTTGTGGCCCGGCCTAGGCCAAAGAAGCGAACACCGGTAATAGCAACGAGCAGGTACATCATGGCTGGCTGCTCAGCGGCCCGCACAATCAGCCAGCCAGATAGGGCAGTTAGGCTCACTGAGAAGGCCACGGTGAGAACCGCTAGGGCGATGGGCAGGGCCAGGTTGCGGCGGCGAATGCCTGTAAGCCGCCTCAGGGTTGCCAGGGTTTTGAAGAAGCCTGGCTGCCGCTGCCTGCCGGTTTTGGGCTGCTGGCCCTGCTGGCTACCTGCCTGCTGGGGGGCGCTGTCTTCTAGTTCACCGCTGGCTACAGCAGCTGAAAGGCTTGCTAGGGCGTAGCCGCTGAGGGACTTTTCTTCCTGGGCGCTCAGTTCCCAGGCTATGCCGTGGGGCTTTTCGACAGCCTGGAGCTGGTTGTTGGTTGCCTGAGCCAGGGCCATATCGTGGGTGACGATAATCAGGGTGGCACCGGTTTCTTGCAGGGCTGCTAGGGCCACGTTTACCTTGGCTGCTGAGACCGGGTCTAGGTGGGCAGTTGGTTCGTCGATCAGAACCGTTACCTTCTGCTCCTGGTCCTGCAAGGTAGCTACCCGGGCTAGGGCGCGGGCTATGGCCAGGCGGCGCATCTGCCCGGCTGAGAGGGCTTCAGGGGCTAGGTCAGCGAGCTCCCCTAGACCAACGGCTTGCAGGTAGCGGCCAAAGTAGTCCCTTTCTTCTGAGCTGAAGCTCAGCTCTTCAGAGAGCAGGCTAGCTGCGTAGTTGATGCCGTCTAGGGCTTCTGGGCCCCGGGTGGGGGTGGAGTAGAGGGCAACTTCTGCTAGGGCGGTGGGGGCAATGAAGGTTGGTGACTGGCTAATCCAGACTGTTTGGCCGGTGCCTGATACCAGCCCTGACACGTGCACGGGCTTGTTGGTGCCGGTGGGGATCAGTTCGTTTCTGAGGGTGCCTGCCAGCACTGAGAGCAGGGTAGTTTTTCCGCAACCGGAGGGGCCGGTAATGGCGGTGGTGCTGCCCTGTTTGAGGGTGAAGGAGACACCTGTGAGGATTCGGCCCCGGTCGGGGTAGGCTACGGTCAGCTGGCGCACTGAGATCCGGTCGCCCTTGCTGGCAACGGTGGGGTGGGGTATGGGGGCGTCAATGATGGCCTGGGCCCGGCGGAGGGCGGCAACCCCGTCTTCGGACTGGTGGTAGGCGCTGCCAACCTCCCGCAGGGGCTGGTAGCATTCGGGGGCTAGCAGTAGGGCAAAGAGGGCTACGTCTAGGCCTAGGTTTCCTTCAACCAGGCGCAGGCCGATCAGAACGGCCACCAGGGCTACTGAGATGGTGGTGATGAGCTCTAGGGCCAGGGATGAGAGGAAGGCTGAGCGTAGGGTGTAGAGGGTGGCCTTGCGGTAGCGCTCCCCTAGTTCGCCTAGGGCCTGGGATTGGGCGCGGGCCCGGCCTAGGCCAACGAGTACCGGTAGGCCCTTGACCAGTTCAACGATATGGTCTGAGAGTCGTAAGAGGTCTTCTTGGGCCCGGGCGGTATCCTGCTGGGTGGTCTTGCCGATCAGGATCATAAAGAGGGGGATCAGCGGTAGGGTGCAGAGAATCACCAGGGCCGATACCCAGTCGTTGATGGCAATGAAGATCAGCAGAAGGGTGGGTACAACGGCTGATGAGACGAAGGCTGTGAGGGTTTTGGTGTAGTAGTTATCTAGGGCCCCGAGTCCACGGGAGAGCAGGACGGCTGTGGCCCCGGTTCCGTCGGGGGTGTCAATGCCGCCGGTTGCTAGGACCCTGCGAATGAGCTGGCGGCGGATGATGGTTTTGGCTCCGCTTGCTGCCCGCTGGGCGTAGTAGCCCAGGGCCCAGTCGGCTCCGGCGCGGAGGGCTAGGGCTAGCAGGCCGATTAGGGTGAGGGTTGTGAGGTTGGGGCTTTGGCCTGTGGGCAGTAGGAAGATTCCTTCTAGGCTGGCTTGGGCCTTACCGGCAAAGATTGCTAGATCTTCTGCCTGTTCGCTGGGGTAGCTGGCTCCCTGGTGGAGGGCCCGGTAGGTGCTTTGGGCCAGAAGGGTGATGGCTGTGCCTAGGACCGCTGCGAAGATGATGAGGGCTAGGGTTTTGACTGCTGAGAGTATGGCAAAGATGGTGAGGTTTTTGCGTGCTTGAGGCCCGAGTGGTGGCCTCTTGCTCTGTTGGGGAGCCATGATGCTGTGTGCTGTCCTTGGTGCCGCGAACTGTTTCTTCACTATTCTACGGGCTGGTTTGCTTTTGCTTGCTGACCTTGCTCTACCCTTTTCAGGTGGGTAAGAGCACATCTGCTCTGCCTACTGAAAAACCCAGGGGGTTGGGGTTATCCCCTCCCTCCCTGGGTTTTCTTGTTTAGAGGCTAACCTTGCTCGGTAGCTTGGCTAGTTCGCTCACATCGTGGGCTTCTGGGATGCTTTCGATGGTCAGTCGCCTGCGGAATACCCAGTAGGTCCAGCCCTGGTAGACCAACAGGATGGGCACACCGAAGAGGGCAACCCAGCTCATAACACCCAGGGTGTAGCTGGAGCTTGAGGCGTTAGCTACGGTCAGGCTGTAGGCCGGTTCTAGGGTTGAGGGCAGCAGGTTGGGGTAGAGGGCCAGGAAGATGGCTAGGACCCCGGCTGCTGTGAAGGCAGCGAAGCCTGCGAAGGCTCGGCCTTCTGACCCCTGGCGGCCGAAGGCTAGGGCTGCTAGCAGGGCTAGGACGGCCAGGCCGGTGAGGCTGTAGGAGAGCAGGTTGCCGGTGCTGATCTGCATGTAAAGAACCCAGCCAATGGCAGGTAGGAGCAGCAGGGGGGCGGCCTTGACCAGCAGCTGGCGGGCCCGTTGGCGAATCGGCCCGTCTGTTTTGAGGGCGATGAAGGCCAGGCCCATGGTCAGGGAGATACCTACCATGGAGAGCCCGCCGAGGATGGCGAAGGGGGTTAGCCAGGCGAAGGCTCCGCCTACCCGGTCTCCGTTTTCGTTCAGGGGCAGGCCGGTTGAGGTCAGACCTAGCAGGGCCCCCACCAGGAAGGCGATTAGGAAGGAGCCTAGGCTGATGGAGGTGTTCCAGAGGCGGATCCACTGTTCGCTAGTTCCCTTGCCCCTGTATTCGATGGCAACTGCCCGCATGATGAGGGCTAGCAGTACCAGGGTCAGGGGAATGTAGAGGGCTGAGAAGAGGGAGGCGTACCAGAGGGGGAAGGCGGCGAAGGTGGCTGCACCTGCGGTTACTACCCACACTTCGTTGCCGTCCCAGACGGGCCCGATGGTGTTGAGCAGTAGGCGGCGTTCCTTTTCTGAGCGGGCGAAGAAGCGGCTCATGAGCATTCCAACGCCTAGGTCGAAGCCGTCTAGGATTATGTAGCCGACCCAAAAGAAACCGACGATGGCGAACCAGAGGGTGGGTAGGAAGGGCTGGTTGTTGAAGAGTTCAAACATGGTCTGGCTCCTTTCTTTAGTAGGCGAAGGCTAGGACGTCGCGGTCCTTCTTCTGGTCGGTCTGGTGGGGGTCTTCTACCAGTTCTGGCATGGCTGCTACAACACCGGCCTTGACGTATTTGGCCAGCAGGTAGACTTCTACGACCATGAGCGCCCCGTAGATGAGCCCTAGGCTGATCAGGGAGAAGAGGATTTCGTAGCCGGAGACCCCTGGGGATACGGCAGCTGCGGTGAACATCATGACGGCCGGGTTGCCTTCAGGGTTGGGGGCTACAACGAAGGGCTGGCGGCCCATTTCGGTGAAGATCCAGCCGGTGGCGTTGGCCCCGAAGGGGGCTAGGATACCAGCAATGGCTAGGTTTGAGATCCAGCGGGCTTCTGGGACGGTGCCTTCACCCTTCTTGCGGGTGACCCACAGGACGTAGAGGAAGGAGAGGGCGCTGATTCCACCGAGGGTGATCATGCCTCTAAAGCCGTAGTAGGTAACTTCCATCAGGGGCAGGTACTGAATTTCGCTGCCGGCTCGTTCCCCGTAGAGTTCGGGGTTATCGGGCAGGTTGGTGCCGTAGGTTTCCTGGTATTCAGGTAGCAGGGTGGTGATACCTGCTACGTCGGTGGTGAAGTTGTTGTAGGCCAGGAAGGAGAGCAGGCCGGGGATTTCAATGACGGCCTGAACCTGGTCGCAGTCCTGAGCGCCTGGGGATGAGAGGGAGAGGAGGGAGAAGCCGGTGCCGTCGTGGCAGGCTGCTTCTGCTGCTGCCATTTTCATGGGCTGCTGTTCGATCATGAGCTGGGCCTGGTGGTGGCCGGTGATGCCGGTTCCAAGGAAGGCGATAAGGCCTACGATGGCTCCTAGGCGTAGGGAGGTGAACCAGACGGTGAAGTCGGTCTTGTCTTGGGCGCCTTGGGCCCGCTCCCCTACGATGACCTTGCCGTCTTGGCCGATGGTGTCGATGCCTTCTTTGCGGCGCTTCCAGAGCTTGTACCAGGAGATACCGACCAGGAAGCCGCCTGCTACCTGTAGGGCACCGAAGATAGCGTGGGGGTAGGCAACAAGGGCGGTGTTGTTGGTCAGTACGGCCCAGACGTCGGTCATGACCGGCCGTCCGTCGATCATTTCAACGCCTACGGGGTGCTGCATCCAGGAGTTGGCCACGATAATAAAGTAGGCAGAGAGCCAGGAGGCCCCTACTGCGATGGCTAGGCAGGCTGCGTGTACCTTGGGGGCGAGCTTGTCCCAGCCGAAGATGAAGAGGCCTAGGAAGGTGGATTCAACGAAGAAGGCTAGCAGGCCTTCCATGGCTAGGGGGGCGCCGAAGACATCACCTACAAAGCGGGAGTATTCGCTCCAGGCCATGCCGAACTGGAATTCTTGGACTAGGCCGGTTGCTACACCCATGATGAAGTTGATCAGGTAGAGCTTGCCCCAGAATTTGGTCATGCGCTTGTACTGCGCCTTCTGGGTGCGGACGTAGGCGATGTAGAGGCCTGCAACGATGGCTCCGAGCCCTAGGGTTAGGGGCACCATCATGAAGTGGTAGACGGTGGTGATACCAAATTGCCACCGTGCGAGTTCGAGGGGGTCCATTCTGTGATCCTTTGGAGGTCTGGTGCCTGTGGCTCTTTGTCACTGCTGCTACAGCTGTGGGCTGCGCTTAGGTTCTCTGCCGGGGCTCTTGCCTGAGCTCTTCTGGTGGGCACCGAGTGTGAATGTGTTTGTTTTAGGATAGCTGGCTTGTCCGAAGGGCTAGTTAGGGTTGTTTTGACCTATTTTCTGGGGGATTTGACGGCGTCGAAAAGGTCACTTAAACGCTAACCTTGCTAGCTTCTGCTAGATGGCCAGGTTACAGGCAGCTGCCCCTGATTCTCTGCACCCTGACAGCAAAAATCAGGCCCCTTCCCTTCTGTTGTGAGACCAGAAGGAAGGGGCCTGCCTATGAATATAATCACGCCCTAGCTTCTGATGGCCTCCGCCGGCTGGGCCTGGGCTGCCAGGTAGGCCGGGTAAGCTGCCGAGAGCATACCGCTGAGGGCTCCTAGCAGCAGGCCAAGGAGGGCGAAGCCCATAGAAACCTGAGGGTCCCAGCCTAGGATCTGGCAGCTAATGACCAGCCCCACTAGACCCAGGGAGGCACCGGCCACTCCCCCAGCTAACCCCAGTAGGGTTCCTTCACAGAGGAAGATCCTCAAAATTGATCCCTTACTGGATCCCAGGGCCCGGCGGAGGGCCACTTCTGCCCGCCGACCCTGAACTGAAGTGTAGAGGGTGGTTGCGCTGGTGAGGGCAGCAAGGCCAATAAGGAGCCAGGAAATCCCCGTCACCAGGCTTCCTAGGTTAGAAGAAACTCCCCGCTGAATATTCCGTAAATCACCTACAGTGCTGACCCTAATATTTTCAGGGGCAGCTGGGTCAATAATAAGGGGCAGGGCCTGGGCCAGGGGCGCTGGAAAACCCGGCTCTGTTCTAATGACCAGCCGCAGGCCAGATTCAGCGAGGGTGAGCTCTGGGCTGCTACTTGCATAGGTGGCGTTCAGGTATATATTTTGGGCGACAGTATGGTCTCTAGAGGAACCTTCAACCAGCCCCAGCACGGTTACCGGCTGACCAGCTAGCCAGATAACACCGTTACCGCTGCCTGGGTTACCTATACCCAAGTCTTTGGCCACTTCTTGGCCGACGAAGGCTACCGGCCTGCCCTGGTCTAGCTGCCAGAGGCTGTGGGGGTTGGTCACCTGGGCTTCAAGGTAGCTAAAGTAGCTAGAATCTACAGCGAAGATGGAGCCGCTGAAGGCAGATTCCTTATAGGCTAGCAGGCTTGGTTTGAGGTCTCCTGTGGCTAGGGTTCTTTCTAGGCTGACGGTTTGCACTCCCTGGTAGCCTTCTATTTTTTCTATTACGGGTTTAAGAGCTGCTGGCTGGCTATTGCTGTTGCTGGGCAGGTTGAAATCTACCTTCACGTCGTCCAGGGCGGCGGTAGCGATGGTTTGTGCAACCTGGTGTGAGGCTGTTTGGGATAGCCCCTGAGCTAGGACTAGCCCGCCGATGCCGAGCATGAAGGCAAAGATTAGGGTTAGGGCCTTGAAGGGGGTGAGGGAAATATAGTTGAGGGCATCGAGGGCGTCGTCCAGGAAGGGGCTGGTTTTCTTGGCTGCTGCTTGGGCAGCCGTGGTTTGCCCTTGCTGGGTTTTTTCTGCTTCTTCTGCCTGGGCTAGCTTTTCTGCCTGGGCTTGATTATCTGACTGGGCCTGCTCTTCTGGCTGCTTTCCTTCCTCTGCTGGGGCCAGGGTGTCGCTGATAATCTGCCCGTCCTTGAGGACTACCTGTCGTTGGGCCTGGGCTGCTAGGGAGGGGTCGTGGGTAATAAGAACAACCGTTGTTCCCTGGGCGTTAATGGCCTTAAGCTCTTCAAAAACCCGGCTGGCGTTCTGGGAGTCAAGGTTACCGGTCGGCTCGTCAGCTAGCAGAATATCGGGGTTGGTGGCCATGGCCCGGGCTATGGCAAGCCGCTGCCGCTCCCCGCCTGAGAGTTGGGAGCCTAGGGCGCTGTGCCTGCGATCTAGGCCGATTTGCTTGAGCCAGCTGTTTGCCTGCTGGTAGCGGTCTGCTAGGGGCTGGTTTTGGATTCTAAGGCCCAGCATGGCGTTGTTGATAACTGTTTCGTAGCCAAGTACGTGGGCTGATTGGAAGATGAAGCCGAAGGTTTGGGACCGTAGCTGGTCTAGCTCCTTGCCTTTGAGTTTGCTGGTTTCTTGGCCTTTGATCTGGTAGCTACCCTGGTCGGGGTCGGTCAGTAGGCCCAGGATGTTCAGCAGGGTTGATTTTCCGCTGCCTGAGGCTCCGGTAATGGCCAGGAATTGGCCGGGGTAAATATCAAGGCTAAGGGAGCTGAGGGCGGGAACGTCTTGGTTTTTGTATTCTTTGCTGATTCCCCGCAGGCTGATGATGGGTTCCATGTTCGGGCCTTAGGAGACGAGGACTTTAGTGCCTACCGGCAGGTCTGTTCCTGGGGCGAGCCCGGCCCAGCCCTGTTCTATGGTTTCTACAGTAACGTTGAGCCGGCTGCCGTCTTCAAGGATGAGGTAGGTTTGAGCTCCTTCCTGACGAATAGCGGTTGCCGGTACAGCTAAGTACTGGCTACTTTGGGCTTGCAGGCTCAGGCGGACTGGGGTTTTATCGTCAGGCAGGTTGGGGCTGTCTTCTGGCAGGCTGATGGTGAGGTCGTAGCCGGGCAGTTCGTTGCCCTGGGATTCTTTGAAGTCGCTAAGGCTGTAGTCGCTGGTTTCTAGGATGATTCCTTGGGGGCCTTCTAGGGTGATGGTGGGCTTGTCTTTGACCAGGGGTAGTTGGGCTACACTGATTCTGCTGACTGCGGTTTTATTGCCGTCTTGGCTGCTGAAGAGCTGGGGGTCTTCGGCGGTATTGCGGCCTACGGGGGCTGTACTTGCCACGGTGAGGTTGCCGCTGGGGATGATCAGGAAAGTTCCTGCTTGGAAGCAGATTTTTTCCCCGCAGGGGCTGGTAAAGCCGATGGTGGCAAAGAAGCGTTTGGCTACGTTTTCTGTGGCTTCGTCAAATTTTCCGGTGACGGGTAGCCGGTAGCCTAGGCTGTTGAGGATTTCTTGGATTGCTTCTACATCGTAGCCGCTGTCGCCGGGGTGGATGTCCCGGTAGATGGGTTTGCTGCTGCCCAGGGCGGCTATGACGGGGTTACTGTCTATGGTGGCTATGAGGGTGCCGGGGGTGACACTTTGGCCGGGGGCTATGTTGATGGTGGTGATGGTTCCTGTGCCCTGGTAGTTGTAGGCCTGGGATTGGGGTTTGTTGATGGTGCCGTTGAAGATGGCTTGCTGGCCTAGGGTTTTTTCTTGAGCTTCAGCATAGACTTTGAGGTCGGTTTGGGCGGTGGCTAGGGCGGTTTCTTGGTCGCTGGTACTGCTGGCCCCGATCCAGTAGCCGGTGGCTGCAAGGAGTAGGTTGCTTGCTAGGAAGCCGGCTATGAGGGTGGGGCGGGCTATTCTTTTAGGCTGGCTCATAGGCTTATTCCCCTCTGGCGCAGTTGCTGGCGGGCTTGGTCAAGGTAGGCTTCTTTCTGCTGGGCAATGGTGTTGAGGGCGGCCTGGTTTTTTTCGATGAGGGCCTGCTCGTATTGGGCTTGGGCGTTGTAGTAACGTTCCATGAGCCGTACTTTTTGCTTGCATTGAACGTCTATGAGGGCCTGTTGAATGTTGGCTTCGGTGTCTTCTGGTATCAGGGGGATGGGCTGTTCGTATTGGGGGTCCATACTAATGCCTGCTTCTGCTAGGCAGGTTTTCCATTCGTTGATGGCTGCTTGTACGTCTGGGTCGGCCTGAAGCAGGGCCTGGCTTTGGCCGCTGATTTCACTGATGATGCTGCCACCGCTGACTGCTACGCCTTTAATAAGGACTGGGATTTCTTGGTCAGCTGTTTCTTGAACGCATTCTGCCAGGGCCTGGCTCATTTCTGGGGTTTCTTGGCCCTGGTAGCCGTCATCAAGGTAGACCTTCCCTAGGCTTTTGTGCAGGCTGTAGCCGTATTTTTCGGCGTGGACGGGGGACCATACCCCATAGGGGGCGTAGCTTTTGTATTCAACCTGGTAGTGGTGGTGGGGAATGTTTTGGCCTTTGTTGAGTACGCAGTCTTTGAGGGGGTAGTAGTTGGCTGTTGCTATGATGGCTAGTTCGTCTTCTGTGTGAACGTAGGCATCGAGGGGGGTGCTGACGGTTTGTAGTTCTGAGTTGAAGGTTGCTGTGATGTGGCTGTAGGCTGACCGGTCTACCTGGGGCAGGGGGCTGCTCGTGGCGCTGGCGCTGGCCTCTAACTGCTGGCTGCCTGCGTTCCCGCAGGCAGCCAGAGCTAAGCAACCCATCAAACAGAACACATGAGTTACTAAATTACGCATCAGAATTAATTAGCCTCATCAAATGATGAAACCTTATCCTCCCAACCATTTCTATACCCCAAGGGATGAGACAAGCGATGCATCTCAGGAGTCCTATTACCATTTTTATCATAAAAAGCGTGCCCACTCCCAGTTGCAACTGCTGGATTATATGCATCCTGATAGAACATTACATATTTATAATACCCAGTAGAAACACCAATTGAATAGGATGATATTTTATCATTGAGGCGGTTTCCAACATAGGGAGTCCTGTAATTAAATACACCCTTTGAACTAAATATGCCAAGATGCCAGTTATCATAGTTTCTATAATCCCAGACACAAACGCGATTGGCGGGACAGGACGGGTCACCCATTGCAAACGCTGGTGAAGTTGGCATCACCAACCCAAGGCCCAAAATCGAAACTAAACCAATTTTCAGAAAAGAACGCTTCATTACGTCAACCTTTCAAATTTTGCAAGTCTTAAACCTGCAATACAGTCAATCAATACAACGAAATAAAAAGAATATTTCGCATATTAACTAATAATAGTCTAGACTTCCGGCACACCCCCTGCCAAGGCTGTACTGCAGCAGGAGTCAAGCCATGCATCTATAGTCAAGATGGTACATGCATATAGAATCGATGTCAATACTATTGACAAGCTGTGTTTTAAAACACATTAATGTCTTCATACTTAAATATATAGTGGAATCACCCCAATCCGTTGAGGGCAAGGATCCTACGGGCTTCTTCTAGGTTGCTTTCTTTCTTTTCAGCCAAGGTATTGAAGGCGGACTGATTCTTTTCAATCAGGGCCTGCTCATACTGGGCCTGGGCGTCAAAGTAGCGTGATGTTAATGAAACCTTTTCTTTGCAGGCCACATCCTTGAGGGCCTGCTCAATTTCTAGTTCCTTATCTTCTGGAACTAGGGGAAAGATATTATCATTTTCGTTGCTGATTGCTATCCCCTGATCTTCTAGACAGGTGAGCCATTCTTCCTTAGCCGCAAGAACATCCGGGTCAGCTAAGAGCAAGCTTTGGACCTGATTGTTGACCTCCCCCAAGATGGCTGTTTCGCCTAAACCGGTATCTCCGTGCAGGTAGTAGGGAATTTCCTGGCCTCTAAGCTGGGCTTCACAGTCACTGTGAGCTTGAAGAACAGCAGGATCATCTGGGTTCGCGTCACCTTCATCAATCAGGACTGGCCCTTGAAGAGTTACTATCTCGTATCCATACCGGGCAGCATAGGCTTCAGACCAGACGCCTAGGGGAAATTCTGGTTTTGAGCTGGCATCAATGTAGTGATGCAGGGGCTGCTGACCTGCATCTAGCAAGCATTCTTTGAGGGGGAAATAGTTTGCAGCTGCTACTAGAGCCAGTTCTTCTGGGGTCTGACTTCCTCCCCTCCCCTACGGGAGGAGGTTCCTGGCATCACTGCCAGGAGTTTCCTGCTTCACCAATGACAGCCCACCCCTGAAACCCGCAAGGGGTTTCTTAGCAGGTCTTACACCATCTCCACAGGCGTACACCGCAAGCCCTGCGGCGTGGATATTCTGTGCGGCGTTCATATCCCGATCAAGCCGGGCGCCACAGGCTTTGCACGTCCAAAAACGCGCACTCAAGGACAGGCGCTCTCTGACCGTTCCGCACTCGCTACAGCGTTTGCTAGAAGGGAAGAACCTGTCAATAGCTACCACCTGCTTACCGTACCACTCAGCCTTGTATTCCAACAGAGTGCGGAACTGGGCGAAGTTATGGTCAAAGATTGACCGATTCAACCCAGCCTTAGCGGCCCGGCCTTTACCCCGGGTGGCTTTGGTCATACCTGCGACGTTGAGGTCTTCAATGCAGATTACGTCATAGTCGCGCACTAGGGCGGTGGTGGTTTGGTGCAGCCAGTCAGTTTTGGCATCCCGGGCGGCAGCGTGGGCGCGGGAGAGCTTGAGTTTCGCCTTTTCCCAATTCTTTGACCCTTTAACCTTGCGGGAAAGGGCACGCTGATAGCCGGTGACACGCTTGTTCTTGGCAGCCAGGTCATAACTGTCAGAAGGGTTGAGTCTTTGACCTGTTGAGAGCGTCAAGGCGTCCTTGACACCCAAATCTATTCCCACGGTTTTACCCCTTGTAGGTAGGGGAGCTATTTCTGTTTCACACAAGGCTGAGACGAACCATCGTCCTGCGCTATCACGGCTGACGGTGAGGCTTGAGACAGTTTCCCAGGGAACAGGGCTATCCCCTGTGGCAAAAGTGAGTGGCTCGCTCATTTTGGCTAGATAGATAGCCCCGTCTTTGATTCTGAAGCCAGCCTTGGTGTAAGTGGCAGCAAGTTTTGAGTTTCTGCGGGTCTTACGTTTAGGGTACCTGGCTCTGCCCTCAAAAAAGTTGGAAAAAGCGGTCTGCAAATGACGTAGGGCTTGCTGCAGGGGAACGGCGGAAACTTCGTTGAGGAAGGCTAGTTCAGGCTCTTTCTTCCAGCCGGTCAATGCCTTGTCTGTTTGGGCGTAGCTGATGCGTTGGCCTTGTTCGTACCAGGTGTTAGTTCGGTAGTGCAGTGCTTTGTTGTAGGCTACCCGGACGCAACCGAAGGTGCGCATCAGCTCTGCTGCTTGCGTTTCGGTGGGGTAGAAACGGCGTTTGTAGGCGCGTTTCACGGTGCGGGTAGTCATGCTTATATTTTATCGCATTAGTGGGTAATGTGGTGTTTCATCCCCGCTCTCATGGGCGGGGCTTTCACGCTCAACCCTTGGTAAACGTACCGGTCAAGGGGTGTTTCTACGGAACCTGTGGCTGGGTCGAGAGTGGCCTGAACTCCCCTGTATGCTGATCGATCCACCTGGGGCAGGGAGCTTGAACTTGCACTAGATTCAGCCTGGGGCTGACTGCCCATTGAGGTGCAGGCAGCCAGCAGGCTAGTAGCCAGTGCGCAAATTGCTGTTTTACTGAGTTTCAATTCCTTGACCTTAATAAGCTTCATCAAATAAGGAAATTTTATCTTCCCAATTTCTGCCACATGGGCTGCTAGCTTAACAAAAGAACGCTTCATCACGTCCACCTTTCGAAAGAGAGGGCACCACCCCCCCCCGACAAGTTAAGGTTACCTCAACCTCTTTAATGAATCTAAGCAGTATTTTCACAGCCTGTCAACAGGCAACACCCCAAAAATATCCACCCATAAGACCCACCATCACCGAAAATAGTTTCCCCAGAAACTACTTCCCCCTTCATGTACCACTTACATCCCAAGGCTTATTCAAAAGGTGACTCACAGACTTTTGAATAAACCCCCTTATAAGTAAGCTTCTCTGGTCTCAACAGGTATATGTATCAGCAGAAGTATAAGAAGAATGATGAGAAAGAATAATTGTAAAAATATTAATTTAACGCGAGGGAACCCATCCCTTTTTCCCAAGGATATTGTATATGGGAAGGTTACTGCGATTGTCAAAATAAGAGGCACAATGATTAGTGGAAATATAAATGAGATTATTGTACCCATTCCAAGAACATGAATAAAGATCGGAATATCTTTTTTTGAGCTGCCTTGCATGCCGCCCCCCCCTTCATGTTTCATCAAATGTTCTCTAAGATTACTCAAAACTTCCTGCATTGGGACTCAAAACCCACCGGAACCAATTTTTTATATGAATATAATATGCTATACCAGTGAGTGCAGTGTGTGAGATATCTGCAAGAGCTAATGCCTTACGTGGGGCAGGCTCACCAGCACAGGGAACCTGCCCACCCTAGTAAGGAGGCTAAGAATACCTAGGAGCGCGGCCCCAGCAGACCCAGGTCAGTTACTGCCTTCCGCTCCT
Source organism: Rothia sp. (in: high G+C Gram-positive bacteria) (assembly GCA_034090985.1). Taxonomy (GTDB): domain Bacteria; phylum Actinomycetota; class Actinomycetes; order Actinomycetales; family Micrococcaceae; genus Rothia. Next base: position 911 of record JAXDRN010000086.1, on the reverse strand, counting down.
CGGCCAGCTCAGCCACAGAAGCCTCAATACGGCCAGCTGCAAAGGAAGAATGTTCAATACCCTGAACAATCTCATACCCCCCAGCAGCACAGCGCACAGGGAAAGAAGAAATCAAGCCCTCAGGCACCCCATAAGAACCATCTGAAGGCACAGCCATAGAAGTAATCTTCCCATCCGTACCGGCTACCCAGTCCCTCACATGGCTCAAGGCAGCATGGGCGGCAGAAGCTACAGATGAGCCTCCACGTACCGCAATGATTTCGGCACCTCGGTTAGCGACCGTCGGAATGAAGGTGCCCTCAACCCAGTCAAGCCCAAGGCCCTTCTCTTCAAGAACCTCAAGGGCAGGGCGGCCAGCAACCCTGGCCTGGAAAAGATCCGGGTACTGGCTAGCAGAGTGATTACCCCAAATAGCCAGGCCCTCCACCTGATCAACCGAAACCCCAGTTGCCTGAGCCAGCTGACCAAGAGCCCTGTGGTGGTCAAGACGGGTCAGGGCGGTAAAACGCTCCAGGGGCACATCAGGGGCATGTGAGGCAGCAATCAGGGCATTAGTGTTAGCCGGATTACCTACCACAGCTACCCGCACGTCATCAGCGGCCTGGTCATTGATTGCCCGGCCTTGAACAGAGAAAATGCCGCCGTTAGCTTCAAGCAGGTCAGCCCGTTCCATGCCCTTTGTGCGGGGGCGAGAACCGATCAGCAGGGCAATATTCGTTCCCTCAAAGCCCTGATTGGGGTTATCAGTAATATCGACTGAATTCAGTAGAGGGAAGGCGCAGTCTGTCAGCTCCATGGCGGTGCCTTCAGCTGCGGTCAGGGCGGCTGGGATTTCAAGCAGTCGCAGATTGACGGGGGTTTCTGGGCCAAGGAGCTCTCCGGCGGCAATTCGGAAGAGGCTGGCGTAGCCA
>JAXDRN010000085.1:0-3468 GCA_034090985.1 Rothia sp. (in: high G+C Gram-positive bacteria) | reverse complement strand
CGACGAAGCTGCTTCATCTGTGCAACGGTGAGACCACGGTACTCGGTGAGAATTACGCCGTTAGAGGTCTCAAGGAGTTCCTTGATCTCTGCGACGGCAGCAATCTTAGCCTGTGTTGCCATGGTGTTCCTTCCAGTTCTTATCCCGCCGAAGGCAAGAAAAAAGCCTCGTTGCGTAGGCAATCGAGGCGGACACAGTACAACCTTTACAGGCTGTTCTATGCTTTTATCGTCACCTACGCAGGTAGCTTTTCAGCCCTTACCGCACCCTAGTGGGCACAGACCGGCGGTCTTTGGTTACTTCATCTAATCATCTTTAGCTAGCTGAGGGCAAGTTAAAGCGGCCTTAAGGGTGCTTAATCACTTAAAAAGATGCAGGGCGCCCTGGCGGGGCCGCAGATAGAGGCTCTGCCCCTGCTGGTAGGTAGCTTCTGGCAGTACAGCGCTAAGGGGGCTAGCAGCCCCCAGGGTCATAGGCCCTTCCGGGCTTGCAAGGTGTACCGTCTGGCTGGTTTCAAGCCTGTAGCGGCTTCCTGCCGTGTGGGCCTGCCTAGCTAAGACCCGTACCGGCAGGCCTGCTCCCTGTCTGGGGTCTGCCAGTTCAAAGCCGTGAGCCGAAATACCTGCCAGAGCGGCTTGGCCTGCTAGCTCTACCTTCAGCTCGTTATAGACAGGGTGGAGCAGGCGGGCTACCTGCAGGCTAGCCGGTGCAGCTAGGAGCTGGTCTGGGGGGCCGCACTGGGCCAGGTGCCCGCCCTCTAGGACGGCCAGCTGCTGGCCCATGGCCAGGGCCTCATTGGGGGTGTGGGTAACGTAGATGCCAGTAAAGCCCAGCTGGCGGTGTAGGGTCAGCAGGTCAGAGCGGATAGCTTCGCTCAGGTGTTCGTCCACGCTAGAGAGGGGCTCATCGAAGAGGACGATGGGAGCCTTGCCCACCAGGGCCCGGGCGATACCTGCCCGCTGAGCCTGCCCGCCCGAAAGCTGAGCCGGTTTCTTGGCAAGCTGGTCACCCAGGCCCAGGGAATCGATCAGGGAGAGGTAGTGGTCCCGGTCGATCGAGCCCCGGCCCCGGAGTCGCTCCCCAAAGAGGATATTATCTTTGACGCTGAGGTGGGGGTAGAGAACGGGCTTTTGAAAGACGAAACCCACCGGAACTGCTTCTGCCCCCTGCTTCCTCAAGCGTCCTTGGTCTCTCTTTGCCCTCCTAAGGCCCACCGGCCGGTTGCCGAAAAGGACACTCCCGGCCTCTGCCTGTTCCAACCCGGCAATAATGCGCAGCAGGGTGGACTTACCTGACCCCGACTCCCCCACCAGAGAGAGCAAGCTACCGCCGGGCACGGTCAGGTCGATGCCGCCAAGCACGGTGGAGGCGCCAAACTGCTTGGTCAGGCCGGTAATAGTCAGGGCGGGGCTGCTCATGCCCTCTATTATGCCTGACCCTTGCAGGGCTAGCCCCACCCCAAGCCCTCCCAGCACGGGGCACCCTGGATGTGACCGACCGTGCGGGAAATAGTTGAACGTGCGGGAAATAATCGCGCGTGCTACCAATAAACGCACTTTCGATCATTTTCCGCACGCTCGTTAGGACAGATCATCATCAATTCGGGTGTCGGGGTAGCGCAACTGCCCTGCCTCTACAAGGGCTCGGCAGGCTGCAGGTAAGGTTTGGCCTGTGAGCCCCGGCGCTAGACCTACCTCGTCTGAGCGAGTCCACAGGGTCGGCTCAAGGTTCTTCCCCCATTTCAGGACTCCCTGTACCCCGCCCTCAACCTGGGCGACGTAGCCGAGCAGGTGGGGTGTACCGTCCTCCTCATAGCGGTCAACAACCCTGCGGGGTCGCATGACGTGCACCAGTGAGTAGGGAGGTTTTTCAGGCGGATACGTCTCGCCTGTAGCGGGGGCGTAGGCAGACCAACCATATTCGCTGCTGTCTTGGACAGCGAACCAGTGGGGCAGGTGGCGTTCGAAGTTATGGTCGTTGATGGTCAGCTCTTCGCGCAGAAGCTGTGGGAGGTCCCAGGTGATGACCTGCCCTTCTTCGATGGTCTCAGGTGCTTTGGCCGGGGCCTGGGCCAGGTACTCAATCAGGGTTTTCACATGCGGGTGTAGCCAGTGGCCGGGGTCTTGTTCGTCCCAGCGGATTTCGCCGGTGCGGGTCAGAAGCCCCTGGGAAATGAGTTTTCCAGCGCGGTCTTCGAAACGAGAGTAGGCTTCAAACTGATAGATCGGCTCGCCGTCCCCGCGTTCTTCTGCAGGCCCCAGGGCAGAGACATTGATGCGCATTTCGCTCTCAAGGGGACCACCAGCATAGTTGTAGATGGTGTAGTCGCTGGGAAAATCCCCCTCGTCCAGGGTTTCTAGGCGGTAGAGAAAGACGGTTTGGCTCACCGGTTCTTGCAGGGCCAGCAGCCCGGGGTAGAGCGACTTTTCGTCGCGGTAGGCGGGCAGGCCGGACGGACGCGGGTAGGGGTAGTAGGTGACACGGTACACGGGGGGCCTCCAAACATCATTGAAAGGGCTATGCTCTTGACCCCAAGAGTAGCTGGCTGCGCCTACGAAAGCTAGACCCGATTGTCCGCATACCTTGCCCTTGCTTCGCCCTCGCACTGCCTCCCCGTCACAACAAAAAGGCAGGCTCCCCGCGCACTAGACGCAGGGGGAAGAGAGGGGAGCCTGCCGTGAAGAACCGTTAGGGTCTAAGAAAACTTAGGCTACAGTGGTGGGACCTATCAGGGATGAGTGCTCCACACGCCAAATCAGGAGTTCAGTGCTTATAGAGGATATCCAGCTTTGCCAGCCGCTACCGAAACCACAAATTTTCCTGAACCATTGGGAGTATCCCAGGTTCCATCTGTTACATAAATATCTAGAACATCCTCACCCTTATCGCACCTATAGGGAATTTCTACCCTATATATATTTGAATCATAGTTTACACGAATATGATCTTTTTTATTTTTTAGCAGTCGGCAGCCCTGTGGGATACCTACAGAATTTCTCAAATCTTCAATAGACTCAGTAGATTCACCTAAGTTTGCATAAGAATCATAATAGGCAGTTGCAGCGTCATAATCCTCTCTATCTAAGTTATAAGCAAAAGCATAAGCCACTTCTTCTGGCTCAGCCTCGAAGGGTGAAACGCTAATCTTTGAATAAAGAGATATTTGGATCATGCTATATATGATAAATATGAGACCACCTAGGCAGAAAGTCACAAGAAGAATCGCACTATTTTTCTTATGAATAGCGACTACCCCCCGGATTGCACTGATCGACAGGGTTGAGCTGTTGCCACCAAGGCTTATAGGGCAACCAGGATTCCATATTGTAATCTTCTCTCTCGAAAAGGTTACCAGCGACATGGCAGAGATACTGTTCTCGGATAGTTGGTGTTATCCGCCCCCGTGCGGTCTTCGAGACAAGTTCATCAACATGTGCCTTATGTGTCGCGACTCCACTAAAAGCCCTG
>JAXDRN010000084.1:0-37149 GCA_034090985.1 Rothia sp. (in: high G+C Gram-positive bacteria) | reverse complement strand
GCTGCCCAGCAGCTCAAGAACCTCAAGGTCTACGCAGGTTCCGAGCACCCCCACGCAGCTCAGCAGCCCAAGACCTACGAATTCACCCAGGTTGCCCAGTAATTCGGGCCTACGAAAGAACTATTAAAGGAGACATCGTGGCTCAGAACGAAGAGTACACCACCGAAGAAGAGCTCACCAGCTACACTTCAGAATCCTCAGCTCCCGTCGCTGAAAAGGCAGCCCGCCCCGCCCTGACCGTTGGTGGTCAGGCAGTAGGCCGCCGCAAGGAAGCTGTTGCCCGCGTCCGCCTGGTACCCGGTACCGGCAAGTGGACCGTCAACGGTCGCGAACTGGCTAACTACTTCCCCAACAAGCTGCACCAGCAGGAAGTCAATGACCCCTTCAAGCTCCTCGAACTCGAAGGCGCCTACGACGTATTTGCCCGCATCTCAGGTGGCGGCCCCTCCGGCCAGGCCGGTGCCCTCCGCCTAGGCGTAGCTCGTGCCCTGAACGAAATCGACGCCGAGAACAACCGCCCCGCCCTCAAGAAGGCAGGCTTCCTGACCCGTGACGCCCGCGTCATCGAGCGCAAGAAGGCCGGTCTGAAGAAGGCCCGCAAGGCTTCACAGTTCTCCAAGCGCTAAGACAGGCAGGGCAGAGACACAGCATCTGCCCTTCCCCCTAGCCCTAAGGCCCCATCCAGAGCGGATGGGGCCTTTTGCTTAGGGTCAAAAGCTGTGTAACAGTGGGACAGGGTGGATCCAGGGCATAGAATAGGGCTGTTACATTAACGCAAGAGAAAGGGTGCCCATGGCATCGCCTACCAGCGCTCGCGCTAACCGTACCTCCTCTACCGCCGGCAAGGAAGCCGCCGCCCAGGTAGAAGCAGTAAGCCCACAAGCACCGGCAGAAGCAGCCCCTAAGGCCGAAGAAGTAAAGGCCCAGGACGCCAAGAAGGAAGCAGTCAAGGCCGCCCTGACCAAGGAAACCCGCCGGGTCTCAGTTGTAGAAGACTACAGCGCAGAACTAGACGAAATCTCATCCCTGACCAAGAAGCTCAACGGGGAGAACCAGGAAAAGTCAGATGCCTGGAAGGCCGGCTACCCCTACGACAAGAAGCTCTCCCGCAAGGACTATGAAAAGGAAAAGCGGGCCCTGCAGATTGAACTTCTGAAGCTACAGCTCTGGATCAAGGAAACTGGCCAGAAGGTCCTCATTATCTTTGAAGGCCGGGACGCAGCAGGTAAGGGCGGGGCCATCAAGCGCTTCATGGAACACCTGAACCCCCGTGGAGCTAGAGTTGTGGCCCTCGAAAAGCCCACCGACATTGAACAGACCCAGTGGTACTTCCAGCGCTACATCCAGCACCTACCCTCCGGCGGGGAAATCGTGCTCATGGACCGTTCCTGGTACAACCGGGCCGGCGTTGAGCGCGTCATGGGCTACTGCACCTCCCAGCAGTACTACGAATTCATGCGTGAAGTACCCGACCTGGAGCGGATGCTGGTCAACTCCGGCGTGCAGCTGATCAAGTTCTGGTTCTCCGTAACCCGGGCAGAACAGCTAGCCCGCTTCAACTCCCGCCGGACCGACCCCGTCCGTCAGTGGAAGCTATCACCAACCGACCTGGCCTCCCTGGATAAGTGGGATGACTACACCGCGGCTAAGGAAGCCATGTTCTTCTACACCGATACCGGTGATGCCCCCTGGACTGTCATCAAATCTAATGACAAGAAGAGGGCCAGGCTCGAAGCTATGCGCCATGTCTTGGGTCAATTCGACTACCCCAACAAGGACCACGCCCTTGTAGGGTCCACCGACCCGCTGATTGTCGGTAAAGGTGCTGACGTGCTAGAAGATGAGCAGCCCGAGAATCCAGAAGGTTTCCCGGTCTTGCGAGAAGAAAAGTAAGTCAGCGCGTAGAATAGTCTTTAATGACTAGATTATTCGGAACCGACGGTGTTCGCGGCCTCGCTAACGAAGTGATTACTCCTGCTCTTGCTATGGAGCTAGCGCAGGCCGCGTCCATCGTCCTTGGGTTCAAGACGGTACAAGAAGGAACCCGCCCCAAGGCGGTTATTGCTCACGACTCCCGTATCTCAGGTGAGTTCATTGGCGCGGCCATGACGGCCGGTTTTGCAGCCTCTGGCGTAGATGTACTTGATGCTGGAATGGTGCCGACCCCCGCGGCAGCCTACCTGGTAGCAAGCACCGAAGCTGACTTTGGGGTCATGATTTCTGCCTCCCACAACGCAGCAGAAGACAACGGCATCAAGTTCCTAGCCCGCGGCGGCAAAAAACTTGACGACGAAATTGAGGACGCCATTGAGGCCCTCTACTACTCCAAGGACTTCCGTTACCCCACCCACGGGCAGGTAGGAAGGGTTCGCCCCCTGACTGACGGTGAAGACCGCTACATCACTCACCTGCTGTCGACCATGCCCGAACACCGCCGCCTCAACGGCCTGAAGGTTGTTCTAGACTGCGCCAACGGGGCCTCCTCTGGGGTATCCCCAGACGCCTTCAGGGCCCTAGGCGCTAAGGTCTTTGTGATCGGGGCCGAACCTGATGGCATCAACATCAACGACGGGGTAGGCTCAACCCACCCCGAAAAGCTCCAGGAAGCAGTGGTTCGCCACAGCGCTGACCTTGGCATCGCCCATGACGGGGATGCCGACCGTTGCATGGCTGTAGACGAGCAGGGCAACCTCGTAGACGGGGACCAGATCATGTCTATCCTGGCCCTGTCCATGAAGGAAGCTGGGGTTCTGAAGGACGATACCCTGGTCGCTACCGTCATGTCCTCCCTGGGCCTTGAAATCTTCCTCAAGGAACATGGCATTAAGCTAGAACGGACCAAGGTGGGCGACCGCTACGTCCTTGAAGCTATGAACAAGTACGGCTACAACCTAGGTGGGGAGCAGTCTGGGCATGTGATTATGTCTGACCACGCCACCACCGGTGACGGGGTTCTTACTGGCCTGCACCTGGCAGCTGAAGTTGCTCGGACCGGCCTGCCCCTCTCAGAGCTAGCCAACCGGATGCAGGCAACCCCCCAACGGCTCATTAACGTTAAGGGTGTTGACCGATCAGCGGTGGCAGATAACCAGCCCCTCCAGCAGGCCATTGCCCAGGCAGAGGCTCAGCTGGGAGATAGCGGCCGGGTTCTGCTCAGGGCCTCAGGAACTGAGCCCCTGGTGCGGGTTATGGTAGAAGCCTCAACCCAGGAGGTTGCTGACGCTACCGCTGAGTCCCTAGCCCAGGTCGTTGCCCAGGAGCTGGCCCTGAAGGCCTAAAGCCTTCCCTCTTTTTCTTTGGCCCTGCCCCCTTAGAGGAGGCAGGGCCTTTATTGTGCCTTCTCACCCTGGCCCTGCTAGCTAGGGGAAGGCAGGTGTGAGAAAGTGGGCAAGATCCAGGCAGGAAGGGAACCTGTCGGACAGGTAGAATAAAGGGATTCAGCCTCCTTCTTCTGGACAGCTACCAGGGGAAGGGCAGGCTACAGAACACCTGAGCCCCTTAGCTGATAAGGGGCCTGTATCCAAAGAAGGATCCTATGTCTGAGACTCAGTCACCGAGCCTGCGGGTGAGGGTACAAAAGTTTGGTACCTTCCTTTCAAGCATGATTATGCCCAATATTGGGGCTCTCATTGCCTGGGGTATCATCACCGCCCTCTTCATTCCAGCAGGTCTAGTTCCCAAGTACATTCCAGCCCTAGAAGGCTGGAGTCAGTACGTTGCCACCATGGTCGGCCCCATGGTCACCTACCTGCTACCTATCCTGATTGCCTACACCGGCGGTAAGCTGATCTACGATCACCGCGGTGGTGTAGTTGGCGCAACGGCAACCATGGGTGTCATCATGGGTACCAGCGCAGAAATCTTTGTGGGTGACGCCGGCGGCTCACCCATGTTCCTGGGCGCCATGATTATGGGCCCCCTGGCTGCCTGGTGCATGAAGAAGCTCGATGCCCTCTGGGACGGTAAGATCAAGCCCGGCTTTGAAATGCTGGTCAATAACTTCTCAGCCGGTATCTTCGCTGTAGTAGCCGCCCTGGCCTCCATGTTCCTGCTGACCCCCGTCATGCGAGCCTTCTCAGCCGGCGCAAGTGCCGCTGTTGACTGGCTGGTATCAACCGGTCTGCTACCCCTAACTGCCATCCTCATTGAACCGGCTAAGGTTCTCTTCCTTAACAACGCCATCAACCACGGGATTATCACCCCCCTGGGCACCGCCCAGGCCCTGGAGCAGGGTAAGTCAATTCTCTACCTGCTTGAAGCCAACCCCGGCCCCGGCCTGGGTATCCTGCTGGCCTACTGCATCTTTGGCCGCGGCTCAGCTAAGGCAACTGCCCCCGGTGCAGCCCTGATCCACTTCTTTGGTGGTATCCACGAAATCTACTTCCCCTACGTTCTGATGAAGCCCCAGCTGATCCTTGCCGCCATTGCAGGCGGTATGGCCGGTACCTTCACCTTCATGACCCTCAACGTAGGTCTCACCTCAGCCTCAGCCCCCGGCTCCATTATCGCCATTACTGCTGTTGCAGCCCCCGGCGACCTTTTTAAGGTCTACGCAGGTGTGCTTATTGCAACCGCTGTATCCTTCCTGGTCGCAGCCCCCATCCTGCGCCTAGGTAAGCAGGGCGAAGATGACCTAGAAGCTGCTGCTGCCAAGATGCAGGATATGAAGGGCAAGAAGTCCTCTGTTGCTGCTGCCTTCGCTAGCTCTGACAAGAAGCAGGAAATCCGCTCCATCGTCTTCGCCTGTGACGCTGGCATGGGCTCCTCTGCCATGGGCGCCTCAGTTCTGCGCAACAAGATTAAGGACGCTGGCTTTGGGGACCGGGTTACCGTGGTTAACTCAGCCATTAACAACCTCAAAGATGACTACGACCTGCTCGTCTCCCACCAGGACCTGGCTGACCGGGCCGCAGCTCCCACCCCCAGCGCTATTCACGTCGCTGTTGATAACTTCATGAACTCACCGCGCTACGATGAGATCGTTGAGATGATCCGCCAGCAGCAGTCCGGCAGCCAGCCAGAAGCCCCAGCCCAGCCAGCCCAGGAGCAGGAAGCCCCTGCCAGCCAGGAGCAGGTTCTGACCCTCTCAACCATCCAGCTAGATGTTCAGGCTCAGGACCAGGAAGACGCCATCAACCAGGCAGGCGCCCTTCTGGTAGCCACCGGCAAGGTAGATGAAAGCTACGTAGCTGCCATGCACCAGCGCGAAGCCTCAGTCTCAACCTACATGGGTAATGGCCTGGCCATTCCCCACGGCACCAATGAGGCTAAGGACGCTATCCACGAGTCAGCAATGTCCTTTATCCGCCTGGCTGAGCCGGTAGAGTGGAAGGGTAAGCCGGTTAACTTTGTAATCGGTATTGCTGGTGCCGGTGGCACCCACCTGGAACTGCTGCAGAAGATTGCTAAGACCTTCTCTAACAAGGCTGCAGTAGCCCAGCTCGAAGAAGCCCGCACCGCCCAGGAAATCCTAGATATCTTTGGAAAGGTTCAGTAACCGTGAAAAAGGCAGTCCACTTTGGGGCCGGTAACATTGGCCGCGGCTTCGTGGGAGTTATCCTGCACGAGGCCGGCTATGAGCTGGTCTTCTCAGACGTAGCCGCCCCCCTGATTGAGGCCCTCAACCAGGAAGAAACCTACACCGTTCACGAGGTAGGCCATGACCCTAAGGACCTGACCATTAGCGGCTTTAGGGGCATCAACTCAGCAGAAGACCCCCAGCAGCTGGCAGAAGAAATCGCCACAGCTGAGCTGGTCACTACCGCTGTTGGGCCTACCATTCTTAAGTTCGTTGCCGTTAACATTGCCCAGGGCCTGAAACTACGGGCAGAAAAGGGCATAGATTCTAAGGTTGCAGTCATGGCCTGTGAAAACGCCATCAACGCAACTGACGCTCTGGCTGAAGAAATCCGTAAGCACTACCCTGAAGCTGACCAGGTAGCGATTTTTGCCAATACCGCTGTTGACCGGATTGTTCCTAACCAGGCAGCCGGTCAGGGCCTGGATGTGACAGTAGAAAACTACTACGAGTGGGCCGTTGAGACCGGCCCCTTCCAGGGCCAGGTTCCTGAAATTCCAGGTGCTACCTGGGTTGAGGATCTAGCCCCCTACATTACTCGTAAGCTCTTTACCGTCAATACCGGTCACGCAACTGTGGCCTACTTTGGCCAGCAGGCTGGGATTTCTAAGCTCTCAGATGCCCTAGAGGTCCCTGAGATTAGGGCTAAGGTTGAGGCCACCTTGGCTGAAACCAAGGACCTGATCGTTCGGAAGTTCGGCTTTGAGCCTGAGGTTCAGCAGGCCTATGTTGAAAAGATCCTGGCCCGCTTTGCCAACCCTGACCTTCCTGACACCACTGAGCGGGTTGGCCGCTCACCGCTGAGGAAGATCTCCCGCCATGAGCGCTTTGTAGGGCCGGCCGCTGAACTAGCTGAGCTGGGCCGCCCCACCCAGGCCCTGGTCACCACTCTCGGTGCCCTGCTGGACTTTAAGGTGGAAGAAGATCCTGAGTCAGTTGAACTGCAGGGCCTGCTTGAGCAGGTTCGCTCCGGCCAGCTCACTGCTGCCGACCTGACCCAGCAGCTCACCGGTCTTGAGCCTGAGCACCCCCTCTACCCGGCCCTTCTGGCCCTGGTGGAGGAAAAGACCGCCTAAGCGCTTGAGCCCTCTTCCAACGCCTGCCTCTGAGCTTGGACTAGTTCTGAGCGGAGGCAGGCAGGGGGAAAGGGGAAAGATAAGCAGAAGAAAGCCCCCGGTAGCTAGCTACCGGGGGCTTTGGTTTTGGTTGATAAAAAAATTACTTCTTGGCTAGGGCGTCGCGAATTTCCTTGAGGAGGGCAACCTGAGCGTCCTCTTCCTCTTCTTCTGCCTCAGTTGCGCGGGAAGCGTTGAACTTGTTGATGGGCACAACGATGCAGAAGTAGAGGGCTGCAGCGACCAGAAGGAAGTTAACAACAGCAGTCAGGAAGACGCCAACCTGAATCTGGCCAAAGACAAAGAAGTTGTCAAAGGAGGGGGAGCCAACCAGCATGGAGATGGCGGGCATGAGGATGCTGTTAACCAGGGCGGTAACAACGGCGGTGAAGGCGGTGCCAATGATTATACCTACAGCTAGGTCGATAACATTGCCGCGAGTGATGAAGTCTTTAAATCCACTAAGCATGAGTTCAAGAATAGCGGGAACTGTGGGGGCTGTGAGGCATTTTTTCGCAAAAATTTACCTGTAAAGCAGTGTACTTGCTCACAGCCTTTTGCCCTCTGTCTGCTGGGCCAGCAGGCGGGCAGGGAAGGGGTCTTTAATAACTGGGGGCTGGGCCTACTGCCCAGTAATCTTCTAATGTGGCAGAACCAGACTTTTTAAAATTTTCAGCCTCTTCTGGGCCAATATAGCGCAGGTGCCAGGGCTCATACCAGTAGCCGGTTGTTTCGTGCTCCCACCAGGGGTAACGCACCACAAAACCATAAAGGTGGGCCCGGTCAGCTACCCAGCGGGCAGCGGGGCTGTCTTTGAAGCAGGGCTGTAGGTCGCAGCCTGTTCCTGTTCCAATATCGAGGGCCAGGCCGGTTTGGTGCTCAGAATAGCCAGGCCGGGCAGAGGCAGTATCGGCATAGTCCTGGCCCTGCTGGGCCACCCAGCTAGCGTAGGTGCTCTCCTGGGTGGAGTAGGAGCGGTAGCCGCTTAAGGCCTGCATGAAGACCCCTTCAGCTGCTGCATCAGCAAACATTTTTTGGGCTGCCTGGGCTGCTGGCTGCCGTAGGGGAACCCCTACCAGGTTGGCAAGGTCATCTGGCTCATAGCTGAGGGGAGAGAGGGGGTTTTTCTTATTAACCAGGACGGTCAGGGAAGAGGGTGAGCTGAGGTCCCGCTCTTGAGGCTGCCGGCTGGGCTGAGGGGAGCTGCTTGCTAGCAGGGAGGGGGTTGGGCCTGGCTGGTCGGCCTGACTGCTGGCTGCCGGGGTTGACTGGTCAGCCTGGCTTTGGGGGCTAGAGGCTAGGTGGTCAGGGGAGCAGGCGGCAAGGGTGGGCACTAGGAGGGCAAGAGCCCAGATTCTGCTGGGGAAGGGGGCCATGTTAGTTCTTTCTAAGCAGTACCTTGCGGATCTTATGGTCGTGGGATTTTTTGAGAATGAGCTTGGCCCGGCTACGGGTGGGGCGGATATTTTGCCTTAGGTTGGGCTCGTTAATGGAACGCCAGATGCTCAGGGCCAGCTCAGAGGCGGCCTCTGGGGAAAGGTCGGCATAGCGCTTGAAGTAGGAGTTGGGGTCAGTGAAGGCTGAGGACTGTAGGGCTAGGAAACGCTGAACATACCAGGATTCAATGTTCCGGGTGGAGGCATCAACATAGATAGAAAAGTCAAAGAAGTCAGCTAGGCTCAGGGCTGAAGAGTCTTCACTGCCCAGTTTGGCTGGGGCTAGAACGTTCAGGCCTTCAAGAATGAGGACGTCCGGGCAGGTGACCTCGATATGGTCATCGGGGACAATATCGTAAATGAGGTGGGAGTAGCGGGGGGCCTTGACCAGGGGAGCACCTGATTTTACGTCTGAGACAAAGCGGAGCAGGGCCTTGCGGTTGTAGGATTCTGGAAAACCCTTGCGGCCCATGAGCCCCCTGGTCTCTAGCTCGGCGTTGGGGTAGAGAAAGCCGTCTGTGGTGACCAGCTGGACATTGGGGGTTGAGGGCCAGCGGCGAAGGAGTTCTTGAAGGACTCGAGCCGTCGTTGACTTGCCAACAGCAACTGACCCAGCTACACCAATAATAAAGGGGACTTTCTTGCCCTGGATGCCCAAAAAATCATTGGTCATATGATTGGTTGAAGCGGCAGCATTGACATAAAGATTCAGCAGCCTAGAAATAGGAAGATAGACCTGCTCAACCTCATCAAGGTCAATAGTTTCCCCTAGTCCACTCAGCTGAGTCAGCTCGTCCTCAGTTAGGGGTACGGAGATCTCGCGGGCCAGGCGAGACCAGGTGGCCCGGTCCAGCTCGGTAAAAGGGGAAAGCCTAGAATTCGGCGCCTGTATGCTCATTTGAACAAGTCTAAAGCCTGAAAGGGAACAAGGCATAATATGACAGCTCCCTGAATCAGGGGACAAAAAGTGACACTGTGTCTTACCCATCATTTACAGAATCCGTCAAAAGCCTAGACGCAAAATGTAAGATGAGGGTATGTGTGGAATCGTAGGATACGTAAGTCTGGGCACCACCCCAGACGGTAAGAAATTTGACCACAGCGCATACGATGTGGTTCTAGAAGGTCTACGCCGTCAGGAATACCGCGGCTACGACTCAGCCGGTGTAGCACTCATCGGCGACCAGGGAATTGAATTCCGTAAGAAATCAGGAAAACTCGTCAACCTAGAGGCAGAAGTCGCAGCTGATCCTCTACCCGTCAGTAGCATTGGCATCGGCCACACCCGCTGGGCAACCCACGGCGGACCAACCGACAACAACGCCCACCCCCACGTTGTTGACCAGGGCCGCCTGGCTGTTGTACACAACGGCATTATTGAAAACTTCGCAGAACTGCGCTCAGAACTCCTAGCAGAAGGCTGCGAATTCAAGTCACAGACCGACACCGAAATCGCGGCCAACCTCATTGCCTCTATCTACAACAAGCTAGAGACCAAGGACCTGACCGAAGCTGTCCGTCTGGCCTCCAACCGCCTAGAAGGTGCCTTCACCATCCTGGCAACCCACGTTGACTTCCCCGACCGGGTTGTAGCCACCCGCCGCAACTCACCGCTAGTCATCGGTCTAGGCGATAACGAAAACTTCCTGGGCTCAGACGTCTCAGGCTTTATCGACTACACCAAGAAGGCAGTCGAAATGGGCCAGGACCAGATCGTTACCATCACCGGTGGCGACTACTCCATCATCGACTTTGAAGGCAACCCCGCCCAGGGCAAGGAATTCACCATTGAATGGGACGCAGCAGCCGTAGAAAAGGGCGGCTACGACTCCTTCATGGAAAAGGAAATCCACGAACAGCCCGCAGCAGTACGCGACACCCTGCTCGGCCGCCTGGACGAAAAGGGCAACCTAACCCTCGACGAACTGAAGATTGACGACGCCACCTTGCGCTCAGTCAACAAGATCATCGTCGTCGCCTGTGGTACCGCCGCCTACGCCGGCCAGGTAGCCCGCTACGCCATCGAACACTGGTGCCGGATCCCCACCGAAGTTGAACTCGCCCACGAGTTCCGCTACCGGGACCCCATCGTAGATGAAAAGACCCTAGTGGTAGCCCTCTCCCAGTCCGGCGAAACCATGGACACCCTCATGGCCGTCCGCCACGCCCAGGAGCAGGGAGCTAAGGTAATCTCCATCTGCAACACCAACGGCTCAACCCTGCCCCGTGAATCAGATGCAGCCCTCTACACCCACGCCGGCCCTGAAATCGCCGTAGCCTCAACCAAGGCCTTCCTCTCTCAGATCGCTGCAGCCTACCTGCTTGGCCTCTACCTGGCCCAGTTGCGCGGCAACATGTTCAAGGACGAAATCCGTACCATCCTTGAAGAACTGCAGAAGATGCCCGAGAAGATCCAGGCCGTCATTGACAACGAGCAGCAGGTCAAGGACCTAGGCACCGCCATGAAGGACGCCAAGTCAGTCCTCTTCCTCGGCCGCCACGTTGGCTTCCCCGTAGCCCTTGAAGGCGCCCTGAAGCTCAAGGAAATCGCCTACCTGCACGCCGAAGGCTTCGCAGCAGGCGAGCTCAAGCACGGCCCCATCGCCCTGGTTGAAGAAGGCCAGCCCATCTTCGTGATTGTCCCTTCACCCAACGGCCGGGACTCCCTGCACTCCAAGGTTGTTTCCAACATCCAGGAAGTACGCGCTCGCGGTGCAGTAACCATCGTTATTGCAGAAGAAGGCGACAGCGCTGTTGAGGAACATGCAGATCACATTATCCGCATCCCCTCCTCACCCAGCCTGCTTCAGCCCCTGCTGTCAACTGTGCCCCTGCAGATCTTCGCCTGCGCAGTAGCCCACGGTAAGGGCTACGACGTAGACCAGCCCCGTAACCTGGCCAAGTCAGTGACCGTTGAATAAGAACAGCAGGTAACTAGCTCAGCTAGGCCCAGCACCGCCCCAGCTTTCCAGACAGAAAGCTGGGGCGCTTTCTTTACCCCCCATAAGCCCAGCTACCATAAAGAGCCCAGCTACAATAGCAGAAGGGGCAGACCGGCCAGCCGGCCTGCAAGCTGCCCAGCCACTTGTGGCTAACCCATCGTCGAACCAGCAGCAGCCCCAAGGAGGCGGCCCTAATGATTCTTGGAATAGGTGTAGACTTGGTCAATCTTGACCGCTTTGCAGACCTGATCGAAAGAAACCCCGCCCTGCTCGATAGGCTCCTGACCCTTCAAGAACAGGCCCAGCCCCTCCGCTCCCAAGCCGCCCGCTTTGCCGCCAAAGAAGCCGCCGCCAAGGCCCTAGGGGCCCCGGCAGGCCTCAACTGGAAGGACTGCCAGGTCGTCAACAATGACCAGGGCGCCCCCTACCTGCAAATCAAAGGAACCGTCGCTGCCCGGGCAGCAGCCCTGGGAGTCAACCGCCTGCACCTGACCATCAGCCACGACGAGCCCTTCGCCCAGGCCACCGTCATTGCCGAACACCTCAGTGACCAGGACCTTTCTACCCTCAAAGGCCTAGACCCAGCCCCCCTAGGCCTGCTAACTGACCTGCCAGCTGCCAGCTCACAGGAGATCCAATGACTCAGGCTCAGCCCCTAAACCTCAAAGACTGCCGCCAGGTTCTTCAGGCCCCCCAAAGGCAGTCCCACAAGTACAGTAGGGGAGTAGTTGGCCTCATCACCGGCAGCCCCACCTACCCGGGAGCAGCCCTACTCTCAACAGAAGCCGCCATTATGAGCGGGGCCGGTATGGTGCGCTTCCTAGGCCCGGCAGACCTGCTCTGGAAGGTTCAGCTCAAATGCCCAGAAGCGGTAACGAGCAGCCAAGAACCCAGCCAGGTGAGGGTAGAGGCCTGGGGGATTGGCAGCGGGGCCGTGGGGGAAGAAAGGGCAAGACCCCTGCTCGAGGTTATTAGCAGTCAGCAGCCAGCAGTGATAGACGCAGCAGCCCTACCCCTCACCGCCCAGGCCCTAGCAGATGGGCTCAGCCTAGGCCCCCAGCAGATACTAACCCCCCACGCCGGGGAGGCAGTAGACTTCATCACCTGGCTCCAGGCCCTAGCCCCCCAGCTGCTGACGATCGGGCCAGAGCCGCCTAGCCGCAGCCAGCTTGAAGAGAAGCCCCTCTACTACGCCCAGGCCCTGGCCCAGGCCACCGGGGCTACTGTGCTGATCAAGGGCGGGGTCAGCAGCATCGCCAGCCCCCAGGGCCCCTGCTACCAGGTCAGCGGAAATACTCCCTGGCTGGCAACAGCAGGTAGCGGAGATACCCTAACCGGTCTGATGGCAACCCTTCTGGCTGGTTTTCAGGCCCAGCTGAGGGGACCTTCCGGGGACCCCGGCCTAGGAGGGGCGGAAGACTACGCCCTCATAGCTGGGGCGGCAACCCTTATTCATGGCCTGGCAGCTGAGCTGGTCCATGACGGCCAGCTGCCAGGGCCAGTCCCACCCAGCCTAGTCACCCAGCAGTTACCCTACGCCCTGGCCCGAGCCCTAGGGGGCTAGGGAGTCTAGGGGGCTAGGGGGTTTAGGGGCCAACTAGAGTGGGCCCAGACCAACTAGATAGGGGCCACCTTTAGTGGGCCCCAGGGCAAAAAAAGAGAAGGTTGATTCACCAAAGAATCAACCTTCTCTTCCTCTTAGGGGAGGGGGAGAGTCCCCTAGTAGGCGCCGTCCTTAGCAAAGACAGCACGAACAGTCCGAAGCAGAATCATAATATCGCTGGTAACAGACCAGTTCTCAACATAGTAAAGGTCCAGACGAATTGACTCTTCCCAGGAAAGATTAGAACGGCCAGAAACCTGCCAAAGGCCGGTAATACCAGGCTTGACCAGAAGACGGCGGTAGGCATCTTCCTCATACTGCTCAACCTCAGAAGGCAGAGGCGGGCGGGGGCCAACAAGGGACATATCGCCCACAAAAACATTCCAGAGCTGGGGAAGCTCATCAATAGAGTACTTACGAATGAACTTACCGATCTTAGTAATGCGGGGGTCATCGGCCATCTTAAAGAGAATCCCGTTACCCTCATTCTGATCCATCAGTTCCTTCTTCAGCTCCTCAGCATTGGTCACCATAGAGCGGAACTTAATCATGTTGAAGGGGGCCCCTCGGAAACCAACCCGCTCCTGCAGGAAGAAAATCGGGCCGCCATCCTTCTTGACCAGAAGGGCAACAGGAACCAGCAGGGGAGCTAGCAGAATCAGCCCCAGGCCAGAAGCAACGACGTCAATAGCCCGCTTAATAATGGCCTGAGCACCCTCAATACGGGGAGTGTGAACGTGAATCAGAGGAACACCATTGAGGGGCTGGGTGTGAATACGGGGGCCAGCAATATCAGTCATAGCAGGGGCCATAATCAGGGCCACATGGGCCGCAGCCAGGGCCCAGCCCAGCCGGCGCAACTCAGTAGGATTCAGGCCGTGACCGGTAGAAACAGCAACAGCATGAATATTGTTCTCCCGAACCACCTGAAGAACATCAGCAGCCTCAGGGGAGTACCCTAGGGTGGGGATATCCCCATCAGCCAGCTGGGCACCAGCCTGAGCCCTAGGTAGGTAGGCGGCAACAGGGTGAAGACCAGAAGACTGAGCCCCCAGCAGAGTCTTATAAAGATGGTTGCCTGAAGGCTCATCACCAATAATCATGACCCTAGAAAGAGCCCGGCCCTGCATACGCCAGCGAACCAGCCAGCGGCGGCCCAGAAAGCGGGCGCAGAGCAGAAGAATAAGACCAATCGGGTAGGCCAAAATAACGTAGGTGCGGGCAAAGTCAACCTTAGTCAGGTAAGAAAAAACCGCGATCAGGGCAAAGAAGTAGGTGGTTGACTTAGTGACCAGACGGAACTCGTCATTACCCTGACCCAGGTAGCGGATATTCCGGCTATTGGCCACAGACAGGGCAACAAACCAGAAGATACCCAGAATGACTCCGGTGCCAATGTAGCCCAGGGGAAGCTCAGTCTGACCCATGACCTCAGAATTAGAAAAACCAAAACTCAGCAGGTGAGCCAGGGTGAAGGTCAGGGCAATGGCTAGGGCATCAGCCAGGTAAAGGGCTGTCTTAATCTTTGGGTGCCAGGTTCGGCGGTTGCGGGTTTCAGCCCACCGTTCCTCAATGTACTGTGTGTTCACTGGTGAAAATTCCCCTAAAGGTTAGTGTCTGCCCCAGTGCGCGAGATCTTTAGGTGGGCAGACCTGTATAGAACTAGGCTTTTAATACTACAGGTAAGCCAGTCAAAAAGGCCTGAGAAAAACTGAAATCTGGTTCACACTTTTACCTACAGGCTTTGGGCATATAGCCTAATCAGAGTCAGCAAGACCAGCTGGCCCTCCCAGCCCTCCCCGGGGGGAAGGTCCAGCCAGGAGCCCCCAGGCCAGACCTGCCTAGGGGCCTAAAGGCCAGGGTCAAAACCAGCCTGCTGACAAATAAAGTCAAAGACCGGCCCATAAAGATGAGGAGGGCGGTTATCGTCCATAGGCACGGCAACAAGAATCTGACCCTGCTCAGCAGAGACAAAAAGACCAGGATCATTACAATCAGCAATCCCAATAGTCCTCAAACCTGCTGAGGCAGCCCAGCCGGCAAGTCCATGATCAGCAACCACCAAATCAGGGCGAAGCCCCCTGGCCTCCAACTGGGCTAAGGCCAGCTGCATAGGGCCAGGAAAATGGGTATGCTGCAAATTCCCATACTGCTCAAACATGACAACATCAAAAATCTGCCGAATATCCCCATCCAGGTAAGGCTCCCCCTCCTGAATCTGCAAAACCTCAGCCCCCCGGGCCCTCGCTAGTTGAGCCAGCCTGGCATAGAGGGGAAAAAGACCGGCCGGATGACCAGTAGCAAAAAGAATCTTTTGCCCGCTCTCTACAGCCTGCCCAAAAATACGGCCATAGGACTCAAGGGCATCAATGCAAAGCTGGGCGCTAATCGTATCCTGCCCCTCCAGATGCTCCCGATCAGAACTGATACCCACCCGGCGCACCATCAGCTCAAAGATCTGATCAACCGTCCAGTCCCGAGTCCACTTCACCCCAAACTCAAGGTGCTCATTGCCCTCAATAAAGCCCTGCATATGGGCCAAATTATTCTCCCTGGCCGTACCCACCAGGCCAGTAATCCTAGCCTCATCTAGGTAGCTAGCAAACTCTTCACGGGTCATAGAAAAAGACATTAGTCCACACTCCTTAGAAAGAATCCTCAAGGCCCTCATCAGGCCCATCAACAGTTAGGAGCCTATACTGCTCCAAAAGATTCAAGGCCGTAGCCTGCCAGGTCAAAGAAGCAGCCCGCTGAGCCCCAGCCCGGCCCAGCCGGGCCCTCAACTGAGGGTCAGCAGCCAAGGCCTTCAGGGCAGAAGCCCAGGTAGCAGCCCGCCGATCAGCAAGTAAGAGGCCGGTAACCCCATCAAGGACAGCCTCTTGCAGGCCATCAACCTTAGTGGCAAGCACCGGCGCCCCAGAAGCAGAAGCCTCTAAAGCCACCAAACCAAAGGTCTCAGAGGAAGAAGGGCAGGCAACCAGATCAGCCTGCCGAAAGGCCTGAGCAAGATCCCCAGGGGCAAGAGGAGGAAGGAAACGAACCCTACGAGCAATCCCCAGCTGCTGAGCCCTGAGCCTTAAATGCTGATCATAAGCCTGGGCAGAAGAACCAATAATATCTAGGCTCACCCTCAAAGAAGAAGGCAACAGACCCAGGGCCTCAATCAAAACCTTAGGCCCCTTCAAGGGCTGAAGCCGGCCGGCAAAGACCAGGTGTAAGGCCCCAGCCCTATCCCGATTCACAGGCTCCACCCCCTCAAGAGGGCGGAAAACAGACCTATCAACCCCCGGCGGAATCACCCTCAGCAGCTCAGGCTCAGCCCCATAGAGGCTCACCATCTGCTCAGCCTCGAAGGCAGTATTGACCACCAGCAAATCAGACTGAGCCACCAAGGCCTGCTCAGCTAAGAAGCGGGCCTGCGGCTCAGGGCTCTCACCCGGCCCCAAGCGAAGATTTTTCACCGCCGCAGAGGTATGCAAGGTCAAAACCAAAGGAGCCAAAGGATAAGCCTCAACTGCCACCTGACCAGAAAGCCAGTAATGGGCATGAATCAGCTGCGGCGGGCGGTGGGCAGACGCCAGCAGAGCCCGAGCAAAATCAGACACCAGAGCAGGTAGGTCTTCCTTCTTAGCTCCCTGAGCCTGAGGCAGAAAAAGAGAAACCAGGCTAGCCCTAGGATGAAAATCCACCCGCCCAGCCTGCTCAGGTGAAAAAGCCAGGGTAAAAACCTCAACCGTCAGCTGCGGATTAAGATCCAAAAGGGCCTCTAAAGACCTCAAAATATAGACATTCATGCCCCCAGCGTCCCCAGTACCAGGCTGGTCAAGGGGAGAGGTATGCATGGAAATCAGATGAAGATGAAGAGGGAAAGAAAGGCTCACAAGACCACTCTACCGCCAGCAGGCTCCAGCCCCTAAGCCGCCTGAGGCAGATCAGCTAACCCACCTAAGATCGGCCAGGTCAGTTACCTCAGCCAAGAAGGCCCTCAGTCAACTAAGCTAGAAAAAGACCCTACCCCTCTCCCAGGAGGACCCAATGACCTACACGAGCCTCTACAGGACCCACGGCTACCTTCCCCTCGATGCCCCCGGCCAGGCAGAACGCATAGCTCTTATCGACCTCGACGCCATCGAAGCGAACGTTCGCCAGATCAAAAAACTCATTGGCCCCAGAGAACTTATCGCCGTCATCAAAGCTGACGCCTACGGCCACGGCTCCCTGGACGTAGCCCGATCAGCCCTAGCAGCAGGAGCCAACTACCTAGGGGTAGTCCACGTCAGTGAAGCCCACCAGCTACGCCAAGGCGGAATCCAGGCCCCCATCATCGCCTGGATCCATACCCCCCGCACCGACTTTCAACAGGCCCTAGAAGACCGCCTAGAACTAGGCTTCTCTAGCCAGTGGGAACTGAAAAAAATCGCCCAAGCCCACCAGGCCCTCAAGAGGCAAGACGCAGTTCGCCTGCACCTGAAAGTAGACACCGGCCTAGGCCGCAACGGCTCCACCCTAGAAGACCTACCCGCCCTAGCAGCTGCCGCCCGGCACCTTGAAGAAGCAGGAATCATTAAAGTAGTAGGTCTCTTCTCTCACCTGGCAGTAGCCGATGAACCTGACCGTCCCGAAACCGACCAGCAGGCCCAAGCCTTCAACCAGGCCCTAGCCTGCATCCAAGAAGCAGGCCTGAACCCAAGCCTGCGCCACCTAGCCAACACCCCAGCAACCCTCACCGCCGCCCGGCAGCAGAAGCCAGAAAAGCTACTCAGGGACGCAGTGCGCCTAGGCCTAGGCCTCTACGGCCTATCCCCCCTAGCCAAGGCCAGCCCAGCCGACCTAGGCCTCACACCAGCCATGCACCTACAAACCTTTGTCAGCTCCGTCAAAGAAGTCCCCGCCGGCCAAGGAGTCTCCTACGGACTCAACTACAGCACCCAAAAGCCCACCACCCTAGCCCTCATTCCCATGGGCTACGCCGACGGAGTGCCCCGCCTAGCAACCGGCGGCCCCGTCCGCCTCTACCCGGCAGGCAGACCCGCCCAAACCTACCCCGTCGTAGGGCGAATCGCCATGGACCAAATGGTGATTGACCTAGGGGAGCCCGGCCTAGCCGACCCCTCAGCCGGCTACCTAGGAGCCCCAGCGGTCCTCTTCGGAGCAGGGCAAAACCCACCCGTCACCGACTGGGCAGAAGCAGCAGGAACCATCAACTACGAAGTCGTAACCCGCATCTCCCCGCGGGTGAGCCGAATCAGCATCGGCGGATCCTGGCAGGAAAATCAGGAAGACACCCGGCAGGGCGAAAGTGAAGAACCCACAGCAGAAAAGGGGCAATAAGATGGCCACACACCAGCAGCTAGACCTTCAAATCACAGGACCAGCCCAGACCCGGGCCATCGCCCTAGCCCTAGCCCCCCTACTGACTGCAGGAGACCTGCTCATTCTCACCGGCGAACTAGGGGCCGGAAAAACCACCTTCACCCGCTCCCTAGGGGAAGGCCTAGGAGTACGGGAAGGGGTTATCTCACCCACCTTCGTACTCTCCCGAGTACACCCTAACCTGCCAGAAGGGCCCCGCCCCGGCGGGCCAGACCTAGTTCACGTTGATGCTTACCGGCTAGCTAGCCCCGAAGAAATAGACGACCTAGACCTGGAATACTCCCTCGACAGGTCAGTAACGGTCATCGAATGGGGCCGGGACAAAGCAGAACACCTATCAGAGTCAATCCTTGACCTCGAATTTACCCGCCTGACCGGGGCAGACCTGGCCGAAACAGACCCCTACGCCCTCTATGCCCCCGGCAGCTGGGAAGAAGAAGCAGACGAAGAGAGGCCAGAACCCCGCCGCCTACGCCTGATCGGGCAGGGGCCCCGCTGGGAGCAGGCCTGGGACCAGCTCACCAAGGCTCTGAAAGAGGCTAACTGACCCCAACAGCAGCCAGCCCCCAACAGCAGCCAGAACCCCTGTCCTGCTGACCACTGACCCCAAAGGCGCTAGACTGATGGGGTGCTTATTCTTGCTCTTGACTCATCTGCCACAGCCTCAGTAGCCCTAGGGCGCCTAGAAGGCAACCAGCTGACCCTACTAGCTAGCCGAACCAGCGAAGACACCCGCTCCCACGCCGAGGTGCTTTCCCCCTTCGTCCTTGAAGTCCTAGCTGAAGCCAACCTCAAGGGGCAAGAGATAGATGCTATCGTCACCGGCACCGGCCCCGGCCCCTTCACCGGCCTACGGGCCGGCCTCATGACCGCCCGGGCCCTAGCCTTCGCCTGGAAAACACCCCTCTACGGCATCATGAGCTTAACCGCCCTAGCCGAAAGGGCAGAAGCTAGCGCTCGCCAGGCCGGGCAGGACCGCTTCCTGGTGGCCACCGATGCCCGCCGGAAGGAAATCTACTCAGCAGTCTACGAGCTAACCGAAAAAGGCTACCGCCTAGAAAGCGGCCCCAGCGTAGGCCCAGCCGCCCAGGCCCCAAACCTACCAGCCTACGGCTACGGAAGTTCCCTCTACCCCCAAATCCTCAAGGCCCAGGCCGGTTTTGACCGGCTTCAGCCCGACGCCAGCGCCCTCCTAGCAGCAGCCGCCCGCCAGGGCCTAGAGAACCTGAGCACCGCCACCAGCGCCCTCTACCTGCGTGAATCAGATGCCAAGGTTCCCGCCGCCCGCAAGAAAGCCAGCGCCTAATGCTCATCACCCAGCTACCGACCGGCCTCAGTGCCGGGGCCTCCCTGCGGGAAATGACCCTAGCCGATGTGCCCGCCGTCCACCAGCTAGAGCTCGACCTCTTCCCAGCAGATGCCTGGCCCCTAGAGATGTTCCTAGCTGAAATCACCCAGGAAACCCGCGGCTATATCGTCCTAGAAATCCCTACTGTGCAGGGCCCTGAGGTCATTGGCTACGCCGGGCTCATGAGCATAGCCGAAACCGCTGACGTGCAAACCATCGCCGTAGCCCCCGCCTACCAGGGCCGCGGCTACGGGCAGACCCTCCTTAGCTACCTGGCCGCTGAAGCTAGGGCCCGTGGCGCTGAACAAATCCTTCTAGAAGTAAGGGCAGATAACCCCCGGGCCCAAAAGCTCTACCTCAAGAATGGCTACCAGCAGATCCACCTGCGCCGCCGCTACTACAATGACGGGGTTGATGCCCTCATCATGCGAAAAGACCTGACCGACCAGCCCAGCCTGCAAGGAGAAAGCAGCCATGACCGCTAAAACCGAACCCCTGGTACTAGGTATCGAGTCTTCCTGCGACGAAACCGGCATTGGCATTGTTCGCGGTAGCAGCCTGCTCACCAACACCGTCTCATCGTCCATGAACGAGCACGTTCGCTTTGGTGGGGTCATTCCCGAAATCGCCTCCCGAGCCCACCTAGAGGCCCTCATCCCCGCCCTAGAAGCCGCCCTCGAAGAAGCCCAGGTCAGCCTAGAAGACCTAGATGCAATCGCCGTCACCGCCGGTCCCGGCCTCTCAGGGGCCCTGATGGTTGGTGTCTCAGCAGCCAAGGCCCTAGCCACTGCCACCGGCAAACCCCTCTACGGAATCAACCACCTAGTGGCCCACGTTGGGGTAGGGCTCCTAGACCAGTGCGGCATTGAAGGGCACCAGGCAGACTTCCTTGACGGCCTGCCAGCCCAAGGCATTGGGGCCCTGCTGGTCTCAGGTGGGCACACCGAAATCCTCGCTGTTCGTGACATCACCGGGGACGTTGAGCTTCTGGGGGCAACCCTAGACGACGCCGCCGGAGAAGCCTACGACAAGGTAGCCCGCCTACTGGGCCTGCCCTACCCGGGTGGGCCCGTCATTGACAGGCTTGCCGCAGAAGGTGACGGGGCGGCCTTCGCCTTCCCCCGCGGCCTATCAGCCCCCAAATTCATGGGCAGCGCCCAGGAACCCGGGCCCCACCGCTACGACTTTTCCTTCTCTGGCCTGAAAACAGCTGTTGCCCGGGTGGTAGAAAGCTTTGAAGCCCGGGGCCAAGAAGTGCCGCTTGCTGACATTGCGGCCTCCTTCCAGGAGGCGGTGGTAGATGTGATCACCAAAAAAGCCATGCTGGCCTGTAGGGAACGCGGAATCACCACCCTGCTCCTGGGCGGGGGAGTGGCCGCCAACTCCCGCCTGCGGGAACTGACCGCCCAGCGCTGCGCCGAGCAGGGGATCAAACTGGTTATCCCCCAGCTAAGCCTCTGCACCGATAACGGGGCTATGGTTGCTGCCCTGGGTGCCCGTCTGGTCGCTGAAGGCCGGGCGCCCTCTGGCCTGGACTTTACCGCAGACTCATCCCTGCCCGTTACCAGCATCTCCCTTTAGGGAGGGGGCGGCCGCCTTTTTCTTGCGGCTGGGCCTTTACCCCCGCCCTTTTTCTTGTGGCGGGGCCTTTACCCCCGTCCTTTTTCTTGCGGCGGGGCCTTTACCCCCGTCCTTTCTCTCCTACCCCCGGTCATAAATCCCGGGCTGAGGAGCGAAAGAGCGGGGGGATAGGGACGGGAGTAGCCGCTTCGGGAGTGAAAGAGCGGGGGATAGGGACGGGGGTTGGAGGTCGCCCCAGCTGGCCAGCCTAGAGGCCCTCTACAGCCTGGGCGGCAAGGTCATCTACCACTGCCCTCAGGTCGCCCTCATGCTTGGCCGCTACACGCCGCTGCCTCTGATACCCGGCCCCAGCCTGGCAGATCCGCTCCACGTCAGCCAGCTCTGCAGAACAGCCCAAGTCAGCAGCAATTCCTTCAAGCTTATTCAGAAGGCCCAGGGTGTCTTCAGTGACCAACCGTTCAGTATTCTGGTTATCCAAAATAACGATGGCCTCAGTGCCGTAACGGGCAGCCCGCCACTTATTTTCCTGTAGATGCCAGGGCCTGAGCGGCTCAATGCCCTTGCCCTCATCCAGCTGGCGGGAGAACCACTCCACCAGGCACTGGGTGAAGGCTGTTAGGGCCGCAATATCAGCAATAGAGGCCAGCCCGTCGTAGGCCCGCATCTCTACCGTGCCGTACTTAGGTACGGGGCGCACATCCCAGCGGTTCTCGCTGGGGTCATCAATAACGCCGGTGACCAGCAGGTCCTTGAGGTAGTCCTCGTAGTCCTCCCAGCTCTCAAAGGTAAAGGGCAGGCCTGAGGTGGGCAGCTGCTGAAAAATCTGGGCCCGCTGTGAGGCGAAGCCGGTATCTTCCCCCTCCCAGAAGGGGGAAGAAGCTGATAGGGCCAGCAGGTGGGGATAAAAGTTAGTGAGCCCGTTGAGAATGGGCAGGGCCTTATCCCTAGAATTCACCCCGGTGTGCACATGAACCCCGTAGATGATTTGCCGGCGGCCCCAGAACTGGGAGCGGTCTAGCACCCGCAGGTAGCGGTCCTTATCCACCACCTTCTGGTCCAGGGCCCGGGAGAAGGGGTGGGTGCCAGCTGAGAAGAAGGCCAGGCCTAGCTGATCGCAGACGTCCTTGAGGACGGCGGTGGCCTGGGAAAGCTGGTCGGCAGCCTGGGCGGGGGTGCGGCAGATACCGGTGACAAGCTCAACAGTGTTATTCAAAAACTCCCCGGTGATGTGGGCCCGGTCGGCGGCAGGTTCAAGGATGCGGGGGTTTTGTTCCTGGAGCAGGGCCAGAACCTGGTCTGCCCGGGACGTCAGCTCACGGCTCTGGGGGTCAATGAGGGCAACTTCCCATTCAACCCCAAGGGTGGATTGGTCAGAGGGCTGAAAGTTCATGGCTTGTCTCCAAGGTATCGGTCTGCTGCTTCTATCTTAGGGGCAGGGCCTGGCCGAGAAGAACCCGGCTCACCTGCCAGCTCAGGGCCTAGGTAGCTGAGGGGGCGAAGGGGACAGGCTCAGCCCAGATCGCTAGCCTTTGGGAGTTTTGCCCCTGGCCTAGTCGGGTCAGAATCAGGGTGGCTTCCCGCTGGGGGGCTCCCTTCTTCTTTTTGACTCCGGCTAGTAGGCTTGCCCGTAGTCTTTCAGGGACTATATCAACGCCACGTTTTTTGATAGTGAGGGCGGTAATCCCTTCTTCCTTGACCCAGCGGCGCAGTTTTTTCTCGTTCAGGGGCAGGGTGCCTAGTACCCGGTAGGAGCGGCCCAGGGGGCTAGGGGTGGGAGCGTCTGAGGTGAGGTAGGCGATATTCTCATCGATGAGGCTAGCTCCGATGCTTCGCCCAAAATCTGCAACCAGGTGGGAGCGGACTACCGCCCCGTCGGGCTCGATCAGGTAGGCCCCCAGGTCTTTTACCTCAAGGGGGTCCTCTTCGGCTGAGGCTGGCAGGGGTGAACTGATGGAAGCTAGTAGCTGCCGGTTGACGGCATCTGCCCCCAGGACGGTGGCTGACCGGGCCACCTGGGGCCGGGCCAGGCCGTTGAACCAGAGGACCACCTCTACCACAGAGCCGCCGTGACTGACCCATTCGGCCTCCACCCCGCTCGGGATCGCCTCGTGGGGTAGGCCCGGCCCCAGCTTGACCCCCATGGGGATGCCCGTTGCCGCCAGTCTCTCTAAGAAAGAGAAAGGGGGTGAGAAGGCCTCTGGGTCAAAGATTCGGGAGGTCGTTGAACCGCCCTGAACCTCCCGGCGGGCAGGATCTAGCCAGAGGGCTGAGACCGGTTCACCGCTTACAGTGCTCAGGGCAGCAGGATCAACCTGCTCTACATTTCCTAGGAGTACCTGGGCGGTGGGGTAGGGGGAGAGGTTGTGGGCGGTGAAGGCTGCTGTGGTTTGGTCCAGTTCAAGGGCGGTGACGGCTAGGCCAGCACGGGCGAAGGCTAGGGAGTCAGCGCCTAGGCCGCAGCCTAGGTCAGCTACTGAGCTGAGCCCGGCTTCTAGAAAGCGGGCGGCATGGTGATCAGCTACTGCTGCCCGGGTGGCCTGTTCGTAGCCGACTTCGGTGAAGAGCAGGCGGGAGGCATCTTGGCCGAACTTGCTGGCTGCTTGGGTGCGCAGGCGGGCCTGGGTGAGCAGGGCTGAGGACTCTTCGGCGCTGAAGCCCTGGGCCCGGAGCCTGCTGAGGGTTTGAAGGGAGTCAGCTGGCTGGTAGGGGATCAGCTGGTCAAGGACTGCTAGCTGATCGGCTGAGAAGGGCTGGGCAGCTGCCCGGGGGAAAAAGGTCATGTATCTAGTTTAGGGGTGAGGTGGGGGGAGAGACCTGCTGAAAGCCGACTGGCTGGGGTTGGCCTGAATCGGGCGAGCCGGAGGGGCAGGGGGGAGCACCATAGGCCCGCTGGCTCGGGGCTGGCGTGAATTGGTCCGAGCGCCCCAGCGCGAGGATCAAGAGGGGCGCGGGCCTATGGTGCTTCGTCCTGCCCCTTATCTGCCCTTCTCCCCGTGGGCAGCTTGGTGATGGGCTGGGTCGCCAGAGCCCAGACAGCTCCGCCCAGGGCGCTAGAGCCAATGACGGTAAAGGCTAGCGGGAGGGAGGAAACCAGCATGATGCCTGAGATAGCCAGGGGCCCGACGACGATGGCGACCTGGGAGAACATGGACCAGATGGAGAGGAACTTAGCCCGCCCGATGTTGGGGGAGAGGTCTGCCCCGATGGTCATATTGATGCCAGCTCCGAAACCGTTGCCGATGGCCATGAGGGCAAGTCCAGCGATGAAGCCTGCGCTGGTGGGTGCTAGGGGGATCAGAAGGAATCCGGCCCCAAAGAAGCCTAGGCAGAGGGCAAGGACGGCGGAGCGTCCGACCCGGTCTTTGAGGTAGCCGCCGGGAACCATAAGGAGCATTTCGAGGGCAGAGCTCAGGGCAACGGCCAGTGCGATCTGGGAGTCGCTCCATCCCAGGTGCAGGCCCCACAGGGCTAGGAGGATGGGCTGGGTGACGCGGGCGACCGCCAGGGTGATGATTCCCAGTCCCGCTAGCCAAACGGCCGGCCAGCGGACAGTCAGGGCTAAGTCTTCATCGGTGCGGTTGGAGCGGGCTGTGCTGGTGGCGGTGTCGAAGCGCTGGTTGAGCTTGCGGATGCGCAGGCAGAGGGTGGCTGAGGCAACGAGCAGGAGGGCGACAAGGAAAACCGTCCATAGAGGGAGCCAGATCAGTAGGAGGGCTGAGAGAAGAGGCCCTGCCAGGGAACCTGCCCGCTGGGCTCCGCCCAGGGCGGTCATGGCTTTGCCGCGGTCCTGGGTGTCAATAGTTTCAGCCAGTACCGATTGGCGGGCCAGGCCCCAGGCCACGGTTGCTGGGACTCGGGCTAGGTGGGCAAGAAAGTAGAGCCACAGGGCTCCTGCTAGGGGTAGGGCTAAGGAGATGGCAGAGATGGTGAGGGCTCCGCTTGCGCTGAGGGTGGCTAGGGTCATGGCGCGTTTATCGCCCACTCGGTCGATAGCGGCCCCCACGGGGACGGTGCAGAAAAGGGCCAGGACGCCTGCTGCTGCTACCAGCAGGGAGGCCAGTTCTGGCGAGGCCCCCAGCCTGATGGCTGCCAGAATCTGGATGGGAACGACGGCCCCGAAGCCGGCTGCAAAGAGGAAGGAGGGGACGAGCACCGGCCAGAAGATGAGTTTGAGCATGGTTGCCTTTCTTTCGGGGCGAAAGCCAGGTTAACCTGTATTTTAGCTCACAGAACCCCTGGGGGTGCGCTGTCTGCGAAATGGGCCCCCTTTCTTGCCTAGAAGAGGGCCGGGGGCCTAAAGTTTTAGTTAGCACTTGACCGCTGACAGTGCTAAAAGGGCTGCCGGTAGCACCGCGACGATACCTGCTTAAGCCTGCTTAGTGCATCAGGGTCACCCCATATGTTTTACGCAGAGACCTTGTTGAAGGAGTACCTCACCATGGCTATCAAGCCCCTTGAAGACCGTATTGTTGTTCAGATTGTTGAAGCAGAGCAGACCACCGCGTCCGGCCTGGTCATTCCTGATACCGCTAAGGAGAAGCCCCAGGAGGCTAAGGTTATCGCTGTTGGCCCCGGCCGCATTGATGATAAGGGCAACCGGATTCCTGTTGATGTTGCTGAAGGTGACCTTGTAATCTTCTCCAAGTACGGTGGTACTGAGGTTAAGTACGCTGGCGCTGAGTACCTGATTCTCTCAGCCCGCGACGTTCTAGCTGTTGTTTCCTAAGTTTTCCCTCTTTCTACCGCTAAAAACAGGAAACAAGAGAAAGAAGTAAGGATTCATGGCAAAGCAGCTTGAATTCAATGATGAGGCCCGTAAGCACCTGCAGGCAGGTGTGGATAAGCTGGCTAACGCTGTTAAGGTGACCCTGGGCCCCCGCGGCCGTAACGTGGTGCTTGATAAGCAGTGGGGCGCGCCCATCATTACTAACGACGGTGTATCTATTGCCCGTGAGATTGAGCTAGAGAACCCCTACGAGAATCTGGGTGCTCAGCTGGCTAAGGAAGTAGCCACTAAGACTAATGATGTTGCCGGTGATGGCACAACTACCGCAACCGTCCTGGCTCAGGCCCTGGTGGCTGAGGGCCTGCGAAATGTGACCTCTGGGGCTGCCCCCGGTGAGGTTAAGCGGGGTATTGAGGCTGCAACTCAGCTAGTTTCTGAGCGCCTACTGGCCAACGCCCGTGAGGTTAAGGGTGAAGAGGTAGCCCATGTGGCTGCTATTTCTGCCCAGTCACCCCAGATCGGTGAGCTGCTCTCTGAGGCCTTTAGCAAGGTGGGCCAGGATGGTGTTATCACCATTGAAGATGGTTCTACTACTGAGATTGAGCTTGAAGTAACTGAGGGTATGCAGTTCGATAAGGGTTACCTGTCACCTTCCTTTGTGACTGACCCTGAGCGGGCTGAGGCTGTGCTTGAGAACAGCGCTATCTTGCTCTACCAGGGCAAGATCTCAACCGTAGCTGAGATCATGCCGGTACTTGAGAAGATTGTTCAGGCCAAGAAGCCCTTGACCATCATCGCTGAAGATGTTGATGGCGAAGCCCTCTCTACCCTGGTGGTTAACAAGCTGCGCGGCAACCTTGATGTTGTTGCCCTGAAGGCACCTGGTTTTGGTGACCGTCGCAAGGCTATCTTCCAGGATCTGGCTATCCTCACCGGTGGTACTGTCATCACCGGCGAACTGGGTATTAGCCTGGATTCTGTGACCCTTGATCAGCTGGGTTCAGCTCGCCGGATTACTGTTACTAAGAACAACACCACCATTGTTGATGGTGGCGGCAGCTCTGAGGCTGTTGCTGACCGGGTGGCCCAGTTGCGGGCTGAAATTGAGCGGGTGGACTCTGAATGGGACCGGGAGAAGCTCAAGGAACGCCTGGCTAAACTGGCTGGTGGCGTTGGTGTGATTAAGGTTGGTGCTGCTACCGAGGTTGAGGCTAAGGAACGCAAGCACCGGATTGAGGACGCCGTCTCTTCAACCCGAGCAGCCCTTGAAGAGGGCATTGTGGCCGGTGGCGGTACCGCCCTGGTTCACGCCCTAGCTGCCCTAGATGGCCTGGAACTGAACAGCCACGACGCTCAGGTGGGTGTGGACATTGTTCGCCGGGCCCTGGTTCAGCCCCTGCGCTGGATTGCTGAGAACGCCGGTGAAGATGGCTACGTTGTTACCTCTAAGGTTGCTGAACTGCCACTGGGCCACGGCTTTAACGCTGCAACAGGTGAGTATGAGGACCTCATCGCCCGGGGCGTTATTGACCCGGTGAAGGTGACCCGTTCAGCCCTTGAAAACGCTGCTTCTATTGCTGCCCTGGTTTTGACCACAGAAACCCTGGTTGTTGAGAAGCCGGCTGAAGAAGAGGACGAGGCCAAGTAAGGTCTAACCCTTTTGCTTCTAGCAGCTGCCCCCTACAGTGACTAACACCGTAGGGGGCAGGGCTTTTTTGGGGGCTCTGCGGGCCTTGACCTGGAGTAGGATTTTGTCAGCCGGCATCTTGCCGGCCTAGGGGCCCTTCCCTGCGAGGGGCTTTGGTAAGGGACCGGCAGAGAGGGGGAGGGCCCGGTCTGGGGCTTAGCTGCTATGAAGATTCAAAGGCTAGGGCAGAGGACTATTAAAAACCTGACCCAGACTGCTGAGGGCAGCTGGCGGCCTGAGATTCAGGGCCTGAGGGCCCTGGCCCTGCTACTGGTTGCAGGCTACCATTTTTGGTTGGGCAGGGTCTCAGGTGGGGTGGATGTTTTCCTCTTCATTTCAGCCTTCTTACTCACTAGCTCTATGGCCCAGAAGGTTAAGACCGGCCGATTGACCGGCCCAGGTACTTTTTTGGGCCTCAAAACCCTGGTGGCCTACTGGGCTCGGGTGGTTAATCGGCTTGTTCCCCTGGCCGCAGTGACTGTTCTTTTAACCCTTTTGGGGTCCTACTATCTGATTCCGGCTGAGCGCTGGTTATCGCTCTTAGATGAGGCTCTAGCTGTTGTGGGCTACCAACACCATACCTGGTCTATTGAGCAGGCGGTGGACTACTATGCTGCTGATAGTTCTAAGGCCTCCCCTTTACGGCATTTTTGGTCCCTGTCCCTCCAGTGGCAGATTTACCTGCTCTGGCCCCTGATTTTTTGGGCTGTTTCCCTGCTGCTGACCTATAAGCTGGCCTGGAGCCGTCTGCTGCTGACCCTGGTGTTTGGTCTTATTTTTCTTACCTCTTTGGCCTATTCCATTGAGGAAACCGCCCTGAACCAGGCTACTGCCTATTTTGATCTGAAGGCCCGCTACTGGGAGTTTGCGGCCGGTTCCCTGCTGGCCCTGTGGGCCCCTTCCATTCGCCTGGGGCGGCGGCTGCGGATTGTCCTGGGCTGGTTGGGTCTGCTGGCCCTTTTGCTCTGCGGTGTGATCCTTGACGTTAACGGCACCTTCCCCGGTTTTGTGGCCCTCTGGCCCCTAACGGCAGCTGCCCTGCTGATTCTGGCTGGCCAAACCCAGAGCAAGTGGGGAGCTGACCGCTTGCTGACGGCCCGCCCCTTACTGGCCCTGGGCCGCTATTCTTACGCCCTCTACCTGGTTCACTGGCCGCTTCTTGTTTTTTACTTGAATCAGAGCCGTGAAGAGAAGGCCAGCTTTTGGGCTGGCTGCCTGCTCTTGCTCCTTTCCCTGCTGCTGGCCTGGGCCCTGACCAATCTGCTTGACCGGCCGGTCAGCAGCTGGCCCCTTTTTACCTCTTCTGCCCTGCCGGGTTTGGCCCTATCTGCCTTCTGCCTTTGGCTAGCTACCTACCCGATCCAGCAGTGGGAGCGGGCTATCTACCAGCAGGTTGCTGAGGCTGAGGTTCACCGGGAAGAAAACAATGTGGGCGCTGCTGTTCTAGAGCCTAGCTACCAGTATCAGGGCCAGGAGGAAGCCCCTGTGATTCCCCTGCGTCCGGTCCTTGAAACGGACTGGGCTGACCTGGGCCCTGCCTGCCTGGAGGCAGACCCTAGCCTGAACCTACCTGAGGACCTTGCCCCTAACTGTTCCCTGCTGACTAACCCGGATCAGCCTGAGGCGACCATCGTGGCCTGGGGTAATTCCCACATTCAGATGTGGGCTACTGCCCTAGAGCCCCTGGCCCAGGAGCGGAACTGGAAGGTTATTATGCTGACTCGCGGGGGCTGCTTTTTAGGGCCAGAGGATAATGCTGCCCATGCAACGGGGCCAGACTGTGACCTTTGGGCTGAGCAGTCAGCCCAGTGGATTGAGGCTCTGGGGCCCGATACGGTTCTTCTGCATGGCACCCGCTCTGAAGAGAACGCCCCTGACCTGCTCTTAGAGAGCGCCCTGGGTCGGGTGGACTGGCTGCTGGGGCAGGGGATTAGTGTGCTGGCTATGAGGGATACTCCCCGCCTGGGAGTTACCCATAAGGAGTGCATGGACTCCCTGATCCTTGACCCTGCCTGTTCCCTACAACCGGGCCAGGATGTCTATAGCAACCCCCTTGACTACCTGCTTGAGAGCCGGCCTGGCCTTGGGGTTTTGAACTATTCTGACCTGGTCTGCCCTGATAATCTTTGCCCGCCAGAGATTGGTAATATTTACACCTATTTTGATCACGACCATATTACGGCCACCTACCTTCAGACTGTTGGGCCCTATTTTGTTCCCCGCTTCTTGCAGGCCTATGGGCAGGCTGAAAGCTGGAGCCTGCCAGACCAGCAGGCCCTAGCCCCCTAAGGGAGGGGCCCAAGTCCTAGGGGCAGCTGCCCTCTAGCTGGGGGAGAGGGGGGGCTGGGAATAAGTGGGGCGCTGGGCCTGTTAGAAGCTAATAAGAGAATCGGCTGGCCCTCTTTGAGGGTAACGGACAGAAGGCTTCTGCTGTCTGTACTCGCACAAGCGGGCCAAGCCGACTAAGATTAATAGAGTGTTGCCCAGCGCCCACCAGTCAATTTGAAAGGTAGCGAACCCTTCATGTCCCTTCCCACCGCCCTGAGCCAGGACCCCTTCGGCTTTACCGGACTTACCTACGATGACGTTTTGCTCCTTCCGGGCAATACCGATGTCATTCCGTCAGAGGCTGATACCACCACCCGCCTGACCAAGCGGATCTCTATTGCCTCCCCCATTATTTCTGCCGCCATGGATACGGTGACCGAATCAACTCTGGCTATTGCTATGGCTCGTCTAGGTGGTATGGGCGTTATCCACCGTAACCTTTCCATCGCTGACCAGGCTGACCATGTTGACCGGGTCAAGCGCAGCGAGTCTGGGATGATTACTAACCCTGTAACAGTTGGCCCTGACGCCACTATCGCTGAGCTAGATGCCCTCTGCGGCCACTACAAGGTCTCTGGCCTGCCGGTCGTTGACCAGCAGGGGGTTCTGATGGGCATCATTACCAACCGGGATATCCGCTACCTGCCTGAGCCCTCTTACGAAACTACCTATGTTCGGGACATCATGACTAAGATGCCCCTGATCACTGGCCACGAGGGCATGAGCAAGGAAGAGGCCTTCGCCCTGCTTTCAGGGAACAAGATTGAGAAGCTGCCCCTGATCGACCAGGCCGGTAAGCTCACTGGCCTGATTACCATCAAGGACTTCACTAAGAGTGAGCAGTACCCCCGGGCCACTAAGGATGAGGACGGCCGCCTGCGGGTAGGCGCTGCTATTGGCTTCTTTGGTGACGGCTACGAGCGGGCCATGAACCTGGTTGAGGCCGGAGTTGATGCCCTCTTTGTGGATACCGCTAACGGCCACTCCCAGGGCGTACTCGATATGATTGCCCGCCTGAAGAAGGACCCTGCTGCTGCCCACGTTGATGTTGTTGGCGGCCAGGCTGCTACCCGGGCCGGTGCCCAGGCCATTATTGACGCTGGCGCTGATGCGGTCAAGGTTGGTGTTGGCCCCGGTTCTATCTGCACCACCCGCATTATTGCCGGTGTAGGCGTACCCCAGATTACTGCCATCAATGAGTCAGCTAAGGCCGCTATCCCTGCCGGGGTTCCCCTGATCGCTGACGGTGGTATGCAGCATTCTGGTGAGATTGGTAAGGCCCTGGTAGCTGGCGCTGATTCTGTGATGCTAGGTTCCCTGCTGGCCGGTACTGCTGAGTCTCCCGGCGACCTGATTTTTGTGAACGGTAAGCAGTTCAAGGCCTACCGGGGCATGGGCTCCCTGGGCGCTATGCAGTCCCGTGGGGGGAAGAAGTCCTTCTCTAAGGACCGCTACTTCCAGGCTGATGTTTCTAGTGAAGAGAAGCTAATCCCTGAGGGCATTGAGGGGCAGGTTCCCTACCGGGGTCCCCTCTCTTCAGTTCTGCACCAGCTTGAAGGCGGCCTGCGCCAGACCATGTTCTACGTTGGGGCTCACACTGTTGAAGAGCTGAAGAATAAGGGCCAGTTTGTACGCATTACCTCAGCTGGTTTGAAAGAATCCCACCCCCACGACATCACCATGACTGTCGAGGCCCCCAACTACCGCCGCTAAGACGGCAGCGGACCTCCCAGCTGTCTTGGGCTGAGGGGTCCGCCTGACCCGGCAGCGTCCGGTGAAAGGAAGAAGCAGATGACTGACCTTCAGATTGGTATGTCCAAGCGGGCCCGCCGCACCTACTCCCTAGACGAGATTGCCCTGGTCCCTACCCGGCGCACTCGGGACGCTCGGGACGTCAATACCAGCTGGCAGATTGATGCCTTTAAGTTTGACACCCCCATTATTGGGGCCCCCATGGACTCGGTCATGTCCCCTCAGACCGCCATTGCCCTGGGTAAGCTAGGCGGCCTGGGTGTTCTTAACCTTGAAGGCCTGTGGGCCCGCTATGAGGACCCCCAGCCCCTCTTGGATGAGATTAACTCCCTCCCTGCTGAGGATGCCCCGGCAGCTACCCGCCGGATGCAGCAGATCTACTCTGAACCCATTAAGGCTGAGCTCATCACAGCCCGCCTGGCCGAGATTAGGGACTCAGGGGTAATCGTTGCCGGTGCCCTGACCCCCCAGAAGACCCAGGAATTTTATGAGACTGTGGTCAAGGCTGGTGTTGATCTCTTTGTGATTCGCGGTGCAGCTGTTTCTGCCCAGCATGTTTCTGCCAGCCGGGAACCGCTTGACCTGAAGAAGTTCATCTATGAGCTGGACGTTCCGGTTATGGTTGGCGGGGTAACCGGTTACACCCCGGCTATGCACCTGATGCGAACCGGCGCTGCCGGTGTTCTGGTTGGTTTTGGTGGCGGGGCTGCCCTAACCACCCGTCAGGGCCTGGGAATTCAGGCTGCTATGGCGACCGCTATTTCTGATGTTGCTGCCGCCCGCTCTGACTACCTGGATGAGTCTGGTGGCCGCTACGTTCAGGTGATCGCTGATGGCTCCTTGGGCCGGAGCGGTGATATGGTCAAGGCCCTGGCCATGGGGGCGGACGCTGTTATGGTTGGGGCCCCTCTGGCCCGGGCAGCTGAGGCCCCTGGCGCCGGCTGGTACTGGGGGAACGAGGCCCATTCTAAGGACTTCCCCCGGGGGGTACGAACCTACCAGGGTACTGTTGGCAGCCTAGAGGAGGTTCTCTACGGCCCCTCAGCCTACACTGATGGGAGCGTAAACCTGGTGGGGGCCCTGAAGAAGGCCCTTGCAACCTGTGGTTATACTGACCTGAAATCCTTCCAGCGGATTGAGGTCAATGTGACTCCTTACGTGAAGTAGTCCTTTTTACCCTGCCCTCTTCTGGCCCTGGCCGGGAGGGGGCAGCTTGCCTTCTACCTACCCTTCATCTGGAAAGAGACCCTGTGCTTAAGACTGCTTTGACGCCCCGCTGGCTCCTTGGCCTGCTGGCGGTCCTGGCCCTGGCTAGTGGCTTTGTGATGCTCAGCGCCTGGCAGCTGAACTCATCTACCCTGGGGATGGTAAGTGCTGACCCGGCTAAGGATAAGGTTCAGCCCTTTGAGCAGGTGCTGGCCCCCTACCAGGTGCTGACTCAGGCTAATGTGGACTCTATGGTTGAGGTGACCGGCAGCTACCTGCCTGCCTCCTCTTACCTGGTTGAGGGCAAGCTCAAGGACGGCCAAGAGGGCTACTGGGTTCTTGCCCTCTTCATCCCTGAAGGCAGCCAGCAGGTAAAGACTAGCCTGGGCCAGGGGCCGCGGGGGATTGCGGTGGCCAGGGGGTGGACGGCTGAAGCTCAGATCCCCCAGGAACCGGAAGGGCAGATTACTCTTGCCGGCCGGCTGGTAGCTAATGATCCGCCCCTGACCAGCCAGGACCTTTCTGAAGAGAACCGGGGCAAGGAGAGGGTTTTAGCTTCAGCTAATTCTTCTTACCTGACGAACGTGTGGAACGCTGCCCTCTACAACGGGATTTTGACTCTTGATTCTGAAGCCCTGGGCCCTACACCCTTGACCGAGCAGGGTAGCTTGAGTCCTTCAGCTAGCCTGCTTGATGGGGGCGGTCAGCTTCAGCCGGTGGGTGCTGAGCAGGTCACAGATGATTCGGTGGATTGGCTCAACATTTTCTACGCCCTTGAATGGCTGGTTTTTGCCGGTTTTGCCCTCTTCCTCTGGTTTAGGTTGCTGAAGGATTCGGCTCAGCGGCAGCAGGATCCTGCCCTTTATTTTGAGTATGAGGGCCAGTACTGGACTGATCCGGTAACCGGCCGCCCCTACTATTTTGATCCGGCGGATCAAACCTACTACTTTTTTGATGACATCAACCCTGAGGAAAGTAAGCAGTGAATCAAAACCCTACTCCCCGCCCTGTTGAACGCACCGACGGAAAGAAGGTGACCCTGGCAGCTGGGGCTCAGAACCCTGCCGGGGCGGCCTTTACGGTTCGTAAGAAATTTGGGGGCACTGAGTCTCAGATTCGGGGGTCCCTGACCTTCTATAAGTGGTGCGCCTGGATTTCTGGCACCTTCCTGCTCCTGCTGGTGGCAGAGATGGTGAGCCGCTACATCTTTGGCTACGATCTGGTAGCTGCTGCCCAGGACGCTCAGACCGGGCAGACGGTGGCCCTGGGCTGGCTAAACCTTGAAACAGGTAACCTTGAGGGCGGACTGAACATTTCAACCTGGATTCTGATTATTCACGGCTGGTTCTATGTTGTCTACCTCTTTTCCTGCTTCCGCCTGTGGCTGCTGATGCGCTGGGCCCTACCGCAGATGATTGTGATGGCCCTTGGCGGTGTGGTTCCCTTCCTCTCTTTCATTGTGGAGCGCCGCATTTACGCAGAAACCCTAGCCTTGCTTGAGGCTAACCCGCAGGCCACCAAGCGCTACTAAACCTTCTGGGGGCTTATTCAAGGGGCAGAAGTGAGTCTGCTCCTGCGGTAGCTATCGAATAATCCTCTAGAATAGAAGTATGGATTTCCCTAGGTTCCGCTCTGGGCGACCTGCCCCTGTAGCCGGGCCCTAACCCCAATGAAAAGGTATATACCTGTGACTACCCACAACCCCATTGAGGAGCTCGAAGAGCGCCCCGTGCTGGTCGTTGACTACGGCGCCCAGTACGCTCAGCTCATTGCCCGCCGCGTGCGGGAAGCTGGCGTTTATTCTGAGCTTGTTCCCCACACCATGCCCACTGAGAAGATGCTGGCTAAGAACCCGGCTGCTATCATCCTCTCTGGCGGCCCCTCATCTGTTTACGAGGATGGCGCCCCCAAGGGCGATATTGCCATGTTTGAAGCTGGCGTTCCTGTCTTTGGTATCTGCTACGGTTTTCAGGTCATGGCCCAGACCCTAGGCGGCACTGTGGCTAAGACCGGCCTGCGCGAGTACGGGGCAACTGACGCAGTGGTCTGTGCCGAGAATTCTTCCTTCCTCACTGGCACCCCTAAGACCCAAAACGTGTGGATGAGCCACGGCGACTCTGTTTCTGAGGCCCCTGCAGGCTTTGAGGTGCTGGCCCAGACCCCCGGCGCAGCGGTTGCAGCTTTTGTGGATGAGAAGCGCAAGTTTGGTGGCGTGCAGTGGCACCCCGAGGTTAAGCACTCTGACTACGGCCAGGTGGCCCTAGAGAACTTCCTCTTCAACGTGGCGGGCCTGAAGAAGACCTGGTCTACTGGGAACATCATTGAGGAGCAGGTTGCTAAGATCCGCGAGCAGGTGGGCGATGACCAGGTCATCTGCGCCCTGTCCGGTGGCGTTGATTCTTCTGTTGCAGCTGCCCTGGTTCACAAGGCTGTGGGCGACCAGCTGACCTGCTTCTTCATTGACCACGGTTTGCTGCGTGAGGGCGAGCGTGAGCAGGTGGAGCAGGACTACGCCTCAACCATGGGTATTAAGGTTGTGACCATTGATGAGTCAGAGCGCTTCTTGGGTGCCCTGGCCGGTATTACTGAGCCTGAGGCTAAGCGTAAGGCGATTGGCCGCGAGTTTATCCGCTCCTTCGAGGCTGCCCAGCGCAAGCTGATTGAAGAGGCTGGTGCGGAAGGTACCGACATCAAGTTCCTGGTGCAGGGTACCCTTTACCCGGATGTTGTTGAATCTGGCGGTGGCGAGGGCGCTGCCAATATTAAGTCTCACCACAATGTGGGTGGTCTGCCTGATGACCTGCAGTTTGAGCTGGTTGAGCCCCTGCGCACCCTCTTTAAGGACGAGGTTCGCGCTATTGGCCGCGAGCTGGGGGTTCCTGAGAAGATTGTTGCCCGCCAGCCTTTCCCCGGCCCCGGCCTGGGCATCCGCGTGATTGGTGAGGTTAATAAGCAGAACCTGGATATCCTGCGGGCTGCTGACCTGATTGTGCGTGAGGAACTGACTGCCGCTGGCATGGATGAGGAGATCTGGCAGTGCCCGGTGGTGCTGCTGGCGGACGTCCGCTCTGTGGGTGTTCAGGGTGATGGCCGTACTTACGGTCACCCGATTGTGTTGCGCCCGGTCTCTTCTGAGGATGCGATGACTGCTGACTGGTCACGCCTGCCTTATGACCTGCTGGCTAAGATTTCTAACCGGATTACTAATGAGGTTGCTGAGGTGAACCGTGTGGTTCTGGACGTGACCTCAAAACCCCCGGGAACAATTGAATGGGAATAAATTGATTTTCCGCCAAAAGGCGAAATAGAAAATCAATTTATTCGCCGACCATAGCGCAGCGGCGAGGCGAGGAGCTCGCGAACGTAGTGAGCTCCTCTGCTGATTTCCCCAACAGGGGGAAATAAAATATTTGTTATTCCGAGGCCATAGCGTAGCGGGCCTCGGGGGAGGGGGTGAGCTTGCTCGCTCCTTCGCTTTTTGTAGTGAGTTATTTAGGGTGCAGGATGTTATTTTTATCCTGCACCATATTGCATAAGATGAATCGAATTTTCTGCTTTTTGTATATTCTGAGCAGGACACTTCATGAGAGAAAGTAGTTAATCAGAATGGCTAGGGGTAAAGCGCAGTCTGTTGAGCCACAGGTTGCTGATTTCATTAATAATCAGCTTCGAAGCTACAAGCTGGATTATAAACTGGAACAAGAGTTTTTGAATGAAGAGATTGAGAAGGCTCTTTCAAGCTATGCGTCAAAGAACGGTGGAGGGGGGGCAACCGCCCGGACGTCAAGCTGCTTTTGAGGGACGGGGAGCTGAATGACTGGCCTGTTCTAATTGAGTATAAGGGCTATGAGGGCAAGCTCGTTAAACTCAACTCTACTGGGCAGGTAGAGAACATAAACATCAAAGACGAAGCTCACTATAAGAACATAAATAACTATGCGGTAAATGGTGCTGTTCACTATGCAAATGCTATTCTGCACCACACTAACTATGAGCGGATTATTGCTATTGGTATTACCGGCTATAAGGATGTAGCTGGTCAGCTAACGCTTGAATTTGGTGTTTATTATGTGGGTAAGGAAAACCATGGTGCTGGTCAAGAAGTTGGCAGATACGATGATCTCTCTTTCTTAAAGCCTCGTAACTTCCAGAATTTTGTTGAGATTATTGAGAACCTTCATCTTTCCGATGAGGAGAAAGAAGCTATTAAGCAGCGGCGTGAAGAAGAAATTGAGACTAATCTCCGCAGGCTTAATAATGACATTTATAAGAATGAAAAAGGAATTTCTGAGAACGACCGGGTTTATTTGGTAGCTGCGTCTATCATTGCAACCTTAGGTGTGCCTGGTAAAGTAGCTCCACTCGCTGTAGATGAACTCAGATCTTCCACTGAGGCAGGTGAAACTGATGGCGAGAAGGTGCTCCGGAAGATTAAATCTTATCTCTCCCATAATAACATTCCTACTGAAAAACA